>JAIYDR010000223.1 GCA_027487395.1 Rhodobacter sp. | reverse complement strand
CGGGGGCTTGGGACAAGCTGCGGACCGATCCGATCATACGGATGATGGTGGTGTCCATCGGGTTCTACGGCATGTCCACCTTTGAAGGTCCGATGATGTCGATCAAGGCAGTCAACAGCCTGTCGCATTACACCGACTGGACCATCGGCCATGTGCATTCCGGTGCGCTGGGCTGGAATGGGATGATCACCTTCGGCGCGCTCTATTTCCTGACACCAAGGCTGTGGAACCGCGACGGCCTTTATTCGCTGCGTCTGGTGAGCTGGCACTTCTGGCTCGCGACCATCGGGATCGTGCTTTACGCGTCCTCGATGTGGGTGACGGGGATCATGGAGGGCCTGATGTGGCGCGAAGTGGATGCCAACGGCTTCCTCGTGAACGCCTTCGCCGACACGGTGGCCGCGAAGTTCCCGATGTATGTGGTGCGGGGCTTGGGTGGGGTCATGTTCCTCGCCGGTGCACTCATCATGGTTTACAACCTGTGGATGACCGTCCGCGCCCAACCTGCCAAGGTTGGTGCCGGGTCGGCTGTCCCTGCTGAATGAGTGGAGGCGGGGAAAATGGCTTTTCTTGACAAGCACAAGGCAATCGAAACCCACGCGACGCTGCTGATGGTGCTGTCGCTGTTGGTGGTGACCATCGGCGGGATCGTGCAGATCGTGCCGCTGTTCTACCTTGAGAACACGATCGAAAACGTCGAAGGGGTGCGCCCTTATACACCCTTGGAATTGGCGGGGCGCGACATCTACATCCGCGAAGGCTGCTACGTCTGCCACAGCCAGATGATCCGCCCCATGCGCGATGAGGTGGAGCGCTATGGCCATTATTCGTTGGCCGCAGAGTCGAAATATGATCATCCGTTCCAATGGGGGTCCAAGCGCACGGGGCCTGACCTCGCCCGTGTGGGTGGCAAGTATTCCGACGCTTGGCATGTGGATCACCTGACGAATCCGCAGGTGGTTGTGCCGGAATCGGTGATGCCGAAATATGCCTTCCTGCTGAACAATGTGATTGACGCCAAGTATATCGGCGACGAGATGGCGACGCATCGGATGGTCGGCGTGCCCTATACCGACGACATGATGGCCAATGCGGCGGCGGATTTCGTCGCACAGGCCGACCCGGACAGCGATTATTCCGGTCTGCAAGAGCGCTATTCCAAGACCAACGTCTCCAACTTCGACGGTCAGGTCGCATTGACCGAGATGGATGCGCTGATCGCCTATCTGCAAGTGCTGGGCACGATGGTCGATTTCTCGACCTTCACGCCTGATGCAAGCCGCTAAGGGGGGTGGGATCATGGAAACCTATTCCTTGCTGCGTCACTTCGCCGACAGTTGGGCGCTTGTCGCCCTGACGGCGGTGTTTCTTGGGGTGATCGTCTGGGCTCTGCGCCCCGGCAGTCGCCCCCTGCACGATCAGGCGGCGCGGTCGATCTTCCGCGACGACACCAAACCGGCTGCCAGCCAGAAGGAGGCCTGAGAGATGTGCGCCAAGAAAGTGACCAAGGCCGCACCCGGGCAGGTCGGCACCACCGGCCATGAATGGGACGGCATCGAAGAGTTGAACAACCCGCTGCCGCGTTGGTGGGTTTGGGTGTTCTATGCCACCATCGTCTGGGGCATCGGCTATACCATCGCCTATCCGGCATGGCCTTTGTTGACCGGGGCGACGCCCGGGGTATTGGGATCATCCACCCGCGCCGATGTGCAGGCCGAGATTGACACATTCGACGCCAAGAACGCTGACATCAAGGCCAAGTTGGTGGCCGCACCACTGGACCAGATCGTCACCACGCCCGAGTTGATGGCCTATGCCGAACCGGCCGGGGCGGCGGTGTTCCGCACCAACTGCGCGCAATGCCATGGTGCCGGGGCGGCGGGGGTGGTCGGCAAGGGCTATCCCAACCTTCTGGACAATGACTGGCTGTGGGGCGGCACCATCGACGACATCCACACCACCATCACCCATGGCATTCGCAATACCGCCGACGCCGACGCCCGCTATTCGCAAATGCCCCGGTTTGGCGTGGACGAACTGCTGGAACCGGCGCAGGTCGATGCGGTGGTAGAGCATGTGCTGGCCATCTCAGGACAAGAGCATGACGCGACCTTGGCGGCTGAGGGGGCGACGGTATTCGCCGAAAACTGTGTCGCTTGCCATGGCGAAAAGGGGCAGGGCGACCGTGCTCAGGGTGCGCCGACGCTGACCGATGCGATCTGGCTTTACGGTGGGGATCGTGCCGCGATCAAGACCACGGTCACCTACGCCCGCTTTGGCGTGATGCCGCCTTGGGCCGGACGGTTGACCGAGGACGAAATCCGCGCGGTCGCCGCCTATGTCCACTCACGCGGTGGCGGTGAGTGATCCTGCTTTCTTGTTGCGCGTGACCTTGGGGCCCTTTCGGGGGCCCCTTTTTCCACTCAGCGCGACGGCGTTTCCTGTGACAGGAAGCAGGACGAAGCCTGCAAACAGGCTTCGCGGCGGAGTTTTCGGAAAAACTTGGTCTCCCGGCCCCTGCGACAAAGCTGCATTCCGGATGATGGTTTGACCTGCATCAATGTGTCGGGGGGCTGCGTGGCCCATACCGGGGACAATCCACAGCCAGAGACTCGGAGTTCTCCGTGACCAGTCCCGACATTGATCCCCCCAGCCTTTATGCAAAGCGCGAGCCGATCTTTCCGCGCCGGGTCAAGGGCACCTTCCGCACGTTGAAATGGTGGCTCATGGCGGTGACGCTGGGCATCTACTATGTGACGCCGTGGATCAGATGGGACCGGGGGCCGAACCTGCCCGATCAGGCGGTGCTGGTGGATATCGCCAACCGGCGCTTTTTCTTCTTCATGATCGAAATCTGGCCGCATGAATTCTATTTCGTGGCGGGTTTGCTGATCATGGCGGGCTTGGGGCTGTTCCTGTTCACCTCAGCCGCTGGGCGAGTTTGGTGTGGCTATGCCTGCCCGCAGACGGTCTGGACCGACTTATACATCCTTGTGGAACGTTGGGTTAAGGGCGACCGCAACGCCCGCATCCGCTTGCATCGGCAGGGCTGGGACGCCGAGAAAATCCGCAAGAACCTGACAAAATGGGCGATTTGGCTGCTGATCGGTCTGGCGACGGGCGGGGCGTGGATCTTTTACTTCACCGATGCGCCAACGCTGATGCGCGATCTGGTCACGCTGAGTGCCCATCCCGCCGCCTATACGACGATGTTCATCCTGACCGCGACGACCTTTGCCTTTGGCGGCTTTGCGCGTGAGCAGATTTGCATCTACGCCTGCCCCTGGCCGCGCATTCAGGCCGCGATGATGGACGAGGACACCCTGACCATCGGCTACCGCGATTGGCGCGGAGAGCCGCGCGGCAAGCAGGCGGTTGAAGGCAACGGCGATTGCATCGACTGCATGGCCTGCGTCAACGTCTGCCCGATGGGGATCGACATCCGCGATGGCCAGCAACTGGCCTGTATCACTTGTGGTCTGTGCATCGACGCTTGCGATGTCACGATGGACAAGATCGGCAAGCCGCACGGATTGATCGGCTACCTCGCCTTGACCGATGAGACCCGCGAACGCGCGGGCCAGCCTGCGAAATCGGTCTGGAAACACGTCTTTCGCCCACGCACCGTGATCTACACCGTGCTCTGGGCCGGGGTCGGCATCGGGTTGGTGGTGGCGCTTTTCCTGCGATCCCCCATCGACATCAGCGTGACGCCCCAGCGCAACCCGCTTTACGTCACGCTGAAGGATGGCACCATCCGCAACACCTATGATCTGCGCCTGCGCAACAAATCCGGGCAGGATGAGACCTACCTTATCACCGTGACCTCTGAGGAGCATTTCATCCTGCACCTTGAAGGGGCTGCGGATACCCAGGTCACTGTGCCCGCCAATGAGACCCTGCAACAGCGGGTTTATATCGAGGCCGCACCGGACAGCGAAGCCGCCACCGAGGACAAGACCCGCCTGCGGCTTTGGGTTTCCCGCGCGGGGGGCACAGAGCGGGTCTCGCATGACACTGTCTTTAACGGAAAGGATGATTGAGATGGCCGAGATTACAGGGCGTCACGTCTTTGCCGTCACCGCCGGGGCCTTTGGCATCATCATCGCGGTCAATCTGGTGATGGCGTATCAGGCGATCAGCACTTTTCCGGGGATCGAGGTGGCGAATGGCTATGTCGCCAGTCAGGATTTCGACGCGCGCAAACAGGCGCAACTGGCCTTGGGCTGGCAGCTGACCCATGACTATCGGCCCGGACTTCTGAGCCTAAACTTCACCGACCGCGGCGGCTTGCCAGCGGTGGTGGCTGATCTGGAGGTGCTTGTGGGCCGCGCGACGGAATCGAAGGATGACTTTACGCCGGTGTTCAACCGCCAGTCGGGTGTATTCGTCGCTGACGTGACCTTGCCGCGTGGCAAGTGGATTGTCGTCGTCAACGCCAAAGCGGCGGATGGCACGCTGTTCAACCAGCGGCTTGATCTGTTGGTCCGGGAATAGCGCCATGAGCTTTGCCCAACCGCTGGAGGACACCGATCACGCCAGCCTGAGCGCTTGCCCGGCCTGTATCGCGGCCCCTTCGGCCATGGACATTGCACGGCAGGTGGGGACGGCTCATGCCCGGTTGATGCTGTCCTTGCCGACTGCCCATTGTGCGGCCTGTATCACCACGGTGGAGCATGGCCTGTTGGCCCTGCCGGGGGTGGACAGCGCGCGGGTGAACCTGACGATGAAGCGGGTGAGTGTTGAGGCCGCGCCAGAGGTGACCGCCGACCACCTGATCGCCGCATTGAAAAGTGTGGGATATGAGGCGCACGAACTTGACCCCGGTCTTTTGTCCGCGACAGAGACGGATCGGCAAGGGCGTGACCTCTTGATGCGGTTGGGTGTGGCGTTTTTCTCGATGATGAACGTCATGCTTTTGTCCGTCGCCGTCTGGTCCGGTGCGGATGATACGACGCGCGATCTGTTCCATTGGATTTCCGCCGCCATCGCTTTGCCGACGGTGGTGTTTGTCGGCCAGCCGTTTTTCAAATCCGCCTGGGTATCCTTGCGCGCGGGGCGGTTGGGGATGGATGTGCCGATCTCTTTGGCGCTGATCCTCGCCTCGTCGATTTCGCTGTTCGAGACGTGGATGGGTGGCCATCACGCCTATTTCGATGCTGCTGTGATGCTGTCGTTCTTCCTGCTGTTGGGGCGCTATCTGGATCACCGCACCCGCGCCGTGGCCCGTTCAGCCGCCGAAGAATTGGCCGCGCTGGAGGTGCCGCGGGCGGTTGTGATCCGCGACGGGGTGGAGGTGACCCTGTCCATCACCGAGGTTTTGGTGGGTGAGATGGTCCGCGTTCGTCCCGGTGGGCGGATGCCAGTGGATGGTGTGGTATTGGATGGACAATCAGAGGTCGACCGAAGCCTCTTGACCGGCGAAAGCCTGCCGGTTTTTGTGGGTCCCGGAACGCCTGTCAGCGCCGGAGAGGTCAATTTGACCGGCCCCCTGACCCTGCGTGTGACAGCAGCAGGCAAGGACAGCAGCCTGCACCGCATGGCTGATCTGGTGTCGGTGGCGGAGAATGCGCGGACGACGTACAAATCCCTCGCGGAACGCGCGGCCAGTTTCTATTCGCCGATGGTGCATCTGTTGTCCTTTTCCGCCTTTGGTTTTTGGCTGTGGCAGACCGGGGGCGATGTGCGCTTTGCCGTCAATATCTCGGCCGCCGTGCTGATCATCACCTGCCCTTGCGCGCTTGGGCTTGCAGTGCCTGCAGTGGTGACGGCGGCCAGTGGAAAGCTGTTCCGCAAGGGCTTGTTGATCAAGGACGGCACCGCGCTGGAACGTCTGGCCGAGGTGGATACGGTGGTCTTTGACAAGACCGGCACCCTGACCATGGGCGCGCCGCAGCCGACCAATCTGACCGATCATCCCGATCTGGCGATCGAGGTGGCTTCGGCCTTGGCGGCGGCCTCCTCGCATCCCTTGGCCGTGGCTTTGGCAGATGCGGCCCGCGCGCGGGGTATCCGGCCCGCACGGGTCGAAGGGTTGCGCGAGGTGCCAGGCTATGGGGTCGAAGGGGTTTGGCGCGGCATGACCGTGCGCCTTGGCCGCGCCGAATGGTGTGGCGGTGCGGCTTTGCCCGTGACGGCGACCTATCTGTGCACCGGCGATGGCAGTCCCCGCGCGTTTACCTTTGCCGACCGTCTGCGTCCGGGGGCCGAGGCCGCGATTGCGGGGTTGAAGGCGCAGGGCAAGCGGATCGTGCTGATTTCCGGCGATGCGCCGGGGGCGGTGGCCGATCTGGCCGCACGTTTGGGAATTGCGGATTGGACCGCCGGTGCTGTGCCCGCTGAAAAGGCCGCGCGGGTGGCGGCACTGTCGCAGGCGGGGCATCGCGTGCTGATGGTGGGCGACGGGCTGAACGACACGGCAGCACTTGCGGCGGCGCATGTGTCGATCTCTCCGGCCTCGGCTTTGGATGCGGCGCGGGTGGCATCGGATATCGTGCTTTTGTGTCAGGATATGGCCCCGATTGCCGATGCTGCACGGATCGCACATCAGACCTCGCGTCGGATCATCGAGAATTTTGTGATCTCGGGCATGTACAACGTGATCGCTGTGCCCTTGGCGCTGATCGGATCGGCCACCCCCTTGGCGGCGGCCTTGGCGATGTCGCTGTCATCAATCACCGTTTCTTTGAACGCATTAAGGTTGAAGTGACATGGACATCCTGGCTTTCCTGATCCCGGTGTCTCTGTTCCTTGGCGGGATTGGCCTGTTCGCGT
>JAIYDR010000088.1 GCA_027487395.1 Rhodobacter sp. | reverse complement strand
CGACAAAGATACCGCGCGTGCCCTCGGGCAGGCCGAAGAAGGCGGTCTCGTCGGCCACGCGCACATGGGCCGAGGCGGCCAGTTCGAACCCGCCGCCGACAACCGCGCCCTTCAACGCCACGACAAACGGGATGCCCCCCCGCTCGATCCCGTCAAAGATCCGGTGCCAACGCCGCGAGCCCTGGACGGCGGAGATCAGCGGCTTTTCCACGTGCTCGGCCAGGTCCAGCCCAGCGCAGAAATGCTGTCCCTCGCCAAAGATCACCGCGGCCTTCGCCTCGAGCTGCGCGGATTCGATGGCCATGTGCAGCGCCTCGACCACTCGGTCGCTGATCGCGTTCCGCTTTGCCGGACGGTTCAGACCGATCAGCGCGATCTCGCCCCGCAGTTCATAGGTGATCAGTTGTTCGATCTGTCCGTCCATCCCAGCACACTCCTCGGCAGCGTGGATTTAGTTATTCCATATAAATGTTATCGTGTAAACATCTCTTGCAGAAACGACGCATGGCAGCTAATGTTATATCCAATAACAGTTTACTGTCATGAATTGGCCTTTGGCCACTCGGGGGAGGGAATGATGGACACCAGGACGTTGGAGCCGAAGGCAAAAGCCGCCATCACGCTTTGCAGCGAGACTCGGCGCGACGGAACCATCCTGATCCGGCAAGCGGCAGAGATCGGCCCTTACCCACGCTGCATGACGGAACGGTTCCTGCATTGGGCAGACCTTAACCCGGACCGTTTATGGATGGCCGAGCGAGGGGCCGATGGCGAATGGCAGCGCGTGACCTATGGGCAGGGTGCTGCGGCGATCGAGGCCATCGGCTCGGCGCTCCTGGCGCGGGGCTTGTCGGTGGAACGTCCGCTCTTGATCCTGTCGGGCAACAGCCTTTCCCATGCCATGATGGCGCTTGGGGCGCAGCATGTGGGCATTCCATCAGCAGCTCTCTCGCCCGCCTATGCGCTGTTGGGCGAGGATCGTGGCAAGCTAGGGCAGGTGATCGATCAACTGACGCCGGGGATGGTGTTTGCTGACCATGCGGCCAGGTTCCTGCCCGCGATCGATGCCACGCTGCAAACGGACGTTCCCCTCGTCTGCCTCTCCTCGGGCGGCGGCAGTCCGCGTGAGGTCATCCCCTTCGATACGCTTCTCAACACCCTGCCATCGGCGGCAGCAGAGGCTGCCCATGCTGCGGTCGGCCCCGATACGGTGGCAAAGTTCCTGTTCACCTCGGGCACCACGGGCAGTCCCAAGGCCGTGATCCAGACGCAGCGGATGCTCTGCGCCAACCAGGCGATGGTGCTGGAGGCCTATGACTTCTTGAAGGACGAGCCGCCCGTACTGGTGGACTGGGCCCCGTGGAACCACACGGCCAGCGGCAACAAGGTCTTCAACATGGCGATCTACAACGGCGGCAGCTATTACATCGACAATGGCCGCCCCACGCCGGCCGACATCGGCAAGACCATCCGGACTCTGCGCGAGGTCGCGCCGACCTGGTACTTCAATGTGCCAATCGGCTATCAGTTTCTGCTCGACGTGATGGAAACCGACGACGCGCTGGCCGACATCTTCTTCTCCCGTCTCAAGATGCTCATGTATGCAGGCGCCGGGATGAGCCAGCCTGTCTGGGACCGTCTGGCCAGCTTGGCCGCGCGCAAGGTGGCAGGCGGGTTACCCATCGTCTCGGGACTTGGTGCCACCGAAACAGGGCCCTTTGCGCTCTACTACAGTGACAAAAAGGATCGGCCCGGCAATATCGGCTTTCCGGCGGTCGGGGTGACGCTGAAACTGGTCCCGCAAGACGACAAGCTAGAGGCCAGAATAAAGAGCCCCTCGGTCACGCCCGGCTATTGGCGCAATGCCAAGCTGACGACTGAGGCCTATGATGAGGAAGGCTACTACAAATTGGGCGATGCGCTGCGCTACGCCACGCCCGGCGATCCGGCCGAAGGCTTCGTCTTCGACGGGCGCCTGGCCGAGAATTTCAAGCTGGCCACCGGCACTTGGGTTGCGGTTGGCGCTCTGCGGGCCGGGTTGGTCAATGCCCTCGGCGGTCTGATTTCAGATGCCGTGATCGCAGGCGAGGAACGCGATGACCTGCGCGCCCTTTTGGTGCCGAACTGGGCGCGCCTGCGTGAAATTGCCGGACCGGTTGCGCCCGATCCACTGGCTGCGCCCTCGGTACGGGCGGCCTTCGAACAGGCCTTGACCGCCCACGCCCGCGCTGCCACCGGCAGTGCGACCCGCATCGTTGCGGCCCTGATCCTTGAAAGACCGCTCAGCTTTGAAAAGGGCGAGGTCACCGACAAGGGCTCGGTCAACCAGCGCGCCGTATTGCGTGAGCGGGCCGACCTGGTGGCAGCCCTCTGGGCAAGCGGCCCCAGCGTAATCGCTGCCGACTGGAAGGGAAAACGCTGATGGAACTTGGCGCAAGGCATATCGCCGTCACCGGCGGCGGCTCGGGCTTGGGCGAGGCTGTGGCCCGCGCGTTGGCGACCAAGGGGGCACGCGTCACCGTGATTGACCGCAGTGCCGAAAGCGCCGTCCGTGTGGCGGCCGAAACTGGCGGCCATGCCCTGACGCTGGATGTCACGAACGAGGACGCGGGCACCGCGCTCGACGCGGCCATCGCCGTGCAAGGGCCGCTTTGGGGGCTGGTGAACTGCGCGGGCATCGGCGGGGCCAGCCGGGTTGTCGGACGTGACGGACCGATGGAGCTTTCCGCGTTCGAGCGTACCATCCGCGTGAACCTGATCGGCACGTTTAACATGCTGCGTCTTGCGGCGACGCGGATGCAAACCAACGCGCCCGATGCCGACGGCGCGCGCGGCGCCATCGTCAACACGGCCTCGGTGGCGGCCTTTGACGGACAGATCGGCCAGACAGCCTATGCGGCCTCCAAAGGGGGCATCGTCTCGATGGCCCTGCCTGCGGCCCGGGAGCTTGCGCGCTTCGGCATCCGCGTCAACACCATCGCGCCGGGCATATTTCTCACGCCGCTCTTGGCCGAACTGCCGGAGGAAGTGCAGAAGGGCATCGCTGCGCAAGTCGCCTTCCCGAACCGTCTGGGCAAACCGGCCGAGTTTGCCGATGTCGTCCTGATGTGCCTGACCAACCCCTACCTGAATGCCGAGGTGATCCGGCTGGACGGTGGGGTACGCCTGCCGCCCAGATAACGGGTGAGTAGTAACAAGGCAGAATATTTATATGGTATCTCTGTTTGGTTTTGCTACCCTTGTGGTCTGACAATCAGTGCGGAAGGGCAAGACATGGCCAGCATAGGGGACATGGTGGCAGGCGAGACAACCAACCGGATTGATACACAACTGTCCGAGTTTATCGGTTACGGCATGAAACGCGCGCTGTCGATCGTCCAGGCGGATCTGTCCCGCGTGCTGTCGGAGTTCGGCCTTCGCGCGGTATCATTCTCGGCTCTGTCGATCATCGTGGGCCATCCCGGCCTGACCCAGACCCAGCTTGCCGATGCCCTGCAAATCGAACGCTCAAACCTGGTGACCCTGATTGACGAGCTTGCCGGTCGGAACCTGATCATTCGCGCACCCGTGGCACAGGACCGTCGGCGCCATGCGCTGATGCCGACACCGGCCGGCAAGAAGCTGGCTGTTGCCGCCCGCGCGGCAGTCGAGACGCATGAACGCGATCTGTTTTCCTGCCTGACCGGGCAAGAGCAGGATGATTTGAAGCGGCTGCTGAAAAAGTTCCGTCAGGCTGCCTCGGCCTGAGCCGCCACGAAACGGATCGCCGCAACCATCTCTGACTGCGCCAGCGTGGGGTGCCAGCTTGGCCGAAAGGTAAGTCCGATGGGCCGCGACGTGCCGGGAAGGGGATGGGCAAGCTGCGCCAGGATGCCTTTTGCTAGGACCCTCTGCACCTGCCGCGCCGAAACAAAGCCGAAATGATCGGTCTGGCCGACCAGATCGACCAACAATTCCATCGACCCCGTCTCAACCAGACTGATCGGTGGATGAAGACCTTCGGCCTGGAACAGTCGCTGGAAATGACTCCGCGCCGGGGTGCCTTCGGGCGCGACAACCCAGGGCGCATGCGCCAAAAGGCGGACGTCGGCGTGTTGACCCAGTGCGGGATGGTCAGGGCGGCAGACGATCGCCATGGCATCGGTGAGGATCAGGTCTTGCTGAAGATCCTCGACGTCTGCCCGCAAAGCGCCGACCAGAAAGTCGATCTCACCCCGCCGCAGGCCAAGCGCCAACTCGTCATAAGGCCCTTCCACCACCCGCACAGGAATTGTGCGCCCCGAGGCGCGAAAGCGCGCGATGGCAGGGCCAAGCAGCACCGAACGTGACAGTGGCATCGCCCCGATGACCAAGCGCCCGGCCTCGCGCCCCAAAAGTTCGGCAATATCGGCCGGAGCTTGTGCCAGCTCGGAAAACGCCAGTTGCGCGGCCAAAGCCAAATGGCGGACAGGCCGGGTGGGTATCACGCCATGCGCCGTGCGGCTAAACAGGTCTTGCCCGACCTCGCCCTCCATCTCGCTGACAGCTCGGTGGACCGTGGGCTGCGCAATGCCAAGCCGCCGCGCTCCGGCGGAAAAACTCTCGGTTTCGGCCACCGCAATTAGCGCCTTGATCTTGGCAAGACTGGCCGTCCGCACCAGACGCGGAGAAAGCTCACTCAGGGCCGGGTCCAGGATGGCAAAGGCCCGCGCAATCCGCAGACACAACGCCGCGCCCACCGGCGACGGGTCAAGGCCCGACGGGTGACGATCAAACAATGCCACCCCCATCCGCGCCTCCAGCCCTGTCAGGGCCGATGTAACGGCAGGCTGTGACAGGTGGAACGTCTCGGCCGTGCGGGTTATCGAGCGTGTCCTTTGCACTTCCAGGACGACACGCAGATGCCGCAGACTGGCGATCATCGCAGCGCTCGCAGAACCATGTCGGCCCGCTGGCTCAGACTGTCCGGCCCCGGATCCAGCCGCAACGCGGCAAGCTCCGCCTGCCAGGGGATTGTCGCCTGCGCCATCCGGTCGGGCAGGCCCAGTTCCCGCAAAGTCGCGGCAACCTCGATCATTTCTGCGGCGCGCCGCGTGCCATGTACCAGCATCCGGTCAAGGTTATAGCTCGCCCGTTCTGCCCAGTTGATCCCGGGATCGCTGGCCTGCAACGAGGCGAGCACCGCCTCTTCGACTCCCGCCGCACGGGCGGCCAGAAAGGCTTCGGCGGTCAGTGCCTCGAACCCCTTGATGATGACCGACCGCATCATCTTGATCGACGAAGCCTGCCCCACCACTGGCCCGGCAATCTGAACCTGCATGTCCAGCGGTGCCAGAACCTGTGACGCGGCATCGGCGTGGGGGCCAGAGGCCAGCATGGGCGTCCGATGCCGACGCGGGTGCACCGGCGCCATGATCGCCAGATCGACATAGCGTCCGCCTGCAGCTTCAATCACTGCGGCGGCCTGTCGCTTGGTCCCCGGAGCGCAGGAATTGCCGTCCAGCCAAAGTGTATCGCGCCGTAGACAGGGGGCCACAGCCTTGGCCGCAGCCAGGGCCTGATCGGCCGTCACAAGGCAAAAGATCACCTCTGCCCTTCCAAGATCGGCGCGCGTCATCGCCTGCACCTGCCGGTCATTCATCTCCCGCCGCAGCGCCAAGGCTTGGGCTGGGTCCTCTAGCTTGATGTCATAGGCAGACAGCGTAAGACCTGGATGGGCCATGCCACTGGAAAAGGCCTGACCTGCCTCACCAAAGCCAATAAATGCAAGTGAAAGTCCCATCATTCTACCTTTGCCCCATGAGGCGGAAAGCCTGCACTGCAAGAGACCCTTTCACAATATCCTATAGCGCGAATTTATGAAAACTGCCGTCATCTTGATTGGCCATGGCCGACTCTGCGGGCCATTCTGGCGGCACTAAACCGATAGGATATGTGTCATGCCCTCACCCAGGACCGCCCTTGTTATCTCCGCCCATGCCGCCGATTTCGTCTGGCGATGCGGCGGTGCCATCGCGCTGCATGCTGAGATGGGCTGCCAAGTGACTGTGGTGTGCCTGTCCTTTGGCGAGCGGGGCGAAAGCGCCAAGTTGTGGAAACAGCCAGGAATGACGCTGCAAAAGGTCAAGGATACCCGCCGGGCCGAGGCGGAACGTGCCGCAGCTGCCCTGGGCGTGCATGACCTGATTGCCTTCGACCTGGGCGATTATCCGCTGGAGATGACCCGTGACGACAAGAACCACCTCGTGGATGTGATGCGCGCCGTGCAGCCCGATTTCATGCTCAGCCACAGCCAGTATGACCCCTACAACAGCGACCACATGTACACGACGCAAGTCACGCTGGAATGCCGCTCTACCGCGCAGGCCTGGGGCCACAATCCAGGGCAGAAGATCCTCGGCGCGCCGCAGCTATACATGTTCGAACCACATCAGACCGAACAGATGGGCTGGAAGCCGGACACCTTCCTCGACATCACCCCGGTCTGGGAGAAAAAGCGCGCCGCCATCGAATGCATGGCGGGGCAAGAGCATCTGTGGGACTTCTACACCCGCGTGGCGCAAAACCGCGCCAATCACTTTCAGCGCAATTCCGGCGGGCAGGCAGGAGGCCGCGCCTCGAAGTACGCCGAAGGATTCCAGTCGGTCTTCCCGCGCACAGTGGATGTGCTGTGAAGGGCCGTATCGCGCACCTGGGTCATGTTGAGGTCTACACCGACCGCTTTCACGAAAGCCTTGACTTCTTTACCCGCGTCTATGGGCTGAAGCTGTCGGGACAGGACGAGCACAGCGCCTGGCTGCGCGCCTGGGATGACTATGAATTCGCGTCCCTGAAACTGACCCGCCATCATTCCACGGGCATTGGCCACATCGGCTATCGCGCGGCCTCAGCCCAGGCGCTGGCAGCGCAGGTCGCTGATATTCAAGCCTCGGGCTACAAGGTGCATGGCTGGACAGAGGGCGATGTCAGCCACGGCCCTGCCTTCCGCTTCGAAGACCCATTTGGCCATATCTTTGAAATCTACTGGGAGACGGTGAGATACCGCCCGTCAGATGGCGACCGCCCGGCGCTGAAGAATATGGCCAGCCGCTATACCGGACAAGGAGCAGCACCTCGGCGGATCGACCATCTGAACCTCTTGGCCTCGGATGTGGCGTTGTTCCGGCAGTTCATGGAGACCTGCCTCGGCTCTCGGGTTACCGAGATGATCCAGCTTGATAATGGCCGGATCGGGGGCTGCTGGTTCACCGTCAATAACAAGACCTATGATCTGGCCTGCACTGAAGACCACAGCGGCGGCTATGCCCGCCTGCATCATGTCACCTATGCCACCGACACCCGCGAAGACATCCTGCGCGCCGCCGACATCTTTCTGGAAAACGGAATCCACATCGAAACCGGACCGCACAAGCACGCGATCCAAGGCACCTTCTTTCTGTATGTCTGGGAACCCGCGGGCAATCGGGTGGAGTTGGCCAACGCGGGGGCGCGGCTCATCCTTGCGCCAGACGGGGACCCCGTCGTTTGGACGGAAACCGAACGCAAGAAGGGGCAGGCTTGGGGCCTGAAGACGATAGAAACCTTTCACACTCACGGCACTCCACCCGTCAAGAAGGACTAGAGCATGGCCATTTTGCCGTTCCGCTTTGCCAAGTCTGACATCGCTGCGCTGAACCCCGGTGCGATTGCGAAAGGCTATTCCATCGAGGTGATGCCGCGCACCGCCGCCAAGGTCGAAGACTTCCGCGCGCTGCTGCCCCAGGGCACGCGCGTCTACATCGCCCATCTGGAAGCCACGCCCTTTGGCGAAATGCTGGATTGCGCCAAGCGCCTGTCAGCCGATGGCTTTGCCGTGATGCCCCATGTTCCGGCCCGCATCATCCCGGATCGGGCAACGCTTGACCAATGGCTGAACCGCTATGCCTCTGAAGCGGGGGTCACACAGGCCCTTGTTCTTGCAGGCGGGTCGAAAACCAAGGCTGGAGATTTTGACAGCTCGATGCAACTTCTGGAAACTGGGCTTTTTGACCGTCATGGGTTCACCCGTTTGCATGTGGCGGGCCACCCCGAAGGCAACCGGGATATCGATGCCCCTGGCTCCACCCGTCTGGTGGACGCGGCCGCGCGCTGGAAACAGGATTTCGCGAACAGGACTGACGCCACCATGGCGATGGCGACCCAGTTCGCGTTTCAGGCAGGCACGGTGCTCGACTGGGCCGACCGACTGGCAGAAGCAGGCGTTGACCTGCCCATCCATGTGGGCATCGCGGGTCCGGCCAAATTGCAGACGCTGATCAAGTTTGCCATCGCTTGCGGCGTTGGCCCATCGCTGTCGGTCTTGCAAAAACGCGCGCGCGATCTGACCAAACTCGTGCTGCCCTTCACACCCGATGAATTTCTCTCTGACCTCTCGGCAGGCCTTGCCAAAGGACGCGGGAGGAATGTCGCGGGCATCCACATCTTCCCCCTCGGCGGCATCGCCACGGCCGCAGCCCATGCCAATGCGCTGAATGAGGCCGCAAGGGCCCGGGGCGGCGTGGCATGAGCATCGTCGTTCAGACCATCGCCCGCGCGCGCGCCGAGGTGATCGACGGCCTCGCCCGGGCCGGTGTGGCCACGGTGCACGAAGCGCAGGGCCGGAAAGGCTGCCTGCACAGTTACATGCGCCCGATCTATGCGGGAGCACAGGTCGCAGGCTGCGCCGTGACGATCAGCGCCCCACCCGGTGACAACTGGATGCTGCATGTCGCAATCGAACAGTTACAGCCCGGCGACCTCTTGGTTCTGGCCCCAACCAGCCCCTGCGACAACGGCTATTTCGGCGACCTTCTGGCCACCTCGGCTCTGGCGCGCGGCTGTCGTGGGCTGATCATCGACGCGGGCGTGCGCGATGTGCGCGACCTGACCGCCATGGGCTTTCCAGTCTGGAGCAAGGCCATCTCGGCTCAGGGCACGGTCAAGGAAACACTCGGGTCCGTCAATGTACCCATCGTCTGCGCAGGCCAGGCGATAGAGGCGGGCGATGTCATCGTGGCCGATGATGACGGTGTTGTCGTCGTCAAGCGGGCCGAGGCAGAGGCGGTTCTCGCCGTCGCCAACACCCGTCTGGCGGCAGAAGAGGCCAAACGCGCCAGACTGGCCGCCGGAGTGCTGGGTCTGGACCTGTACAACATGCGTCCCGCGCTAGCGGCCAAGGGGCTGAAGTATGTGTGATGGCATCCCCTGCCTGTGGATGCGGGGGGGCACGTCAAAAGCAGCCTTCTTTCTGGCCGCCGACCTGCCCGCCGACCCTACTGACCGCGACGCGCTGCTCTTGCGCGTGATGGGCAGCCCTGACCCGCGCCAAATCGACGGCATCGGCGGGGCCGATCCCCTCACCTCCAAAGTGGCGATCTTGTCGCCCTCCACCCGGCGCGACGCCGATGTCGATTACCTGTTCCTGCAAGTCTTCGTCGATCGACCGCTGGTCAGCGCGGCGCAAGGCTGCGGCAATATCCTGGCCGCCGTCGGGCCTGCGGCCATCGAACGACGGTTGGTGGCCGTGGCGGGAGATGTCACCCCGGTGCGCATTCACATGGTCAACACGGGCGAAGTGGCGCTGGCCGAGGTGCAGACCCCCCAAGGCCGTGTAGTCTACGAAGGCGATACCGCGATCGACGGCGTTCCCGGCACCGCAGCCGCCATCCCGCTGCTGTTCCAGAACATCGCAGGGTCGATGTGCGGCAACCTGCTGCCCACGGGCCGTGCGTGCGACATCATCAATGGCGTCGACTGTACCCTGATCGACAACGGCATGCCCATCGTCGTGATGCGTGCAACTGACTTCGGACTGACTGGGACGGAGTCGCGCGAAGCGATCGAGGCGATGGAGGATGTGAAAACCCGGATCGAGGCAATCCGCCTCAAGGCCGGCCCTCTGATGGGCCTTGGCGATGTCACCGAGGCATCCGTGCCCAAAATGGCCCTGGTCTCCAAACCTGTAACGGGTGGTGTGATCAACACCCGCTGCTTTATCCCAAAGCGCGTTCATGCATCGATCGGGGTTTTTGCGGCTGTCAGTGTCGCGACGGCCTGCCTGATGCCCGATAGCCCGGCGGCGGCGTTATCCACGCTTCCCACCGGCGGTCGCTTTCTTGTCGAGCACCCATCCGGCGCGACTGAAGTGTTCCTCGACATCGCCCCCGATCTGACAGTTCGCGGCGCAGGATCACGCCGCACGGCCCGTAAACTCATGGATGGTCGCGTGTTCCCTCGGCTCTGACTCAGCCTGTGTGCGATCTTGCGCGGATTTGCATGTGAATAGGCACCTGGCGCCTTTGGCATGCGCCCACCACATCGGCCGCCCGATCTTCGCCACCAGCGGCACGCAGGTCTGGTCCGCCATCCCGGCCCTCGCAAGCTTGCTTGGGCGTTCAGGGGGAAAGAGTCCACCGGACTGTTTTCTCATCCCCCTCACCCCTTCGGCGGCGTCCGCACCACGACCGGGGCCCTCCCCGCCAACCGCTTTCCTGAAAAGTGGTTCCCGTGCGAATCCGGCCTCCACCAAAACTGGATGCGCGACTACGATCCGACAACGGGGGCGCTACATCTAGTCACTCTCGCTGAAGACTTCGGCGCGTTTCTTGTTGACCGAGGGCAACAGGACCACCACCAGCACAAGCAGCGTCAAGACCAGCAACCCGGCGCTGATCGGTCGGGTCAGGAACACCGAGGGATCGCCACGACCGAGGATCATCGCGCGGCGCAGGTTCTCCTCCAGCAGCGGCCCAAGGACAAAGCCCAGCAGGAGCGGTGCCGGTTCGCAGCGCAGTTTCAGCAGGACATAGCCCAGAAGGCCAAAGGCGGCGACGGCGTAAAGGTCATAAACGTTGGAGTTGACCGAATAGACGCCGATGGAACAGAACGCCATGATGATGGGAAACAGCACATGGTAGGGCACCTTCAGCAGTTTGACCCACAGCCCGATCAACGGCAGGTTCAGCACGATCAGCATCAGGTTGCCGATCCACATGCTGGCGATGATGCCCCAGAACAGCGCGGGTTGATCTGTCGCCACATTTGGTCCCGGCACGATGCCTTGAATGATCATCGCCCCCACCATCAGCGCCATCACCGGATTGGCCGGAATGCCCAGCGTCAAAAGCGGGATGAAACTGGTCTGCGCCCCGGCATTGTTGGCGCTTTCGGGGCCTGCGACGCCCGCAATGGCACCCTTGCCAAAGGCCTCAGGCGTTTTCGAAAGCCGCTTTTCCACCGTGTAGGACGCAAAGGCCGCCAAAACCGCGCCTCCACCCGGCAAGATGCCCAGGGCAGAGCCAAGCGCGGTTCCGCGCAGCATCGGCGCGATCATCGCCTTCAGGTCGGCTCGTGACGGCCACAATGCACCCAGTTTGGTGCCCAGAACGGTGCGGTCCTGTTCACCCTCCAGATTGCGCAGGATCTCGGCGATGCCGAATACACCCACAGCCAGTGCCACGAAACTGAGCCCATCGGCATAGGCGGTGATGCCAAAGGTGAAACGCTGGGTGCCGGTGTAGATATCGGTGCCCACAACACCCAGCAAAAGACCCAGCACCACCATGGCCAAAGCCTTGAGGATCGAGCCATGCGCAAGCGCGATAGCCGAGACGAGGCCAAGCAGCATCAGGCTGAAATACTCCGCCGCGCCGAATTTCAGCGCGATCACCGTCAGCGGTGGTGCAAAGATGGCAACCAGCAGCGTAGCAACCGTTCCGGCAAAGAATGACCCCAGCGCCGCAACGGCCAGCGCCGTGCCTGCCTTGCCCTTGCGCGCCATCTGGTAGCCGTCAATTGCCGTCACGGCAGAAGAGCTTTCGCCGGGCATGTTGATCAGGATGGCGGTGGTCGATCCGCCATACTGCGCGCCATAGTAGATGCCCGCCAACATGATCAGCGACGAGACGGGTTCCAACTGAAACGTGATCGGCAAAAGCATCGCGATGGTGGCCGTGGCCCCGATGCCGGGCAGCACGCCGATCAGCGTGCCGAGGATGACGCCGATCAGGCAAAACAGCAGGTTTTCCGGGCTGGCTGCGGTGGCAAAGCCAAGGCCGAGGTTTGACAAAAGGTCCATCTCTCAGCCCCCCATGATCGGCAGCCACGGCCCGAAGCGTCGGAACGGCAGGCCAAGTGCCACGGAAAACACCAGTGTGCAGAACAGCGTCACGGCGACGGCCAGCCCCACGGCATAAAGCGGTTTCAGCTTCAACCCGGCCAAGGCAGCAATCAACGTGGTCAGAAACAACGAGGGGACAAACCCAAGCCCCCGCACGGTCAGGCCAAAGAAAACGGGTGCTCCCAGAATGAACACCATGCCGCGCCAGGCATAGGTGCCAACGGCCTCTCCACCAGTGCGAAATGCGGTGGCCGAGATGGCGAGACCCAGCCCGGTCAGCACCACCGCCAGCACCATCGGGAAGTACCCCGGCCCCATGCGCAGCGTGGTCCCCATCTCCAGCCCCAATGCTGATGCGCCAAAGCAAAGACCGAATAGAATAAACAAAAGTCCGGCGGTGAAATCCGCCTTGTTGATACGATCCATGATGTCCCTCATAGGAAGTTTGGCCCCGACCTCGACGCCGGGGCCAATCCGTTCAGTCCGCGTAAACGCCAGCGGTTTCGATGACGGGCTTCCAGCGGGCGATTTCGGCCTCAAGCTTGGCCTTCAGGGCGGCGGGGGTGGCATCTGCTGCGGCAGAAGGGGCAGTGCCCAGCTCTGCGAATTTGGCCACGATTTCCGGGTCGGCCAGCGCCTTTTGGAGCGCGGCTGACAGACGGTCATTCGCCTCGGCAGGGGTTCCCTTTGGCGTATAGATCCCGTGCCAGATCGACACTTCCATGCCCGGCAGCCCTGCCTCGGCCACAGTCGGCAGATCGGGGAAAATGTCCAGACGGGCCGGCGAGGTGACGGCATAGGCCTTGATCGTGCCGCCCTTGATCTGTTCGGCCGTGTTGGTGGATTGGTCGCACATGATATCAATCTGACCGCCCAGAAGTTCGGTCATTGCAGGGCCGGTACCTTTGTAGGGCACTGTGACGATGGGCGCCTCGACAGCTTGCATGAACAGCATGCCGCATAGATGTGAGGCTGCGCCGATCCCGGCATTGGCCATGGTGATCGTGTCGGCATTCTCTTTGACATAGGCCACCATCGAGGCCATGTCCGTCGGCTCGAAATCCTTGCGGGCCACAAGGGTCATCGGCACCTCGGTGACAAGGCCCACATATTCGAATGCCTCAAGCGGTTTGTAGGCCAGGCTGCGATACAGCGTCGCCGAAGTGGCCATGCCGATGTGGTGCAGAAGGATGGTATAGCCATCCGCCTCGGCGGCGGCGACTTGGCCTGCGCCCAGCGTGCCACCCGCGCCCCCTACATTTTCAACGATGATCTGCTGACCCAGATCGGCGGACATCTTTTCGGCGATCAGGCGGCCCACCGTGTCGGTCGGCCCGCCCGCAGAGAACGGCACGACCATGGTGATCGAGCGGTCAGGATAACCTTCGGCAAAGGCGGTGCTGGCAGCAAATGCGGCGGCCGCCGCCAAAGCGGCAATCTTCAAAGACAGGGCCATATGATCCTCCCAGAATGGCGATTTTTCCCGCACGCCCCTCCTCGGGCAGAACGGTTGGCCGTGACTGAAAGATGATGAGGTCAAGGGCGCAATCGATTGCATCGCCCTTGGGTCCATGTTTTGCATCGGGATTAACGGATTTGGGTGGAAGCGGGGACAACTGCCGCGTTGCGATGGGTGGATTTCCACCCATGGTCTCAATCCTAGTCCACGGCGCTGTCGTCGTCGGCGATCAGGCGGCGGTCCAGACCGTGTTTGACCATCTTTTCGTACAGCGTCTTACGCGAGACGCCCAGCTGTTCATAGACAGGCCGCAGACGCCCACCATGCGCCGCAATCGTGGCGGCTATGACGGATCGTTCGAACCCTGCCACACGTTCAGCCAGACGCGGTGCCTCGGGGCTGGTGGCGGCGGACATCCAATCCATGCCCAGCACATAGCGATCCGCCGCATTGCGCAGCTCTCGCACATTTCCGGGCCAATCGCGGGTGGCAAGGTCGGCAAGCAACTCTGGCTCGGGCGTGCGGTCAGGGGCGGAATGGCGTGCAGCAGCCTCGCGCAGCAATTGCAGGAACAAGAGCGGGATATCCTCGCGGCGTGACGACAACGGCGGCACCCGGAGCAACGCCACATTCAGCCGCCAATAGAGGTCTTCGCGGAACCTGCCGCGTGCAACCTCTTCGGCCAGATCGGTCTTGCTGGTGGCGATGAAACGCACATCCAAAGGCACCGGATCGTTCGAGCCGAGCCGCGTGATCACCCGGTCCTGCAAGACCCGCAGGAGCTTTCCTTGCACGTCCAGCGGCATTGAACCAACTTCATCCAACAGCACTGTGCCGCCGCGCGCATGCTCGAACCGGCCAAAGCGGGCGCGCATGGCACCGGGAAAAGCGCCTGCCTCATGCCCAAACAACTCGCTTTCAATCAGCGCCGCCGGAAGCGCCGCGCAGTTCACCGCGACAAATGGCTTGGCCGCGCGGGGCGACAGATCGTGCATCGCCCGCGCCACCACCTCTTTGCCTGCGCCGGTTGGCCCGATGATCAGCGCATCAGCCTCGGAGGCCCCGATGGCACGCAGACGGAAACGGAGGTCGATAACAGCGGCAGACCGGCCGGGCAAACGCGTCTCCAGATCGTCACGCTGCCCAGCGGCCGCGCGCAGGCGGCGATTTTCCAGCACAAGTGTTCTGTGCTCCAGCGCCCGCCGGAGCACGGCAATCAGATTTTGTGTGGCAAAGGGTTTTTCGATGAAATCATAGGCTCCACGCCGCATCGCCTCGACCGCCAACTGAACCTCGGCATGACCGGTGATCAGGATAACAGGCAAGTCCGGGTCCAGATCTCCAAGCCGCTGCAAGAGCGTCATCCCATCCATGCCCGGCATGCGGATGTCACTCAGCACCACACCGTTCAAGCCGGGCCCTGCATGATCCAGCGCCTCTTCGGCTGACCCGAAACTGGTCACCCGCAGCCCGGCAAGATCCAGGACCTGTTCGGTTGATGCCCGCATGGCGGCATCGTCATCGATCAAAAGCACTTGGCACGGTCTCATTCTGCCGCCTCTGCCTGCTGGATGGCAATCATCAGTTCCATTGTGAACACCGCCCCACTGTCGGCCGCCGTGGCCACGCGCGGGTCACCGCCGAAATCCTTCATGATGTTGTAGGATATGGACAATCCCAACCCCAGCCCCGACCCCACCTGCTTGGTGGTAAAGAATGGGTCAAAGATGCGGTCCGCAATCGCCGCCGAGACGCCTGGGCCATTGTCGCGCACCGTCAATTGCACCTTCCCCCCTGAGACAGTTGCCGCAAGGGTAATCGCAGCCCCATTCACCTCTGCCACGGCATCTGCCGCGTTTGACAGCAGGTTGACCAGCACCTGCTGCATCCGCACCGGCCCCCCGCGCACCAGGGGCAAGTCGGACGGCACAGCCTGCGTAACCGCGATCCCGGCCAGACGTGGCCCGACCAGCGCCAGGGCCTCGGCCACTTCATCGGCCAGCACGAGGTCTTTCAGCGGCGCGTCGGGTTTGCGGGCGACTTGGCGCAGATGGCGGGCGATAGCCGCCATCCGGTCGATCAGCGACATGATGTGGCCGATATTGTCCTTGGCCCGGGCGCCCTCGCCCCGATCGATCAGGATTGCCGCACTGTCCGCATAGTTTCGGGCCGCGGCCAGAGGTTGGTTGATCTCATGGCTCAGGGCGGCGGACATTTGGCCAAGGGCGGCGAGTTTTCCCGCCTGCACCAGATCACTTTGCGTGCGGCGCAACTCGGCCTCGGTCAGGCGGCGCTCGGCCACTTCGGCCTCGATCAGGTGGTTGACGCGGGCAAGATCGGCGGTGCGTTCATCCACCCGGCGTTCCAACTCGGCCTTGGCGCTTTCCTGCAGGGCAAATCGTTCTGCCAGTCGCGCCCGGCGTTGCAGGAACGCCAGACCAAGAGCCGCAACCGCGCCAAGAAACAGCATACCTGTCGCCAGCGCCAGCCGCGCCTGTACATGCAGGGCGTGACTGTCCAGCAGGACTTGAACCGTCCAATCGGCGCGCGGCAACAACCGGCCGACAATGACATATTCGCGCAATTCCCCTGCGCCATCGGCCAGCGTGATGCTGTTTACGCCCCACGCGTCTGAGCGATTGTTCGGCAGTTCGACCAATCTGACATCCGCATAGCGACGTGACTGCTGGCTGCGCTCCAGCCTGTCGGGGGTCAAGGGTCGCAACCCCTTGTAAAGCCAAGCTGGATCAGAGGACAGAAAGACGATCCCCTCGGGGTCGGTCACGATGATCCGCGCGTCTTGGGACCGCCATTCGGCCTCGATCACATCCAACCCGATCTTGACGGCAATCACCCCCAAAACCGCCCCCGCCGCAGTGCGAACGGGCGAGGCAAAGTAATAGCCCCGCACGCCAGAGGTCGTGCCGATGGCATAAAAGCGCCCCTTTTCACCGCCCAGGGCCGCCTGAAAATAGGGTCGGTAGCTGAAGTTCTGGCCCAGAAAACTGTCGGTTCGTTCGTGGTTCGATGCGGCCACGGTCATGCCATCAGGGGTCATCACATAGATGTCCAACGAGTCCAGTTGCGCGCTTTTCTGGGCCAGCCACTGGTTCAGCCTGGCCCGCGCCGCCAGATCGACCGGCGTGGTCAATGCCGCGCGCACATCGTCATGATCCGCCAAGAGATCGGGCAGGGTTTCAAACCGCCGCAAATGCCCGTCGAGGGCCTGCAAGGTCAGATCAAGGGTCGCTTTGGCCCGGGCATTGCCTTCGGCCAGGTAGAGTTTCGTGGCCATCTGCAGCCCGAAAAAGGCGAGTGCCAACGCCGCCGAAACAGCGACAGCGCGAACGAAAAGGGTGGTGCGTTTGTACTGTCCCAATGCCTGCGATCTGAAGCGGCGGCCTAGGCTGTCATCATTGCAGGCTGGATGCAGGGCGTCTACCGCCAAAAAAGGGCAGGTTCATCCTAGGGATGCTTGCGTCTTGCGCCCAACGACCCTGGCCGCAAAAGGTGGG
>JAIYDR010000334.1 GCA_027487395.1 Rhodobacter sp. | reverse complement strand
GGCGGCCTGCCGCCGGATCGCCTGGTGGAGCGGGAGTCGGCGATTCTGGAGGATAGCATCCGGGTGGTCGATGCCTTCCACGATCCCCGCCCCGGTGCGATGGTGCGGGTGGCGCTGGCGCCCTGTTCGCCGTTTTCCGTCAGCCGCGACCTGATGCGCGATGCCGCCCTGCTGGCGCGGGACAAGGGCGTGATGCTGCACACCCATCTGGCAGAGAATGACGAGGATATCGCCTATTCCTTGGCCAAATTCGGCTGCCGGCCGGGTCAATATGCCGAAGACCTTGGCTGGACGGGCGATGACGTCTGGCACGCGCATTGCGTCAAGCTGGATGGGGCGGAGATTGACCTTTTCGCGCGCTCTGGCACGGGGGTCGCGCATTGCCCCTGTTCCAACTGTCGCCTTGGGTCCGGCATCGCGCCTTTGCGCGGGATGCGGGATGCCGGGGTGAAGGTGGGTCTGGGTGTCGATGGATCGGCCAGCAATGACGCAGGCAATCTGGTGGCCGAGGCGCGGCAGGCGATGCTGTTGCAACGCGTCAGCCTTGGGGCCGATGCCATGGGCGTGCGAGAGGCATTGGAGATTGCCACTCTTGGCGGCGCGCGGGTCTTGGGTCGCACCGATTGCGGATCGCTGGAGCCGGGCAAGCGCGCCGATATCGCCATTTGGGACATGTCGGGGATCGAATCCGCCGGATCCTGGGATCCCGTGGGGGCATTGCTCCTGTGCGGTCCGACGCGGGTGCGGGACCTTTTCGTCGAAGGCCGCCGCGTGGTGGCAGAGGGGCAGATGGTCACCATTGATCTGCCCCGCGTGATCGCACGGCAAAACCGTCTGGCGGCGAAGCTGATGGGGTGATAGCAGCCCGATAAAGACCGGAGGCGCAGATGTCGCACAATTACGAAGCCCAACGCCGCGAGACCATTGCCACCTTCAAGGGGGTGCGGGGGCTGCCCGAAACCTCGGTCGTGGAATTCCTGTTCTTTCTCGAAGAGCTTGACGCCGATTGGAAAGCCTTTGACGCGGCGCTGCGGAAGGCCGGGTTCCGCACGCGCAGGTCAGCCGATGGTGAGACGATGATCGCGGCTTACGGGCCGATGCCAGTCACACCGGATGCAATCTGGGCCAAGGAACGCCTGTCGACTGAAATCGCGCTGGAGCACGATTTCTATCCTGACGGTTGGGAGTTGGCGGGCTGATCAGCCCCCAATCAACGGCGCGCGGCGAAGAACGCCTTCAGCATCGCCTCAGCCTCTGCCCCGGCGATGCCGTCATAGACCTCTGGCGCGTGATGGCATTGCGGATGGGAAAACACCCGTGCGCCAAAGGCGACGCCGCCGGATTTGGGGTCGGACGCGCCGTAATACAGCCGACCGACCCGCGCGGCGGAAATGGCTGCGGCGCACATCGGGCAAGGCTCCAGCGTGACGTAAAGATCATGCCCCTGCAGTCGTTCTGAGCCAACGGCGGCGCAGGCGGCGCGGATCACCAATATCTCGGCATGCGCAGTGGGGTCCGAGAGTTCGCGCGTGCGGTTCCCTGCCTTGGCCACGACCCGCCCATCTGGCGCGACGAGGACGGCGCCCACAGGCACCTCACCGCGCAAGGCGGCGGCGCGGGCCTCGGTCAATGCGATCTCCATGTGGGAACGAAAGGTCATGCCGCTTGATAGGCCAAAGCGCGCGCTGCGGCAAACGCATAGAGCATTTCTCGCTCCGCCCACTTCCCCGTTGCCCCAAATATCCTCGGGGGTGAATGGCTGCTCGCAGCCAGAGGGGGCGCGAGCGCCCCCTGACCGCCCAAAGCCGCGCGAAGGCGCGGCCTTGGGCTGAGAACCGTCAGGCGCGGGACGCGCCTGTCCTGCGGATCACGGCCCCTGGCGTGATGGGGTGGAAAACCACCGGCCTTTAAGCTAAGCACAGCGCTTGCACATTAGGACTGCCCGATGAAAAAGCCCGCGCCCAAGACCGCCGCAAAGACCGCAGCCAAATCCGACACACCCGAAGGCGAACGGATCGCCAAATACCTGTCGCGGGCGGGTGTCGCCTCGCGGCGTGAGGCAGAACGGATGATCGAGACTGGCCAAGTCGCGGTGAATGGCAAGGTGATCGACAGCCCGGCACTGAACATCACGGCCAAAGACAAGATCACCATCAACGGCAAGCCCGTCGCCCCACCCGAGGCGGCGCGGCTGTGGCTTTACTACAAGCCCGAAGGATTGGTCACCTCTGCCTCGGACGAAAAAGGCCGGGACACGGTGTTTGACAACCTGCCAGAGGACTTGCCGCGCGTGATGTCGATCGGTCGGCTCGACCTCAACTCCGAAGGTTTGCTTTTGCTCACCAATGACGGCGGCTTAAAGCGGCGGTTGGAACTGCCCTCAACGGGGTGGCTGCGCAAGTATCGCGTGCGGGTGAAGGGCAACCCGACCGATGCCGATCTGGAACCGCTGCGCCGGGGGATCACGGTCGAGGGCGAACGCTTTCAACCGATGGAACTGGTGATGGACCGCCATCAGGGCGCGAATGCTTGGCTGACGGTGGGCCTGCGAGAGGGCAAGAACCGCGAAATCCGCCGCGCCATGAACGAAATCGGGCTGACGGTGAACCGGTTGATCCGCGTCAGCTATGGTCCCTTCCGCCTCAATGAGATGCAGCCCGGCGAGGTCGAAGAGGTGCGCCCCAAGGTGCTCCGCGACCAATTGGGCCTGAGCGCAGAGGGGACAGAGGATGCCCCGGCGCGGCGCGTGACGCGCGTGACCACCTCGCGCAAGGCCGAGGATGTGGCCCCGCGCCGCTCGGCCCCTGCGGAGGGCGCGCGCAAGCCCAAGGGGGATACGACGCGCTGGCTGGATGAAGGGATGACGACGAAGCGGCCGGCACGGGCGGCGACGGGCGAACGCCCCGCGCGGACAGGTGCCACGGATCGGGCTGCGGGCGATGGCCCTGCCCCACGCCGCTTTGGCACCTCTGCCGCCAAGCGCGCGGATGAGGATGCGCCGCGTCCCACCCGCGCCGGCGGCAAGCCGACTGGGGCCGCGCGGCGTTCGGATGAGGATCGGCCCAAGGCACCATCGCGCAGCGCGGGCAAACCGGATTTTTCCGACCGCGCGACGGAGCCCAAGCAAAGAACGGGGGCCAAGGAAAGACCTGCGACAGCAAGGTCTGCGGGACCGAAAGCCGGGGGCGCGACGTTTGGCGGGGCAAAGCCTGTGAGAAGCTCATCGCCAGCCAAACCTGCGGGAGAGCGGCCTGCTCCTCGCCGTCCCACGGGGACCAAACCCACCGGTTCCAGACCAACGGGCAGCAAACCGACCGGCAAGCCACGCCCACCGCGCAAGGACTGACCAAGGGGGTGCAGATGATTGCACCCGGATTGGCAAGCACCTGACCCTTGGCCTATAGTCGTACTGAAGCGCTGCCGCTTAGGCTGCGCGCAGGTGTGGGAACAGTGGTGATGGAAACACGCGGCCTTCAGGTTCTGGCCTATGTTCTTTTGGTGGCGGTGATTGCCTTTGTTTCGGTTGGGGGTGTGTGATGGCGCAGCGGTTTGGCGGGAAGTATAGCCCCGGTGCTTCGGGCGCAAAGCCTGCGTCAGAGCAACCCCCTGCTCTCAATCCCTTTGACCAAAAGAAACCAGCGCGGATGGGCGCTCGGGTCAATTTCTACTTCGTTGCGGTGCTGGCCTTTCTGTACCCTGGCTTTACCGGCGACGGTTCGGCCTTGGTGCAATCCTTGGGGGCGACAGCGCTGGGCCTTTTGTCGGCTTGGCTGACGCGAGAGGGGATCAAGGCGCAAGATGCCTTTGAGGCCCGCCGCATCGCCCGTCGACCGGCATTCCCACGCAAGATGGCGGGCTCCGTCCTGATCGGGTTGGCGGTGGCGGTGGTGGCGCATCTGTCCAACCCGTCGCTGGCTGTTGCAGCGGGTTTGGGTCTGGCGGCGGCGGCGCTGC
>JAIYDR010000203.1 GCA_027487395.1 Rhodobacter sp. | reverse complement strand
CGTGGCCTTTTGCGCCAGCACTTCCACAGCGCGGTTCATGCCGATGGTGAACACCTCTTCGGCGTCGGTGATATTGGCGTAAACGCTGCCATGCTTGACGTATGGCCCAAAGCGGCCAATCCCGGCCTCCACCAGATCCCCGGTTTCAGGATGCGGCCCGACCGGGCGCGGCAAGGACAAAAGCTGTATCGCCCTTTCCAACGTGATCGATTCCGGCGACCAGCCTTTGGGCAGGCTGGCGCGCGGCGGCTTGGGCGCTTCGGTGGTCGCCTCGCCCTTTTGCACATAGGGACCAAAGCGCCCCGCGCGCAGGCTGATCGGCAGGCCGTCTGGGTCATGGCCAAGGAGACGCCCATCCGACGACAATCCGCCCGCGCCATCCTCTCCGCCCGAAATCGGACGCGTATAGCGACACTCCGGATAATTGCCGCAGCCAATGAAAGCGCTGCCCGACCGCGCGGTTTTCAGATGCAGACGCCCTGTGCCACAGGTGGGGCAAGACCGCGGGTCCGACCCATCCGCCCGCACGGGGTACAAATGCGGACTAAGGAATTCGTCAATCTTGTCGAGGACTTCGCTGATCCGCAGATCCGCTGTCTCGGCAATCGCCGCCGAGAAATCGCGCCAAAAACGCGACAGCACTTCCTTGTAATCCCGCTCTCCGGCCGAGACATCGTCAAGCTGGCTTTCCAGATCGGCGGTAAAGTCAAAATCGACATAGCGGCGGAAGTAATTGGTCAGAAAGGCCGTGACCAAGCGCCCCTTATCCTCGGGGATCAGGCGGTTCTTGTCCTTGCGGACATATTCGCGGTCCTGAATCGTGCCGATGATGCTGGCATAGGTAGAGGGGCGGCCAATCCCCAACTCTTCCATGCGCTTGACCAAGGTGGCCTCGGTGTAGCGCGGCGGGGCTTGGGTGAAATGCTGGTCCGGGGTGACCTGACGCTTGGCCGCAGCTTCGCCTTGCATGATGACGGGAAGCTTGCCCTCATCCTCGCCATCATCATCGCGGCCTTCGTCATAGACGGCCAGAAAGCCATCAAACAGCACCACCTGCCCATTGGCGCGCAAAGCCACCTGCCCATCCGCCGAGGCCACATCCACGGTCGTTTTCTCCAACCGGGCCGAGGCCATCTGACAGGCAATGGTGCGTTTCCAGATCAGATCATAGAGTTTCTTCTGATCCGTCTCGGTCAGGCGCAGCTTTTCGGGGCTGGCGGCCATGTCGGTGGGACGGATGCATTCATGGGCTTCCTGCGCGTTCTTGGCCTTGTTCTTGTACATACGCGGGCTGGCGGGAACGTAATCCGCCCCAAAGCGACGCTTGATCTCATCGCGCGCGGCCATCACGGCCTCGGGGGCCATGTCGATGCCATCGGTCCGCATATAGGTGATGTGCCCCGCCTCATAGAGCCGCTGCGCCGCACTCATCGTGGCCTTGGCACCCATCCCGTATTTGCGGCTGGCCTCTTGTTGCAGGGTCGAGGTCATGAAAGGCGGATAGGGGTTGCGGCTGCCCGGTTTGGCCTCCACCGCTTGCACGGTCAAATCGCGCGACCGCACCGCCTGCACCGCAATCTCGGCGGCCTCAGACGTCGGAATATCGAACTTTTGCAGCTTCTTGCCACCCAAGACGGTCAGCGTCGCCTCATACTCCTGCCCGCGCGGGGTGGAAAGCAGCGCCTTCACCGTCCAGAATTCCTGCGCGCGGAACGCCTCGATCTCCATCTCGCGCTCCACGATCAGGCGCAGACAGACTGACTGCACCCGCCCTGCCGATTTCGCCCCCGGCAGTTTGCGCCAGAGCACCGGCGAGAGGGTGAATCCCACCAGATAATCCAAGGCGCGCCGCGCGAGATACGCATCCACCAAGGGCACATCGACCTGACGCGGCGACAGCATCGCCTTGGTCACCGCCTCTTTGGTGATGGCGTTGAAAGTGACGCGCGATACCGTTTTGCCCTTCTTAATGCTGGAGGCCAAGGCCTCTTGCAAATGCCAAGAAATCGCCTCGCCTTCACGGTCGGGGTCGGTGGCCAGGATCAGCGTGTCATCGGTTTTCAACGCCTCGGCAATGGCGCGGACGTGCTTTTTCGACTCCGCCGCCACTTCCCATTCCATGCGGAAATCATTCTCGGGATCGACCGAGCCATCCTTGGCGGGCAGGTCGCGCACATGGCCATATGAGGCGAGAACCGTGAAATCCGGACCAAGATATTTGTTGATGGTCTTTGCCTTGGCGGGGGACTCCACAACGACAACTGCCATGAAATTTCCTCTCCCGCAGGCCAGACAATAGCGGCGCACCATGTGGGCGAACGGGCAGCCTTGTCAATGCGCGGTCTTTTCGCAGGGTCTGGCGCGCCTCTCACTCACCGCTGTGCAAGGGGGGCAGCACCGCTCGGCAGGCACCGCCTGCGCAGCTTGGGGCTGAGCTGCTACAGACACCATCGACCTCAATCGAAACCCGCCCTGCCCCGCTTCCCCGTTGCCCCAAATATCCCGGGGGAGTCGCCCGCTTGCGGGCGACGGGGGCAGCGCCCCCCAAGGCCGCGCGGGTCTCAGCCGAAGGCGGAGCCCGCGCTTAAAGCAAGGCGGGCGGCACGCCCGCTCCGCCAGATCAACGGCGGTCAGAGGCGTGACAGCAGGCCACCGGGGGCGCGTTGGATCTTCCCTTCCAACTCCAGCGCCACCAGTTCCGGCATCACCTCTCCGGCGGGCAAGGCCAGATCGCGGATCAACTGATCCTCGGCGGTGGGGCTGGCGCCAAGCCGGTTCAGGATCATGCCATGCAGTCGTGCCACGTCGCCCAAGGGTCTGAGGGTGGGCACCGGTCCCGGCAGGGCTGTGGCTGCGACGGGAACCGTTTCCTCTGGCTCTTCTCCCTGGCGCGGGGACTGCAGACCCAGCGCCTCCAACACGTCAGGGGTGCCGCGCACCAGTGTGGCACCATCCCGGATCAGGTGGTTGCAACCGGCCGCGCGCGCATCAAAGGGGTGGCCTGGCACCGCCATCACCTCGCGCCCCATGTCCAGCGCCTCGCGCGCGGTGATCAGACTGCCAGACCGCGCCGCCGCCTCTACCACCACCACGGCGCGCGATAGACCCGCGATGATGCGGTTGCGCAACGGAAAGTGCCGCGCCTGTGGCACCAGCCCCATGGGTTGTTCGGACACCACACAGCCCTTTGCGGCGACCTCCGCCAACAAGGCCGCGTTTTCTTCGGGATAGATCACATCCACGCCACCCGCCATCACGGCGACCGTGCCCGTCGCCAGCGCCGCGCGATGCGCCTCGGCATCAATCCCGCGCGCTAGCCCCGAGACCACGACCTGCCCCGCCTCGCCCAGCGTTTCGGCCAAGCGCCGCGCCATGCGCAGGCCCAGCGACGAGGCATTGCGCGCCCCTACCATCGCCACCAAGGGCCGCGACAGCAAATCCACATCCCCGCGCGCCCATAGCAAGGGCGGCGCATCGGGCAGGTCACGCATCGCATCCGGATAGCCGGGACCGTCATGCGCCAGCAATTGCGCCCCCACCAAGCGCCCCAAGGTCAGTTCGTGCTCTGCCACTTCAAGCGGGCAGACCGCATACCCATCCACCCCGGCCGCGCGGGCGATGTCGGGCAGCGCTGCCAAGGCCGCCGCGACACTGCCATGCTCACTGACCAAACGGTGAAAGGTCACCGGCCCCACCCGCCGCGACCGGATCAAGCGCAGGCGCAGCACAATTTCAGCCCGGTCCAACCCGGCCCATTCCAGCCCCGCCATTGACGCTGCCCCTGCCCCGCCCGTCCCTGCTGCCCTGCGTGCCATCTGCTTGCCCTGCCAATTGCGGGACCCCGAATCCCGCGCCGACTCGCAGTCTCGCCGCGCAAAGTTAATGGGAGGTGAATCGCCGCCTTGAACGCCGCCCTTTCCACCGGGCACCCTGCCTGCGTCGTTTGCGATGCTTTTTTCGACGCCTTCGCGGTTGAAGCGGCACGCGAAGTTTGATCAAATGCCGCGCAGAAGCCCGGCGCACGCTGCGCGCTGCGGGCCGCATCCTTTAACAT
>JAIYDR010000278.1 GCA_027487395.1 Rhodobacter sp. | reverse complement strand
TTGCCTTCGGTCCCGCGTTCGCCAAAGCCGCCGGGCACAAGGATGGCGTGGAAATTCTCAAGATAGGGGGCCGGATCTTCACGCTCAAAAATCTCGGCGTCGATCCATTCGGCGCGCACGCGGGTGCGGTTGGCCATGCCACCATGGGCCAGCGCCTCGGCGATCGATTTATAGGCATCCTCAAGCTGGGTGTATTTGCCGACGATGGCCACCCGCACTTCGCCTTCGGCATGGGTCAGGCGGTCCATGACGTCGATCCAACGCGCAAGGTTGGGCTTGGGCGCCGGGGTGATGCCAAAGGCGTCCAGCACCGCCTGATCCAGACCCGCCTGATGATAGGCAAGCGGGGCCTGATAGATGGTTTTCAGGTCATAGGCCGGGATCACCGACTCTTTGCGGACGTTGCAGAAGAGGGCGATTTTTTCCCGCTCGCGGTCCGGGATCGGATGTTCTGACCGGCAGACCAACACATCGGGGGCAAGACCGATGGATTGCAATTCCTTGACGCTGTGCTGGGTGGGCTTGGTCTTCAACTCCCCACTCGCCGCCAGATAGGGCAGAAGCGTCAGGTGCATCAGGATCGATTGGCCGCGCGGGCGTTCGTGGATGAATTGGCGGATCGCCTCAAAGAACGGCAGACCTTCAATATCGCCCACTGTGCCGCCGATTTCGCACAGCATGAAATCGACCTCATCATCGCCGATGCGCAGGAAGTCTTTGATCTCATTGGTGACATGCGGGATGACTTGGATCGTCTTGCCAAGGTAGTCGCCCCGACGCTCTTTCTCCAGCACGTTGGAATAGATGCGCCCCGAGCTGATACTATCGGTCGTGCGCGCATGGACCCCGGTGAAGCGTTCGTAATGGCCAAGGTCCAGATCGGTTTCCGCGCCGTCGTCGGTCACAAACACTTCGCCATGTTCAAAGGGCGACATCGTGCCGGGGTCTACGTTCAGATAGGGGTCCAGTTTGCGCAAGCGCACCGTATAGCCGCGCGCCTGCAACAGCGCCCCAAGGGCGGCAGATGCCAATCCCTTTCCCAGAGAGGAGACCACCCCGCCCGTGATGAAGATATAACGTGCCATAGGTGGATCACTCCCGTGAAAAGCGTCAATTTGACGGCACGATTCGCAGCAAGGAATCACGGCATCACGGGTGTTGATGCTTAACGCAGTTCCCGAACATGTGCAACCAGACCGCTAGATGCTGTCGTCCCGCTAGAAGGCCGGTCTAAGGATTGTGGATCAGTTGTTCGTCGCGGGTGCTGTGGACGGTGCCGGTGCGCTGTCGGACGGGGCCGGGGGGGCCGCGCCTTCGGTCGCCGGAGCCTCTGCCGCCGGGGCAGGAGAGGTGGCGGAGGGCAGGTCTGGCAACAGGTTGCCAGTCGGCGCGGGCAGCGTGCCGCTTTCGCCCTCTGTCGCAGGTTCCGGGGTTGCCAGCGTGTCGATCACCGACCCCGAATTGGTCCGCACCGCCGCCATCCAGGTCAAAGTGATCGATGTGGCGATGAAACAGACCGCCAAGAACCATGTCACCTTCGACAGCGCCGTGGCGGTGCCGCGCCCGGACATCACCGAATTGCCACCCCCGACGCCCAGACCGCCGCCTTCAGAGCGCTGCAACAGCACCACGCCCACCAACAGGAGGGCGAGGATCAAGTGGATCGTGAGGATAACATTTTCCATGTGCAGGCTTTCCGCGAACTGACGCGCCTATCTAGGCGCAAGCCCGATAGGGCGCAAGTGGCTGTGTCACGCTGTTGGTGATTGCTCGCAGACGGCAGAAAGTTTGTTGCCATCCGGGTCGCGCACATAACAGGCGTAAAACGAAGGGCCGTAAGGGCGCAGTCCCGGCGCACCCTCATCGCGGCCGCCATGCGCCAGCGCGGCGGCGTGAAAGGCGTCCACTGCCGCCTGGCTTTGCGCAACCAAGGCAGGCATGGAGCCATTTCCCACCGTGGCGGGTTGGCCGTCAAAGGGACGCGTGATCCACAGCCGACAGCGCGTATCGTCGGGCGCGGCATAGCCGATTTCATCCGTTTCGGTCTGCGCGCGGATCAGGCCCAGCGTCGCCATCACAGGATCATAAAACCGCGTCGCGCGGTCCAGATCATTGGTGCCAAGGGTAAGATATAAAAACATAGCAACAGCCTATCTTCCCAAGGCCGACACGACAAGCGCCCGCCGCGACCAATTCCCCGTTTCCATCCCTGCTGCGCATCGCTATAGGACAGGCGGTTTCAGCAGACCGGGAAAGGACTCCTCTCATGGCCAACGTGGTTGTCGTGGGCGCCCAATGGGGCGACGAGGGCAAAGGCAAGATCGTCGATTGGCTGAGCGAGCGCGCCGATGTCATCGCGCGCTTTCAGGGCGGTCACAACGCCGGTCATACGCTGGTGATTGATGGCAATGTCTACAAGCTGTCGCTCTTGCCCTCGGGCATCGTGCGCGGCGGCAAGCTGTCGGTGATCGGGAATGGCGTCGTACTGGACCCTTGGGCGCTGCTGTCCGAGATTGAAAAGCTGCGCGGTCAGGGTGTCGAGGTGAACCCCGAAAACCTGATGGTGGCGGAAAACACCCCGTTGATCCTGCCGGTGCATGGCGAGTTGGACCGCGCCCGCGAAGGCCAGAACTCGGTTGCCAAGATCGGCACCACCGGGCGCGGGATCGGCCCGGCCTATGAGGATAAGGTGGGCCGCCGTGCTGTCCGTGTGGCCGACCTCGCCGATGAGGCGACCTTGGATTTGCGGATTGGTCGTTTGCTGACCCATCACAACGCGCTGCGGGCGGGTCTGGGCCTTGACGCCATCGACCCCGCTGCACTGAAGGCGCAACTGCTTGAGGTCGCGCCGAAAATCCTGCCCTATGCAAAGCCGGTCTGGAAGGTGATGCACGATGCCCGTCGCGCCGGAAAGCGCATCCTGTTTGAAGGCGCGCAAGGCTCCCTTCTGGATGTCGATTTCGGCACCTATCCCTATGTGACCTCGTCCAACACGCTGGCCGGCATGGCCGCAACCGGCACCGGGCTTGGGCCCACGGCGGTGGATTTCGTGCTTGGCATCGTCAAGGCCTATACCACCCGCGTCGGCGAAGGACCGTTCCCGACCGAGTTGTTTGATGACCATGGCGCGCGTTTGGGCGAGCGCGGGCATGAGTTCGGCACAGTCACCGGTCGCAAGCGCCGCTGCGGCTGGTTTGATGCCGTCCTGGTGCGCCAGACCTGTGCGACATCGGGCGTGTCGGGCATTGCCTTGACCAAGCTGGATGTGCTCGACGGGTTCAAGACGCTGAAAATCTGTGTCGGCTATGACCTTGACGGGCAGCGCATGGATTACCTGCCGACCGCCGCCAATCTGCAAGCCCGCGTGACCCCGATCTATGAGGAAATGGAGGGCTGGTCCGAATCGACGGCTGGCGCGCGCTCTTGGGCGGAACTGCCGGGGGCGGCGATCAAATATGTGCGTCGGATCGAGGAATTGATCCAATGCCCGGTCGCGCTACTTTCCACCTCACCCGAACGGGATGACACGATCCTCGTGACTGATCCCTTCGCCGATTGAGGAGACCCACTTGGCGCTGAGTTACAAGTCCCGCCGCCGTCTGTCGCTGTTGATCCTGCTGGTGGGGCTGCCGGCCTATATCGCGGCGGCGCTTTATGTGATCAGCCTGTTTGACCGCCCCTCGATCTGGGTGGAATTTGCGGTCTATGTCGGCTTGGGCATTCTGTGGGCGCTGCCGTTCAAGGCGGTGTTTCGCGGGGTGGGGCAACCTGATCCCGACGCACCGACGCAGGACGACTGAAAAAGGGGAAAGGCGAAGGAACCCCCGTTCCCTCGCCTTCCTGTGCGGGACTGCTGGCAGCGTCAGCCCGCGATTCTTTTGCCTTCGGTCAGGTAGTTCGACTGCTGGCTGAGCACGAATTGGCCGCGCCGCAATTTGCTGAGACGACCAGAGCGCAGCAGCGCGCCAAAGCTGCGCAGACCATCTTCACGCGGCAGCGCCTCGGGCATCGCGGCTTCGACATTGGCCATCAGTTGTGGGCGCGAAAACGCGTCACGTTTTTGCACCACGGCCAGATAGGCCGCCGAGGCTTCGATCATTTCCGGCAGGGTGCGCGCGCCGAGACGGTCGGCAAATTCACTAAAGCCGCGCGCATCGACAAGGGACTCGTCAACGGTTTCTTCCGCTTCATCCTCATCCGCAGGCGTTGCGGCCAAAGCCGCCGAAACGATCCGGCGTGGACGGATGGGGCCAGCATCAGTTGTCGCCTGACTTGGCTGCGGCGCAGGGGTTGGCACCTGAACTGGCGCGGGTGACGCGGCTTCCGGCGAGCGTGCCTGAACAGGATCCACAGCCGGTACAGGTGTCGGTGCGGCGGGCTTGTCGATGCGCTGTTCCGACACCAGAACCAGCGGCGCAGGGCGTTCCGCCGGGGCCGGACCAACCCCCAGTTTCGCACGCACAACCATCGCCAGATCATCGCGGTAACGGGCAAGGCGAGAGGGCTGCTCAGACGGCAATTCGGCCCCGGCATTGCGGTCTGCGACGGTCGCGGCCACCGCAGCTTTCAGATGCGCAATGGCGGACAGGCGGCGTTTGTTGTCTGGGCCTTCCATCACCTGATCCGCTTGCGCCATCAAGCGCGAGACAGCGGCATCAGCGGCTTCTTCGGTAAAGGCGCGGCGAGTGGCGGCATGGTCTATGACTGTCGCAGCGACGTCCGGGACATTGGTGGACGTTTCGACATTTGTTTCGGACACGCTTTCATCCGCGGCCATTACCGGGGCCGTCTGCGCCTGCGTCGCCTCGGTTTTGGTGGCGGGCTCGGTTTCAGCGGGCAGGGCGGATAGCTCGGCCTCAAGCTCGGCCTCGTCCTGCGGTGACAGGATCGGCGTTTCGACAGTGGGTTCAGACACTATCAGGTCTTGTGCGGTGCCAGTTGGCGTGTCAGCGCCGGTGGCATCTCGGCCACGAATGCGGATGACCCGCGCCCGCGCGCGTTGCAGCTTTTCGGCCGCTTCTGGCCGGACACCCGGCAGGGGCTCGGCCTCTTCGGGTTCGTGGATCATCGCCGCCAGCGCTGCGGTGGCGGCTGCCGCTTCGATGCTCGGTTCGGTGGGCAGATCAAAGGCTTCAGGTGCGGTCGACACAATCGGCGGCAGCGGGTCCTGATCGGTGACATCCACGTTGGCGGCAAAGATCGACTCGACTGGATCGGCCTCATGCGTCGTCTCGTCTTTCACCGCTGCGCCGAGGTCGGTCGCGCCCAAGGCGGCCGCAAGATCAGCCTCAAACTGTGCATCTGTGGCAAGAGTATCGGCAAAAAGGCCGTTGTCAGTTTCGGGGAAAGAAGGGAGGTCGTCCGAAACACCCGCGGTCAGCGCTTCCAGATCGGCGGCATCTGCTTCCGGGTCGGCCAAGAGGTCTTGGTCAGTGGCCGTGAATTCTAGCGGCAGGTCATCGGCAACGTTTACCGATTCGGCGGCGACCGTTTCCAGCGCAGTCTCTGCAGCCATCGGATTGGCTTGAAGCAAGGCGGCCAGCAAGGCGTCATCCGACCTGTCGGTCGTGTCATTGGTGGACTCTTCGGTCTCCAGATCGGTCTCGGCGGCAACGGCGCTGTCTTGCGTCAGTTCATCTTCTGGCTGCCAATCTGTGATTTCATCCATCCTGAGGGCTGCGGGTGCGCCATCCGCAGGCGACGCTTCGGCAGGATGGATGGCGTCCGTCGCTGGCTGTTCCGGATCCAGCGCATCCACCACAAGAGCGTCCGGCGTGAGGGTGTCCGCGACACGCGCATTGAGAGCCGAAGCGTCAAGCGTTTCCACTTCGGCAACATCCGCCGCAGCAACCGATTCGGACAGGGTGATATCTTGCACTGTTTCGGCGGCGGGCGTGGTGTTGGCTGCTCCGGTTTGATTGGGTTCGGCCTGAGTGGGCTCGGTCGGGGTGATTCCAATCAGTGGGGCCTCTGGCGCGTCGTTGGTGACGGCGGGTGCAGGGACCGCGCCGCCGAGGTCCGCCATCAGATCGGCCAAAAGCGTGTCAGTCGGGTCGTCGGCAGGGATGTGGGGTTCGGCCACATCCGGAAGAACGTCGGCTGCCATGACATGGGCATCTTCAACCCCGAGATTTGGCATCAGCACAGGCGCCGACAAAGTCACCGCTTGCGCCACCGCTTGGGTTGCCGATTCTGTCCGCAGGCGGGACAGCTTTTCGGCGACAGTTTCGGTGCCCGCGTCGACGGCTTTGTGTTCGGTCAAGGCGGACAGGGGTTCGCCCTCGTCGCCCTCATCCGCCGCGTCGATCCTGTCAGCCACGGCTACAGCAGCGGCAGCGTCGACACTGGGCCTTTGCATCGCCGAGGCAGAGGTCGCAGGCATCATGGCCGGCATGGTGATGGTGGCGTTCTGCCCCCGACCCACGCCTTCGGCAGCCCGCAGGACCACGCCGTTTTCCTGAATCTTCGCCTCGACCCGGCGCTGAATCTCGCGCTCGGCGATGCGGTGAAGCATGGCCGCATCGGGGGTCGGAGGTTCCGCCCCGAAGTACCGATCATCGGCGGCAAGATCGCGGAAATACTCCGCAATCGCCTTCATCGTGCTGAAAGGATCGTCAAAACCTTCCAGCGTGCAGCTGAAGGTTCCGTAGGAGACGGTCAAAATCTTACTCGCACCGGTCATGGGATGCTCGCTTTCGTCAAAATTCATTGACCCACATTCGGGTCATCGATGATCGTTTTAATGGACAGATCGGGGTAATTTGATGGATTGATTATGTCCTCAGAACACTGTCTTTGCCGCAATTGAAGCAACAGTGAACACATGAATCATCCGATTGTCGAATCCTCAGAGGGCGTGACGCTGGTCGGCGGCGGTCCGGTTTCTGCCGCGATGATGCGGCTGGCCTTGGCGCGCGCCCCAAGAATCGTTGGGGCAGATGGCGGGGCAGATCGCATTCTGGCGCTGGGACATGAACCAGAGGCCGTGGTGGGGGACTTTGATTCGATCAGCCCTGCGGCACAGGTACGGCTGGCGGGCCGATTGTTTGCGCTGACCGAACAAGTGACGACGGATTTTGACAAGGCGCTGCGATCGATCACGGCGCCCTTCGTGCTGGCGCTGGGATTCGCAGGCGCGCGGATCGATCATGGCCTCGCTGTCTTGACCAGTCTTGCGACGCATCCGGATCGGGTCTGTCTGGTGCTCGGGCCGCAGGATGTGGTGTTTTTGGCTCCACCGTGCATGGCGCTGACCCTGCGCCCCGGCGATCGGCTGTCGCTTTACCCTATGGCGCGGGTGACAGGGCGCAGTCGGGGGCTGGAATGGCCCCTCGATGGGCTTGAGTTCGCCCCCGACGGCATGATCGGCACCTCAAACCGCGTAGCCGCGCCAGAGGTTGTGATCGAGATGGATGCTCCCGCCATGCTGGCGATCCTGCCGCGCAACCGGCTGGATGCCGCGCTTACGGCGCTTGCGTCAGCGCCGCGCTGGCCTGCGCGTCCGTCCGCCGTTTGATCCGCGCCGATATCCGCTCGCGGTGGATGACATAAAGACCCGAGGAGACGATGATCAGGATCCCGGCCCAAGTCATCGCATTGGGAAAGTCAGCAAAGATCAGATAGCCCAAGGCCACGGCGGCGACGATCTCGGAGTAATGCAACGGGGCCAATGTGGCCGAAGGCGCGAATTTCAGCGCATAGGTCATGCACATATGGCTGACCGCCGCCCAGAAGCCGACGCCAAACAGCCAAAGCCAATTCACCCCCTGCGGCATCACCGGGTCCAAGACGGCAAAGCCCGACCCGTCAAAGGCCAGCATGATCGGCAGCGTGAGGACGATTCCCGCCAGTGAAGTGTGAAGCTGCATCGTCACCGGATGGATCTGCGTCGACATCGACCGCGTGACCAACATGTAAAAGGCAAAAAAGAAGGCGGTCCCCAGCGGCCACAGCGCCACCAGACCAAAGGCCGCGACCGAAGGCTGGATCACCAAAAGCGCGCCGCAAAAGCCCACGGCACTGGCGGCGATCCGCCGTGGCCCGACCTCATCCCCAAAGAGGAAAGAGCCGAGGATCAGCACCACAAAAGGCTCGACAAAGGCAATGGCCAGCGCATCGGCGACCGGCATCACGGCGATGCCCGACACGAAACTGAAGGTGGACAGCATCAAGAACAGCGCGCGCAGAAAGGTCAGGCCCAGCACTCGCGGGCTGACCCGCCACGGCAGACGCATCCATAACACCACGGGCAGCATCAAGGCCCCCTGCACCACGAACCGCGCCGTGGTGATTTGCCCGACGGGCACCCCACCTTCGGCCGCGAGTTTCGAGGCGACGTCCAGAAGCGGCGCCAACATGCAAAAGGCCAGCATCAAAGCGACACCCGGCAGGATTCGGTCAGTCGCGGCAGAGGGGACGGCGGCGGAAGGGGGGGATACAGCGCTCATGCCCATGGCCTAACCGCGCCATGCCCGGGCCGTCCATCCTGAAAGCGACCTATTCCGCGCCTTGCACCCTTTTGCAGGCTGAGGTTAGCTTTGCAGTGGTTCCGGTCCCGCGGGGCTGGTCATCAAGGTGTTCCTTGCCGTGTTGTTGTTGCCGCAGTCCCGTCTGGTCTATCTGGCCAATCCCAAGACCGCCACACAATCCATCCGCGCCGTGCTGCGGCCCCTGTCGCTGCAATCGGCCCCCTTTGGTGACTTGCACAGCCGCCACATGCCCTATCCCGCCTTTGACAAGAACTGGCGCACGCGGGTCGAGGCGGCGGCAGGGGGGCCGGTCGAGGTCTTTGCCGTGGTACGCGCGCCTTTTGCGCGGCTGGAAAGCTGGTTTCGCTATCGCCACAAGAACCCCGAAGGTGCGGCCAACAGCACGCGCGGCATCAGCCTTGACCGCTTTGCCATGGAGGCCGTGGCGCTGGACGAGGCCCCTGACTATGCCCGCGTCGGCGATCAGGCGCGGTTCTGCGGCTGGGATGGCACGCGGGCCGGGGTCACGCATCTGTTCGATTATGACCGGATGGACCTCTTGCTTGGCTTCTTGGAACAGCGCTTGGGGCGGCGGTTCGAATTGCCGCAGCACAACGTCTCACCCACCCGCGCGGCTTTGGCGGTAAGCGGGCTTTCGACAGCGGCAGAGGTCGCCTATCGCGCGTCGCGTCCCGGCGAATTCGCGCTGTGGGAGGCGGTATCACGCGCGGGTTATCTGCGCTGTTAAGCGGCGCGTCCGCGCAGGCGCGGCCGCACACCTAATTTCCCGCGCTGCGGCCAAGGCCGCATCACGGGCACGCGGGGGGCTTTCCGCCCCCCAAAGGCGCGTGCCGCGCCTTTCCCCCCGAGGATATTTGCACAACGGGGAAGGGGAGGATCAGCAGTTCGGGACGTTGACGGCGAGACCGCCGAGTGAGGTTTCCTTGTATTTTTCATGCATATCGCGGCCGGTTTGGCGCATGGTCTCAATGCAGACATCAAGGCTGACAAGGTGGATGCCATCGCCGCGCATCGCCAGTGATGCGGCGGAGACCGCCTTGATCGCGCCAAGGCCATTGCGTTCGATGCAGGGCACTTGCACGAGGCCCTTGACCGGATCGCAGGTCATCCCGAGGTGATGCTCCAGCGCGATTTCGGCGGCGTTTTCCACCTGTTCCGGTGTTCCACCCAAGACAGCCGCCAAGCCTGCGGCGGCCATGGCAGCGGCGGAGCCGACCTCAGCCTGACAGCCGCATTCCGCGCCGGAAATACTGGCGTTGTGTTTGACAAGGCCCCCGATTGCAGCCGCAGTCAGCATGAAATCATCCACGCGCGACGGCGAGGCACCGGGGACATGGTCCAGCCAATAGCGGATCACCGCAGGCACCACGCCCGCCGCGCCATTGGTGGGGGCGGTGACAACCTGGCCGCCAGCGGCGTTTTCTTCGTTCACCGACATCGCGTAAAGCGACATCCAATCGTTGATCGTATGCGGGGCGGTCATGTTCAGCCCGCGCTCGGCGAGCAGCGCGTCATGGATGCCCTTGGCGCGGCGGCGCACTTTCAGGCCACCGGGCAGGATGCCTTCGCCCTTCATCCCACGGTCGATGCAGTCGTTCATCACCTGCCAGACGCGAGTGATGCCTTGGTCAAGCTCAGGCTTGCTGCGGAATTTCAGCTCATTGGCGCGTTTCATTTGTGCGATGGAGAGGCCCGAGGCTTTCGCCATCGCCAGCATTTCATCTGCTGTTTCAAACGGGTAGGGCACGTCAGCGCGGGCTTTGGCTTTGCCGCCGCCCGCCTCGGCCAATTCATCGGCGGTCAGGACGAAGCCGCCGCCGATGGAGTAAAAGGTTTCCTGCAAGATCACGTCACCTTGCGCGTCGGTGGCCTTCAGGATCATGCCATTGGCATGGCCGGGCAGGGCGGGGCCGTAGTCGAACAAGAGATCCGCGCCGGGATCAAAACCCAATGCGGGCAGGCCGGGCGGCGTGATGGTTTTGGTGGCACGGATCGCGGTCAGCGTCGCCTCGGCCTTTTCGGCGTCATAGGTGGCGGGTTCAAACCCGGCAAGGCCAAGGATCGTGGCACGGTCCGTCGCATGCCCCACCCCAGTAAAGGCGAGCGAGCCGTGCAGCGACGCCTTAACCCCATGAAAATGAAAGGGTGAGGCGCGCAACAGGTCCAGGAACCGCGCCCCCGCCACCATCGGCCCCATGGTGTGGCTGGAGGACGGGCCGACGCCCACCTTGAACATGTCAAAGACAGAGAGGAACATCGCTTATCCTTCGGGTTCGGTCAGGAAGCGCCCCGTCAGCCCGTGCAGGTCTGCGACGCGCTGGGCGGTGGGGCGCGTCTCATAAGCGGCGGCGCGGGTCTGCAGGGCGGGGAAGTCGGAGAGATCGACCGCAAGGTCGCGATAGGCCGGAAAGGCGCGGGTCCAGCGGGTCAGCATGGCCAAGTAGATGGTCAGGATGCTGGGCTGGTTTGAGGGCCACCAAGTGGGGTTTTGTGCAGCGATCTGCTCCAGAACGGCAAGGCGGGTGATCAGTCGCGTCTGCGCGCCCGTGGCCACCGCCTCGGTCGGACCGTCGCCTGCGGGGCGATAGGGGTGCAAAAGATCCAGCGCTGCAATATGGATATTGCTGGTGGTAAAGAAAAAGGCGGAAAGAAACGCCGCGCGGTCGGGGTGATCCGGCGCCGGGGCCAACCCGCCATGACGGTCGGCCAGCCACAGCAGGATCGCCGCGGTTTCGATCATCGTCCCATCCGGGGTTTCCAAGACCGGCACCATGCCCAGGGGATGGCGGGCCAGATGGTCGGCGGCTTTTAGATCGCCGGCCTCTGAGTCGAGGAAGATCGCCTCATAGGGGGCGGCGGTTTCCTCAAGCGTCAGATGGACGGCGAGGTTGGCAAAATCCGCGACGCCGTAAAGTCTGTAGGTCATGCGTTCCCCCTTTCTTTGGTGCCACTGCAGTCGCGGCAGGATGCGTTGTGATGTCGTCTTGCGTCAGGCGGAAAACGACATTGCCAAGTGATTTGCGGCAAGGGCGTCGATTGCCAAGGGGGCAGCGCGGCGATTTGACCTTTTGGCCGATCCTTTGCAGGCGGGCGTTCACCGATTGTTAACCCAGAGCGCTGACAGTGGGCGTCGCAGAAAGCGGTTAGGGGGTCAGAATGGTTCGCTTCGGGATGCAGGCTGTCGCGCGGATCGCGTTGTGGCTGGGGGTGCTGGTTCTTGCGGGGCCTGCAGCGGCGCAAAGCCGCAGCGTGGCCGAGGCTTTGGCGACGTTGCCGCCTGCAGTGGCTGAACGCATCGCTTCGCGGCCGGATCGGTGGCGCGACATGGCGCTGGGCATGGTGCATGGCCATGGCCGCGACGGGGCCTTGGTGCAGGCCGACATTGACCGCGCGGCGGCGCTGGATCGCGCGTTTTTCCGCGCCCGCGCTTTGCAGCCGTTGATGGAGGCGGATTTGGACAATGACGGCGCGGTCACGCTGGCCGAGGCATCGGCGCGGGCCGGTGTTCTGGGTCTGACGGGGCGCACGCGGCTGATGGTGACGCAAGCGGCGGCGGATGGCGACAGCGATGGCACGGCGACGGCGGTGGAACTGCGCGCCTATGCCGAAGCGGCGGCATTAGAGTCTACGACCGGGGCAGAGGCCGCGATGGCCGCGGCGCTGATGGGGTTGGACCTTGACGGTGATGGGCGCGTGACCTTGGCCGAAGTCGCGCAGGTGGCCGACACGCTGGCTGAGGCAGGCCAAAATGGATGAGCTAAGGTCTTTGCCTCCGCCCACCGAACAACGGCCAGTGGCCGTGGCGACCCCGGCGATATGGGGTGGTGCTGCGACGGGTGGGCCGGTTTTCGGCGCCGCTCCCTGTGGTGGGCCGGTGCGCCTTGGCGCGCATCCGGTCTTTGGTGAATTGCCCCCTCGCAAGGACGGCGGGCTTTGCCTATAAGCAGCCAAAGGATGCCACGAAGGAGGGCTGTCGATGGCCGCAGAGTTGAACCCGATCGACAAGGCGAAGTTCGTCGCCGCCAAGCGGGCCACCGAATACGTTCAGGATGGTATGAAGGTAGGGCTTGGCACAGGCTCGACCGCCGCGTGGATGGTGCGCTGCCTGGCAGAACGCATCCGCGAAGAGGGGCTGCGCGTGATTGGCGTTCCGACCTCGACCCGCACGGCGGAACTGGCGCGGTCCTTGGGCGTGCCGATTGCCTCGCTTGATGATGCCAAATGGCTGGACCTGACGATTGACGGCGCGGACGAGTTTGACCCAAACCTCGCGCTGATCAAGGGTGGCGGGGCGGCGTTGTTGCAAGAAAAAATCGTGGCTGCGGCCTCGGATCAGATGATCGTCATCGCCGATGCCGCGAAAGAGGTCAGCCAGTTGGGGGCCTTTCCGCTGCCGGTGGAGGTGATCCCCTTCGGTTGGCAGACCACCAAGGCGCTGATCGAAGAAACGCTGGTCAGTCTGGACGTGATGAACCGGGATTGTTCGCTGCGGATGAATGGCGCAAAGCCCCTGATCACGGATGAGGCGAACTACATCATCGACCTGCATCTCAAGCGGATCGGCAATCCGCGCCAGTTGGCGCTGGTGCTGAACCAGATTCCGGGCGTGGTTGAAAATGGCCTGTTCATCGACATCTGTGACATCGTGGTGATCGGCCATGGCGATGGGCGCGTGACGGTACGCGACATCAATGAAGGCACAGAAGCCGATGATTTCATTGAATTCGCGCCGACCGACAACATCTTCGCGGATATGGAATGACCGGCTTCGACTACGATCTTTTTGTTATCGGCGGCGGCTCTGGCGGGGTGCGGGCAGCGCGGATCGCGGCGGCCGAGGGCGGGGCCAAGGTTGGTCTGGCCGAAGAATCGCGCATGGGTGGCACCTGTGTCATCCGGGGCTGTGTGCCGAAAAAGCTGATGGTGTTCGCCAGCGCCTTCCCTGAGGCGGTTGAGGATGCGCGCGCCTATGGGTGGGATGCTTCGCTCGGTGCGTTTGACTGGACGCGGTTTCGCACGGCGCTTGAGGCAGAACTCACGCGGCTGGAAAACGCCTATCGCAACACGTTGAAAAACGCAGGTGTCACCATCCATGACGCCCGCGCCGTGGTCGTTGATCCGCATACTGTCAGCCTGTCGGACGGCACCCAATTCACCGCCAAACACATCCTGATTGCCACCGGCGGCTGGCCTTTCGTGCCCGATATTCCGGGGCGGGACCTTGCCATCACCTCAAATGAAATCTTCCACTTGCCCGCGCTGCCCAAGCGGGCCTTGGTGGTGGGCGGCGGCTATATCGCCAGCGAATTTGCCTGCATCCTGCATGGCTTGGGGGTTGAGGTCGCGCAGTACTATCGCGGCGCGCAAATCCTGCGCGGCTTTGACGATGAGGCGCGGGGTCATGTCGCCAACGCCATGCAGGCGCGCGGCATTGCCATCCATTGCGGCACCGATGTGCTGCGGCTGGAAAAGACCGCAACCGGCATCCGCGCTGTGGCGACGGACGGGACGGAACGCGAGTTTGACGTGGTGCTTTACGCCACGGGCCGCAAACCCAATGCCAAAGCGCTGGGGCTTGAGGGTTTGGGCGTGGAATTCGGGCGCAACGGGCAGATCATGGTGGACGAATGGTCGCAGACGGCTGTCCCGTCGATTTTTGCCGTGGGTGATGTGACGGACCGCGTCAACCTGACCCCGGTGGCCATCCGCGAAGGCCATGCCTTTGCCGATACGGTCTTTCGCGGCGTGCCGACGCGGTTTGATCACGGGCTGATCCCCTCGGCCGTGTTCACCCAGCCGGAACTCGGGAGTGTGGGCCTGTCCGAAGAAGCCGCCCGCGCACAAGAAGAGATTGAGGTTTACGCCGCCACCTTCCGCCCGATGAAAACGCTTTTTGCCGGGCGGCAGGATCGGGTTTTGATGAAACTGATCGTGAGTTTGGCAACGCGCCGGGTTCTAGGATGCCATATCGTCGCCCCTGACGCGGGGGAGATGATCCAACTGGCTGCCATCGCCATAGGCATGGGGGCCACCAAAGAGGACTTTGATCGCACGCTTGCCGTGCATCCGACGATGGCCGAAGAGTTGGTGACGATGCGAAAGCCGGTGCGGCGCGGCTGATGCCTGATCATAGGCGCTTGAATTCCGGCGATGACTCACCAGTTTAAGCCGTGCAGATAGAAAAAGGGTTGTTCGATGGCAGGTAGCGGGGGTCCGTGGGGCGGCGGCAGCGGTCCAGGGGATGATGACCGAAACGGTGGGCGCGATCAGGGCCGTGAAAACGGGCGTGAGAACGGTAGGGGCGGGCGTCGTCCGGGCGAAGCGGGGCCACAAATCCCCGAGATCGACGAGATCGTGAAAAAGGGGCAGGAGCAACTGCGCGTCCTGATGGGCGGTCGCGGCCGTCCGAACCTGAACGGCGGTGGCGGCGGCGGACGCGAGCCGAACGGCCCGATGGTCACCAAACAAGGGGCCGCCATCGGTGCTGTGGCGCTCTTGGCGCTGTGGGGATGGATGTCCTTTTACACGGTGCGTCCCGAAGAACGCTCGGTCGAGTTGTTCCTCGGTGAGTTTTCCGATATTGGCAGTCCGGGCCTGAACTTCGCGCCCTGGCCGCTGGTCACCGCCGAAGTGGTGCAGGTCACCGGCGAACGTCAGACCGATATCGGCGCGCAGCGCGGCGAGACGGCAGGCACGGGCCTGATGCTGACGCGCGATCAGAACATCGTGGACATTGGCTTTCAGGTGGTCTGGAACGTCTCCGATCCGTCGGAATATCTGTTCAACCTTGCCGACCCGGAAGACACGATCCGCGCCGTAGCCGAATCCGCGATGCGCGACATCATCGCGCGGTCGGAACTCGCGCCGATCCTGAACCGCAACCGGGGCGAAATCGCGAACTCGCTGGAACAGAACGTGCAGGCGACACTCGACAGCTATAACGCCGGGATCAATGTGGTGCGTGTCAACTTCGAAACCGCCGCCCCCCCGCGTGAGGTGATCGACGCCTTCCGCGAAGTGCAGGCCGCGCAACAGGAACGCGACCGGTTGGAGAAAGAGGCAGACGCCTATGCCAACCGCGTGACCGCCAGCGCACGCGGCGAAGCCGCCCGTCTGACGGAAGAATCTGAGGCCTATCGCGCGCAAGTGGTCAACGCCGCCTCGGGTGAAGCGTCGCGCTTCCTTGCAGTCTATCAGGAATACGTCAAAGCCCCTGAGGTGACGCGCAAGCGCATGTATCTGGAAACGATGGAAAAGGTTCTCGGCGGTATGAACAAGGTCATTCTTGACGGCGTCTCGACCGGCGAAGGCGGTGGGCAGGGCGTGGTGCCCTTCTTGCCGCTGAATGAATTGAACCGCCCGGTGGCACCCGCCGCTGCCGCAACCGACGGAGGGAGCAACTGATGAAAGCCGCAATCATTCTTCCCGCGCTGGCTGCGGTTGCTGCGCTGGCGCTGTCCTCGGTCTTCATTGTGGATGAACGCGAAACCGTGCTCGTGCTGCAATTCGGTCAGGTCAAGCAGATCAAGGCGACGCCGGGGCTGGGCTTCAAGGTGCCGCTGATTCAGGATGTGGTGCGTTATGACGACCGTATTCTGGCGCTGCCGACGCAACCCTTGGAAGTGACGCTCGCCGATGACCGGCGCCTCGTGGTCGATGCCTTTGCGCGCTGGCGCATCGTCGATCTCGTCCGCTTCCGCGAGGCGGTGGGCGCGGGTGGTACCGACGCGGCCTCTGTCCGTCTGGACCGCTTGCTCAATGCGGCGATCCAGCAGGTGCTGGGCTCGGTCGAATCCGGGCGGGTGCTGTCCGAGGATCGGACTGGCCTGATGAACCAGATCCGCGATCTGGCCAAATCGCAGGCCTCGGACCTTGGCATCGACGTGATCGACGTGCGCCTGACCCGGACCGACCTGCCGGAACAGAACCTTGCGGCGACCTTTGCCCGGATGCGGGCCGAACGTGAGCGTGAAGCCGCGGACGAAATCGCGCGCGGGGGCGAAGCAGCGCAGCGGGTCCGCGCAACCGCAGACCGCACCGTGGTGGAACTGACCTCTGAGGCGCGGCGTCTGGCCGAAGTCATCCGAGGTGAAGCAGATGCCGAACGTAACGCCATCTATGCCGAGGCCTTTGGGCGTGACCCTGAGTTCTTTGCCTTCACGCGCTCGCTGACATCCTATGAGCGGGCTTTGCAATCAGGCAATTCGTCGATCGTGATGGCCCCGGACAGTGAGTTCTTTGACTACCTGCGGTCGGACCTTGGTCGTCCAGTGGTGCCTGCGCCGTAAGCGACCTCTTCACCCTAACTCTCTCCCCCCAGGGGGAGAGGGAACTTCGCGCGATGTGGCGCGACGCTTCTGGCGGCCAAATCCTGCCTCTGGTTTCAAGATCGTCACAAATCCCCTTGCTCGCCGGGGGTGAGGGCCGAGGCAAACGGCAGCCTTCCCCGCCGGATTGAAACAACCCTCACACTGACTTGAGACAGCGCGACGGAGATTGCATTGCAATCTTGTCCCATCTGACCAACATCTGAGGCGTGCTCCGCCGCCAGGGGTTGGGTCATCCCGACGGCGCCGATTGAACGAAAGGAGTTCGGAGTGCAACTCAAGCTACTCTCATCCCAAGCCAAGGCGTCCAGTCTGGCCTTGGCGATGCCCACCTTCCAACCCGGACGCGTCCTAACGGCAGCCGTTCTGGGCCTGTCCCTGGCCTTTTCGGCCCCGGTCATGTCCGAGGCGCGTGGTGCGCCGGAAAGTTTTGCTGATTTGGCAGACCAGATCAGCCCATCAGTGGTGAACATCACCACCTCTTCTGTCGTGGCCGCCTCGACCGAGGGTGGGCCCATGGTTCCCGAAGGCAGCCCCTTTGAAGACTTCTTCCGCGAATTTCAGGACCGCAACGGTGGTAACGCAGAACCGCGTCGCTCCGAGGCGCTGGGGTCTGGCTTCGTGATCTCGGCAGATGGCTACATCGTCACGAACAACCACGTCATCGAAGGCGCCGATGAGATCAAGATCGAGTTTTTCTCGGGCGAGACTTTGGACGCCAAGCTTGTGGGCACCGACCCCAAGACCGACATCGCCGTGTTGAAGGTCGAAAGCGAAACCGCGTTGCCCTTCGTGCAATTCGGCAATTCCGATCTGATGCGCGTTGGCGATTGGGTCATGGCGATGGGCAACCCGCTGGGCCAAGGCTTTTCTGTCAGCGCGGGCATCGTCTCTGCCCGGGGCCGCGAGTTACAGGGAACCTATGACGATTACCTGCAGACTGATGCGGCGATCAACCGGGGCAACTCTGGTGGGCCGTTGTTCAATATGGATGGTCAGGTGATCGGCGTGAACACCGCGATCCTGTCGCCCAACGGCGGGTCAATCGGCATCGGTTTCTCGATGGCGTCGAATGTGGTTTCCAAGGTTGTGGACCAGTTGAAAGAGTTCGGCCAAACCCGTCGCGGCTGGCTGGGCGTCAAGATTCAGGACGTGACCCCGGATGTGGCCGAAGCGATGGGCCTGACCGATGCGAAGGGGGCTTTGGTCACAGATGTTCCTGACGGACCGGCAAAGGACGCCGGGATGACATCGGGCGACGTGATCACCACCTTCAACGGCACTGCGATTGCCGATGCAAGGTCCCTGACCCGCACTGTGGGCGACAGCCCGATTGGGGCAGCCGTGCCAGTGCTGGTGTTGCGCGACGGCAAAGAGGTGGAATTGCAGGTGACTTTGGGTCGGCGTGAGGATGCCGAAGCCGCCGATGCGCAGCCTGCTGCCGCTGACCCGGGCGTTAAAAAAGAAAAGCAGCTGCTGGGTCTGACTCTGCAACCGCTGACCGCCGATAATGCCGAAGAGCTTGGCATGGCGGCGGGGAGCGAAGGCTTGGTGGTGACGGCAGTGGATGAAGCGTCGGATGCCTTTGAAAAGGGTCTGCGCGCTGGAGATGTGATCACCGAGGCGGGTCAGCAAGCGGTTGTGACGCTGAAGGACTTTGAGGATCGCGTGGCCGAGGCCGAGGACGGGGGGCGCAAGTCGCTGC
>JAIYDR010000201.1 GCA_027487395.1 Rhodobacter sp. | reverse complement strand
ACGGACGATGATTACCGATCCCGCAGACTACTTCGCCAAGGGCTGCGGCCGTTGCGACCGCTTTGCCACAGTGGATTGTTCGGCGCAGCGATGGCTGGCGGGCCTCCAGGCGTTACAACGCATCGCGCTGGCGATGGGCCTGACCGAGACCGCCAAATGGGGCCATCCCTGCTACATGCACGCAGGCCGCAATATCTGCATCATCGGTGCGTTTCGCGGCGATTTCCGGCTGAGTTTGATGAACGCGGCACTGCTGATGGACCCCGATGGCGTGCTGGAACGCCAAGGCGCGAATACGCTGCACCCCGATTGCCTCCGCTTCACCGATCCCGACGCCGTCTTGCCGATGGAGCCCACAATTCGCGCCCTTCTGGCACAGGCCATGCGCCATGCTGAAGCAGGCACCCTGCCGCCCAAGGTGCAAACTGACCTGACGCTGCCGGACGAGTTGATCGAAGCCTTGGACAGCGACCCCGATCTGGCCGAGGCATTTCACGCCCTGACACCCGGTCGGCAAAAGTCATGGGCGCTGCACCTGACCAGCACTGCGAGCCCCGCCACCCGCCGCGCCCGCATCGAAAAAGGACGCGCCAAAATCATCGCAGGCAAAGGCGCGACAGAACGTTAAGGGTGGGCGTCAGGACCTGTCGATCCTGACCTGAAAGCAATTGTTGCGCGCGGACCGTACATGGCAATAGACCACGCGCGGGTCGGCAAAGCGCGCCGCCACCTCAGCTTTGATTTGCCCCACAGGCACCACTGCGCCCGTGCCATAAACGATGCGATCATCCACCCCATAGCCGCGCAGGATGTAATCAGGACTGTCGAGGATTTCCGGCATCGACTCTCCGCCACCCGCCTCACATGGCTCTGCACATAGGAAGATCGGTCCCGTCTCGGCATAGGGTTGTAACGCGGGAAAGGGACGGTGGGCAAGGATCAGCATCCCTGCCCCTGCGGGGATCATCCGCAGGCAATGGCGGCAGGGATTGCCATCGCCATCACTGATCGCGCGTTCGGGGGGTAAGAGATAGGCATCAAGCCCGCCGGTCTGATATTGGCGCACGACAGCAGTGGGGATAGGGACAAAACGCACCGGAACCTCCTGTAAGGTGGCCAATCCTTTCAGGCGCCAACCAATACGACGACCCGAAACCTGCGGATTACGCGCGCTCGATCATCCGCCCCAGAGGCCGCCCGCCGATAAGGTGCAGGTGGTAGTGCGGCACTTCCTGCCCGCCATGGCCACCCGCGTTGGTGATGGCCCGATACCCCGGCCCGCCGGACCCGATCGACAGACCCAGATCAGCACAGATCTGCGCGCAGGTCCGATGGAAATCGACGATCTCATCCGCGCTCGCCTCGGCGGCGAAATGGTCAAAGGTGACATAGCTCCCCTTCGGGATCACCAGCACATGCTGCGGCGCCAGCGGGGCAATGTCGTGGAACGCCAGCGTATGAGGCGTCTCCATCACGGTCTTGTTCGGAATCTCACCGCGCAGGATGCGGGCGAAAACGTTGGTCGGGTCGTAGGTATGGGGCATGGCGTCAATCCGTGAATAGGTAATCGGTCGCCGCAATCTCGCGGGCTTTCTCGACGGGAATACCAAGGAATTCCGCCAACGGCACGGTGTTTTCATCAACCGAGCCAGACTGCCGGATGCGGTAGAAATTCGCAAAGCCCAGGTCCCGCAGTCGGTCACTTTCGAACTTCACATCATAACGGATCGTGGGCAACAATCGGTTGAACGTCTCTTGTGGTGTGTTTTCGCCAGCCAATCCCACCCGCTTGGCATGCCCCACAAGGAAGTCATCGGTAAAATCACATTCAATCTCCAACAGCTTGACCACGGCCTTGTCCGTGTAAAAGTCCTGAATAAGGTCAATATTCGCTGGGTCGATGCAGAAGATCAGCCGGTCCGTCTGCCAGTAATCGCACAGCATCCGCACCAGCGCGCGCCGGTGCCGCGTGCGCTTCTCCAAAGTGGACTGGATGCCGCCCAGATCAGGTACCGGGGCCGAGGCTTCGTTGAACAGATACTCCGTCGCCGCTGTGTTGGTCACGCTTCGCACCCTGTCCACCAAACGCTTGGCAACATGCCATTTCTTGCAGGTCACCATCATCAGTGTCCGACCGCGGCCGACACTGCTTTCCGTCTCCCAAAAACGCGGGGCAAAACGCCGCCCTATCCGACCCCGCCCGGTCAGAAACTTGAAAAGGCTCCGCCCCTCGTTCGAGATTTCGAAGGAAATGCCCTTGGCGGCATAGAGCCTGCCCAAACGCTCCTTAAGGTCCTTCGCCTCGGGGCTGATCTTGCGGGCAAAGAGATAATCTTGGCTAACGAGAAGGTCATAATGGTCGTTGTAAAATGTCAGCGGCATTCCGTAATCGGTGAACATCAGAAAGGTCAATGTGCGGTCCCGGATTTCGGCCTCTGGCACCAGATGGCGCACGATCGTCTGGAAAAACGTCTCATCCGGAATCCAGGTGGTGCGGAAAAAGCGCATGACGTCCGGCCGGTTGGCACAAAACTCTAGCACGGCTTCCATGGTCTGACGCCGAAGGCACCACCACTGGCTGCCGATCTGTATCAGGACGTCAGCAGGCACCGGACGTTGCAAACCCAGTTTGCGCTGCAGGTTCATCGAAGCATAGAACAGCCGCTTCTGCGTACGTTCGTTGAACCAGTGACGATAGATCAACCGCTCATCCTTGATGCCGGTCTTGATCCAATCGCTGGCAAAGAAATCGACGCTTTCGATGTAATCGACCTCGGCCCGATCCAGAAAGGCATGGGCGAATTCCGCCGACTTGATCGGCATACAATCGCCCGACAGCATGTAGAAATGCGTGGCGCGCGGAAAAGCCGCCAAGGCGGCGCGGGTGGCAATCAGCGTGGCCTCAACCAGCGACCAGGCCCCCCAGCCGCATTTGACACGCTTGGGCGCGAAGACCACCGAAGCATTGTCCTTTAACGCCGCCACGATCCGATCAAAATCCGCCCGCTTCGCCCGGGCATCGAAATGAATGGCAATGTAATCACCCACCGCCGTCAGCCGGTTTGCTTGGGCGATGATGCCCTCGGGGTCCTTGTGACACAGCAAAATGTAGGCGATTCTGGCCATATGGAACCGTTTGCACCCCCACCCGAGTCATGACGCATGACAAATAACGTGAACGGTCATTGAAAAGACAGCCCCGTTTTGCTTTCTTTACGTCAAAGAGGACGGGCTGCGACAGGGCAGTCCGCAATCAGAGGCGGTTCTTGATGGGTTTCCCCGGTACTTGGATGACGGAAAGCGAAAGCGTGGTCTATCGCGTGGTGCCAAAATGCGCCTGCTCGACCATCGGCCAGATCATGTTCTACTCCGACCACGGCCAGTTTTTCGACGGAGACATCCACGATTCCACCAAAGGTCTTCACAAATGGGCGCAGGAACCAAGCCAGCCCATCATCGAAAAAAATGTGAAATCGCATAAATCCTATGCGTTTACCTGCGTCCGAAACCCCTACACCCGCATCCTGTCGTCCTTCTTTGACAAGATTTGTGGCATTCAAAGGAACGGCAAACGCTACCGCGGTAACCTCGTGCCGATGCTGATCCAGAAATATGGGATTGAGGTCGGCGGCGACGACGGCAAGCAAGAGTTCGACCAGATCGCCAGCTTCCGACGATTCTTGTTGTTTACCCGCGATACCATCCGCTTCAAAAAACCGATGGAGCCGGACATCCACTGGTCTGCGATGGCGGGCCATATCTCGACGTTCATCGTGAATGGTGGACGCTACGACCACGTGTTTTTCACCGAGAAATTCAACGACGGCATGCAGGTCGTGCTAGACAACATCACCGCCAAGCATCCGGTGGCGCTGAAAGACATCCCCCGCTTCAACGAAAGCGAAGGCCACGGGCCAAAGCGCCTGCACCCGGTCGAGGCCTACTTCGACGACCTGTCGATGCACCTCATGTGGGAAATCTACAAACGCGACTTCCAACTGTTCAAATATGATTTCGACAACCCGGCCAACAAGATGCCGCTGTCCGAGGTCGATTTGGACGAGGTTCACGCCAAGCTCGGCGACTGACGCGCCTATGGTGACCGTCAGAGGGGACGGCACCCTGCGGCTGGCTCAAGCCCCTCTCAGGGTGCCGCACATAAAATGCGCCGACCCACTCCTGCCCAATCTTCTCTGCGCAAACATCCCGCGGGGGTCCGGGGGTGTGAACCCCCCGGCGTCGGGCGCAAAGGCCACCGGTGCAGACACCGTCCCGTGGCAACGGCGGCGCGCGAAGGCCGGGGTTCCCGGCCCGAGCAAGCCGCCTCGCCCGGTTCAGATCAGCCCTTCCTTGCGGAACAGCACCTTCATATCCGTCTCGGGGCGCGCGCCGAAATGGCTGATCACCTCAGCCGCCGCGACACAGCCCATCCGGCCCGCCACGGCCAGCGATTGCCCGGTTCCCAGTCCATAGAGGAACCCCGCCGCAAACTGGTCACCAGCACCGGTGGCGTCGACCGGCACCACGCGATTGACCGGGACAGCGACTTGCTCATCACCTTGGATCAGCAGCACGTCATGGCCTGAGCGGGTGCAGGCGATGGTGCCGATCTCGGCCGCTGCCTGCTCCAAAGCCGAGGACAGGTCGGTCTGATAAAGCGAGGCCCATTCGTGTTCATTGCCGATCACATAATCCAATTCGCGCACCAACCGGCGAAAATCGGCGCGGTGGCGGTCGACGCAAAAGGGGTCCGACAGCGACACGCCCGCCTTGCCCCCCGCGCGACGGCACAGCTGCGCTGCACGCTCAAGTGCTGCCTTGCCGGGAGCCTTGTCATAAAGATAGCCCTCGATCAGCAACAACGCGGTATCACCTGCCACCGCATCCGACACATCCTGCGGTCCAAGGTCAGAGGATATCCCCAGATAGGTGTTCATCGACCGTTCCCCATCCGGCGAGACGAAAATCATCGACCGCGAGGTCGGCAAATCCCCGCCCGGCACCGGAGGGTTGGGGAAGTCACTGCCGCTGTCGGCCATGCTTTGCGCGTAGAACCGCCCCAGGGCATCGTCATGCACCCGACCGATGAAAGCGGTTTTCAACCCGAGCGCACCAATCCCGGCCAGCGTATTGGCCACCGACCCACCGGGGGCCTGCACCCGTTCCCGCATCGCGGCGTAAAGGAGTTCGCCCCGCTCGCGTTCGACCAGTTGCATGATGCCCTTCTCGATCCCCATCAATTCGAGAAAGCTGTCATCGGCTTGCGTCAGCACATCCACGATGGCATTGCCAATGCCGACGGCGTCATATTTCTTCATTCTGTCTTTTCCTCGTACAGGCAAAGGTCCCGGATCGGGCAAATACCACATTTCGGTTTTCGAGCGGTGCAGATGTATCGGCCATGCAAGATCAGCCAATGATGCGCATGCAACTGGAATTCGGCGGGAACGTTATCCTCGATCGCGCGTTCGACAGCGGTTTCATCCTTGCCAGGCGCGATGCCGCTGCGATTGCCGAGGCGGAAGATATGGGTATCCACTGCTTGCGCGGGTTGGCGGAACCACATGTTCAGCACCACATTCGCTGTCTTGCGTCCTACCCCCGGCAGCGATTGTAGCGCCGCGCGGGAGGACGGCACGTCGCCGCCATAGTCTTCGACCAAAATCCGCGACAGCTTGATCACGTTCTTGGCCTTGTTGCGAAACAGGCCAATGGTCTTGATATGCCCAATCAGCGCCTCTTCGCCCAAAGCCAGCATCTTTTCCGGCGTATCGGCGATCTGGAACAGCGCGCGGGTCGCGCGGTTCACGCCCACATCGGTCGCTTGCGCCGACAGCGCCACGGCGACCAGCAGCGTATAGGCGTTCAGATGTTCCAACTCGCCCTTCGGCTCCGCCTCCAGCGCGTGGAAGCGGGTGAAGATGTCCTGCATCGCGGCATAGGGCAATTGGCGTGTCATGGGGCAAGGGCATAGGCCAGCAAAGCCAACCGGGCAAGGTGAAAGCCGCACTTTCCGGGTCGCCCGTGGCCGAAACGCTGCCTATCCTGACCGCAACGCAGGAGAGATGCCATGACACCAGAGCCCGCCTATCATTACGCCCTGATCGCGCGCGCGCTGCGCGAGATTGACAGCGCCGGTCCCGGCTTGGGATTGGATGAGCTTGCGGCCCGTATCGGCCTGTCGCCCGCCCATTTCCAGCGCACCTTCACGGCATGGGTTGGCGTCTCACCCAAGCGCTATCAGCAATATCTGACGTTGGATCATGCCCGCCAGATGCTGGCCACGCGACACAGCACGCTGGAAACGGCGCTGGAGGCCGGTCTGTCCGGTACCGGACGCCTGCATGACCTGTTCTTACGTTGGGAGGCGATGTCACCCGGTGAATTCGCCCTTGGTGGGGCAGGGCTGACGATCCGTTGGGGGTGGTTTGACAGTCCTTATGGCGCGGCCTTGGTCATGGGCACGGATCGCGGCATCTGCGGTCTGGGCTTTGCCGCAGAGATGGGGGAGGAGGCGAGCTTTGCCGATCTGGCGGGGCGCTGGCCTGCCGCCAGCTTTGTACAGGACGCCGACGCGCTGCGGCCTTGGGCGGTGGCGGCCTTTGGCGGTGGGGCCAACACGGACACCGCTTTGCACCTGATCGGCGCGCCCTTCCAGATCAAGGTCTGGGAGGCGTTACTGCACATCCCCGAAGGCCGCGTCACCACCTATTCCGACCTTGCCCGCGTGGTGGGTCACCCCAAAGCGGTGCGTGCCGTAGGAACCGCCGTGGGCCGCAATCCGATCAGCCTTTTGATCCCCTGTCATCGCGCACTGCGAAAATCCGGGGCGCTTGGCGGCTACCACTGGGGTCTGCCCGTCAAGCGCGCGATGCTGGCACGCGAGGCCGCCCGCACCGGAATGTGATGGGCGGAAATCTGCCGCAAACTTGCCTGCGCTATGCGGCACAGGGCAGGATTGATATAGGATCAGCGCAGACCGGGGTTCTACTCGGCATTCACAACAGCTATTTCAAGAGGCGGCAGAGTCCCATGACCTTGATCAAAACCCCCATCCTTCTGGCAACCGGTGCCGTGCTGGCCCTGTCGGCCTGCGTCAACCCAAATGCTTATCCCGACAATCCGAACGCGCGCACCCAGAATGGCGCGATCATCGGCGGCATGGCCGGTGCGTTTCTGGGCGCGCAAAGCGATGATGATCGCTTGGCCAAGGCCGTGGTCGGTGGGGCAATCGGCGCGGCACTGGGCGGGGCGATTGGCCAGACGCTTGACCAGCAGGCAGCGGAACTCCGCGCCATCAACCCCAGCTTCAGCGTCACCAACATGGGCGACTATCTGATCGTCAACATGCCGCAGGATGTGCTGTTCTCGGTCGACAGCGCCAGCCTGCGCCCGGATCTGGTCGCAGACCTCGGCTCTGTCGCCCAGAACCTCCTGTCCTATCCCAACAGCCGGATTGAGGTGATCGGCCACACCGACGACACCGGGGCGGCCGCCTATAACGCGGATCTGTCGCAGCGTCGGGCATCGTCGGTGGCGCAAGTACTGATGGCGCGCGGCGTGCCGGGCAACCGTTTGGCGGCCTATGGCCGGGGCGAGGATATGCCCATCGCTTCGAACGCCACGCCGCAAGGTCAAGCGTTGAACCGCCGGGTGGAAATCATCATCCGCCCGATTCGCTAAGCAGGGGCGACCGAGGGGCCGGGCAACCGGCCCCTTTTGCATTGTGAGCGCGGCGCTTTGGACTTAACTTCCGATCAAAGCCAGAGTGCACCGATGCCCTTTACCAGAATTCATCCCGAAAAACTGTCACACGGCGTCATCCGGCAAATCGAGCTTTTGATCCTGCGTGGCATCCTGCGGCCCGGCGAACGTTTGCCGTCAGAACGCGAACTCTCAGACCGCATGGGTGTGTCCCGCCCGTCGCTGCGCGATGCGGTGGCGGAGTTGCAGGATCGTGGCCTGCTGATCGCCCGACCCAATGCCGGCATCTTCGTGGCGGACGTTCTGGGATCGGCCTTTTCGCCCGCCCTCGTAGACCTGTTCGCCAAACATGACGAGGCGGTGTTTGACTACCTGACCTTCCGCCGTGATATGGAGGGGCTGGCTGCCGAACGCGCGGCACGCTTGGGGTCAGACACTGACCTCGCCCTCATCGACACGATTTTCCAGAAGATGGAGGCCGCCCACCAAAAGCGCGACCCATCTGATGAGGCCGGGTTGGACGCCGAATTTCACATGGCGATCATCGAGGCCAGCCACAACGTCATCATGCTGCATATGATGCGCTCGATGTTCGATCTGCTACGGCAGGGGGTGTTTTACAACCGCCAGATCATGTTCCGCCTGCGCCCGACGCGCCAGATGCTGCTGGATCAACATCGCGCCATCAATTCGGCGATCCAGACCCGCGATCCGCAGGCGGCGCGCATGGCGGTAACCGAGCATCTCGATTTTGTGCTGACAGCGCTGGACGAACAATTCCGCGCCGACAGGAACGAGAATATCGCCCGCCTGCGCTTGGACCACGAAAACGCCCGCCGCTCCTCCCATTGAGCCAAATGAAAAGAACCCGGAACACTCGGGTTCCGGGTCCTATCCTTTGTGTTCGCGCCGACCTTAGTGCAGCTTGGAATCCACCTGCGCGATGGCCGCGTCGATTGAGGCCGCAGCCCCTTCGGCGGTCATCTGCTTTGACAGAACCTCGGCAGCAGCACCGACCGCCACTGCAATCGCCTGTTCCCGAACAGCCCGAATCGCGCCTTTTTCAGCCGCGTCGATTTGCTCTTCCGCCGCAGCAAGACGCCGCGCGATCGACGATTTCAACTCAGCCTTTGCTTGATCCGCGGCGGCAGTCGCCTCTTTCTTGGCAGCGGCGACAATCTGGTCTGCCTGCTCCTGCACCTGCTTGTGCTTTTTCTCATACGAGGCCAGCAAAGCCTTGGCCTCTTCACGCAAGGCGCGGGCTTCGTCGAGTTCGGCCTTGATCTGCGCGGCGCGGCCATCCAGCAGCCCTGCGATCCGACCCGGTACCTTTGCGTAAAGCAGGATGCCGACAAACAGCAGGAACGCCAAGATCACAACGAAGTTTGAGTTCCCAAGCGAGAAGAACGGACCCGAAGCCGCCATCGCGGGCGAGGCGGTCAGAACCATTACGGCTGCAAGTTTCTTCATCATGATCACCCCTTCAGCCGGGCAGAGACAGCCGCCGACACAGCCGTTGCATCCGCTTTGCCACCCAACGCCGCGACCAATTCCGCCGCGGTGTCGAGGGCAACCGTGCTGACGGCTTCCAAAGCACCGGCACGAATTTCGCCAATGCGTGCTTCGGACTGTGCCGCCTTGGCCGAAATCTCGACATCGGCCTGTGCAGTGGCTGCGACAAGCTCTTTCTGGATCTCGGCGCGGGCTTCGGCCACGATCTTTGCGGCATCTGCCCTTGCACGTGCGAGGGCGTCATTGTAGGCGCGCTCAGCCTCAACGGCTTTATGCTTCAGCTCTTCGGCTGCCGTCAGGTCGTTGGCGATGGTGCCACTACGCTCTGCCAAAACCGCAGCGATACGGGGCAATGCGATACGGTTCAGCACGAAATAGATCACTGCCAGCGTTACCAAAAGCCAGAAGATCTGGTTTGGCCAAGTGGTCACGTCAAGTTGGGGCATCCCGACTGCATGTTCAGCAGCCGCGCCACCATGGGCTTCGGTCGCCATGTCGTTCTCCCTGAGACCCTAAGAAATCGGGCCGAGGTGGCGATATCTCGCCCCCCCGGCCGAAGAATGGTCCGTCAGGATCAGACGGCGAACATCAACAGCAAAGCGATCAGGAACGAGAAGATCCCCAGCGCTTCGGCGAAGGCGATGCCCACGAACAGGTTGGCGGTCTGCGACGGGGCAGCCGACGGATTGCGCAGGGCTCCGGCAAGGAAGTTGCCAGCAATGTTACCCACGCCGATGCCAGCGCCGCCCAGACCGATGGCAGCAAGACCAGCGCCGATGTATTTGCCCATGAGGGCCAGTTGTGCGACTTCGCCTTCCATAGTGGTATCTCCTTGATTGGAATGGCTGAGATGGAAATCCGAACCCTTAGTGGTGAGCGTCGCCCACCGCGTCTTTCAGATAGACGCAGGTCAGGATGGTGAACACATAGGCCTGCACGACAGCGACCAGCAGTTCCAGCGCATAGATCGCAGAAACAGCCCCAATCGCCACAGGCGAGATAACGGCCATCGACGCAAAGCCCGCAAAGACCTTGATCACGGCGTGACCGGCCATCAGGTTGCCGGCCAAACGAATGGAGTGCGAGACGGGGCGCACGAAGTAAGAGATTACCTCGATGATCGCCAACACCGGGCGCAAGGCCAGCGGCGCTGAGGACACCCAGAACATCGCCAAGAATGCCGGACCTTTACGAACCAGACCAAGCAGCGTCACGCCAAAGAACACCAGCAACGCCAGCGTCACGGTCACCGCGACATGGCTGGTGGTGGTAAAGCTCATCGGGATCAGGCCCAAAAGGTTTGCCGCCAGCACAAACATGAACAGCGTCATCACGTAAGGAAAATACTTCACGCCTTCATGGCCGGTGACGTCTTCGACCATGCTGTGGATGAAGCCATAAAGCACTTCTGCAATCGACTGGCTGCGCGACGGGATGATAGCGCGGCCGCGGGTGCCAATCACCATCAGCGCGATGATGGCCAGCACGGCAATCCCGAGCCACAGCGTGACATTGGTAAAGGTGTAAAATTCGACATGATCACCGCCGAACAGCGGCTTCACAACGAACTGATCCATCGGGTGGATTGCAAAACCGCCTTCAGCCACGTCCGTCTTTCCCTTCTTGCGCCGTGGCTTGCGCCTCGGCCTGTTTGCCCATCTGGGCTGCCGTGCCCAGCATCGTCTTGATGCCCGCAGCGAAGCCCAGCATGACGAAGATGATCAGGAAGATGGGTTGCGTCCCGAACACATGGTCCAGTCCGTAGCCGATACCCAGACCGATCAACATCCCGGTCACAAGTTCCAGCACCATCCGCCAGGCCGCCTCGCCCTGCGAAAATCCCTTGCCAGTCGGACCAGACCCGGACGACAGCACCTTGGCCCCTTTCGCCTTCGCGATACGCTCTTCAAGCGCGCGCAGACGGTCGGGATCGGGCGCGTCAGCCATCGGTCAGACCCTTTCCAGCAGTTGCCGGATAACTACGGATGCCCCCGCCCCGAGTCAACCCGGCAAAGCACAGGGCATCCACAGATTAAACCTATGTTTTCATTGAAAATCCCCTTTCGGAGAAACAGAGGCAGATGGCCGCACCTCGACCAAAAGCCCCCTCAGGCATATTCAACCAACGGGTTGACGGTTGTCACCTGCCCGGCCAATGTCGCGCCATGTCCCCCAACCTCGATAGCGTCTTTTCAGCCCTCGCCGACCCGACTCGTCGGGCGATCCTGTCGATGCTGCTAGAAGATGACATGGCCGTCACTGATGTCGCTGAGCCCTTCCACATGTCGCTCGCCGCGATCTCAAAACACCTGATGGTGCTGGTCGAGGCGGGGTTGATCACGCAAGAAAAGCGCGGCCGCGTCAAATGGTGCAAGCTGGAACCCGACGCCCTGCGCGCCGCCTCGGTCTGGATGCACGGCTTTGGCCAATTTGATCCCGTGGACCTTGACCAGTTCGAACGCTTCCTCGCCACCGAGTTGGAAGGCCCCACCACAGCCGAAGACCCACCCGCCTGACCCCCTCTCCTTTGGAAAAACATCCTCGGGGGGAACGGCGCTTGCACCGTTTGGGGACTGCGGCCCCCCGCCCGCTTTGGCCTGCGCATTGCGCGGGGCAAAGCTTGTGCCGTGCGGGCGCTTGCGCCCGCGCCGCTTAGTTGAACCAGCCTTTGTAGGTCTCGCGCAGCAGGGCCTTTTGCACCTTGCCCATTGTGTTGCGCGGCAGATCGTCCACGATCACCGCCGCTTTGGGTTGCTTGAACCTGGCCAAACGGTCAGTCACTGCCGCCAGCACGCCCTCAACCGTCACATCTGCCCCTTTCTGCGGGACGATCACGGCAAAGACCGCCTCGCCGAAATCGGGATGCGGCAGACCGATGACCGCGCTTTCCAAAACTCCCGGCACTTCGTCCAGCAGCAACTCCACCTCTTTTGGGTAAACATTGTACCCCCCCGTGATCACCAGATCCTTGGCCCGCCCGACGATATGGACATAGCCGTCGGCATCCCGCTTGCCCAAATCGCCGGTGATGAACCAGCCATCGGGGCGCAACTCCTCGGCGGTTTTTTCGGGCATCTGCCAATAGCCTTTGAACACATTGGGGCCGCGCACCTCGATCATCCCCACCGTCTCAGGCCCAACCTCGGCACCTTCGACCATGATCCGCAGTTCCACACCCGGCAAGGGAAAGCCCACCGTTCCCGCCCGCCGTTCACCGTCGTAGGGGTTTGAGGTGTTCATATTTGTCTCGGTCATCCCGTAGCGTTCCAGAATGCGATGCCCGGTCCGCCCGACAAATGCATCGTGGGTTTCCGCCAAAAGGGGCGCAGAGCCAGACACGAACAGGCGCACATGCGCCACCAGATCGCGGGTGAAGCGCGGATCGTCCAGCAATCGCGTATAGAACGTCGGCACCCCCATCAGCGTGGTCGCCTGCGGTAAATGACGGATCACCTGTGCTGCGTCGAAACCCGGCAGAAAGATCATCCGCCCGCCCGACAGCAAGGAAACGTTCGACGCCACGAACAGCCCATGGGTGTGAAAGATCGGCAAGGCATGCAGCAGCACATCGGCACGGGTGAATCGCCACAGGTCCACCAGCACCTCGGCATTCGACAAAAGGTTACGATGGGTCAGCATCGCACCCTTGGAGCGCCCCGTGGTGCCAGATGTATAGAGGATCGCGGCAAGGTCATCGCCCCCCCGCGCCACCGGCGTGAAGTCGCCGTCACAGCGCAAGGCCGCCTCGGTCAAACTGCCCGACCCATCGGCGTTCAGCGTCAACAGAGCCACACCCCGCCGCGCCGCCACCGGGGCCATCGCATTGGCACGGGTCACGTCGCACAGCATCAGGCGCGGGGTGGCGTTGCCAAGGAAAAAGTCCACCTCTTCCGGCGTATAGGCGGTATTCAGCGGCAAGAACACCGCGCCCAGCGCCACGGCCGCCCCATAAACCGCCAGTGCCTCGGGCGATTTGGCGACCTGCACGGCGATGCGATCACCGGCCACAACCCCTGCCGCACGCAAGGCCTGCGCTTGGCGCAAGACCCTCGACAAAAACGCCTGCCCGGTCAGGCTGGCGCCATCAGACAGCAACAGAAGCGGATCCTGCCGCCGCGACAAAGGGGCGAACAAAGCGTCAAACAGGGTGTTCATGCGGTCCTCCGGGCTATGGCGCCGTTCTGCCACGGCAGGCTGGCCGGGGAAAGCCACCGCGCCATCCTGCCATGGAAAGGCCATCCGACCCCGCGAAAACGCCCCGCCTGCGCCACAGTGCCGCCAAAGCCGCAGGTTTATCTGACAGAAACCACCCCAACATGGGAATCCGCAGATGCAATTCGCCAAGTCCCTCTTGCAACGGATCGGCCTGTTCTCCAGCGCCGCATCCGAAGCCGTCGATCCGATCTATGCCCGCCGCCTGGACCGTCTCTGCGCCAGCGACAACAAGCGCCACACGCGTGTTGCGGCCTTCAGACCTGCGCCGTCACACCCGGAAGTCTAAGCTCGGCGATCAGATCGCGCACCTCTTGGCGCGCTGCGATGTTGGACAGGTTCAACTGATCCACCCCGGTGTCGCGCAAGTCCAAAAGTGTGAGGCCGCGCGGGAACAACTCGCGGAAAATCACCCGTTCCGAGAATCCTGCGGCGACGCGAAAGCCGATACGGCGCGACAGCTCTTCCAGTGCGGCGCCGACTTTTTTCTTGTTGTGCATCTGCTGCGCGCCCAGACGGTTGCGCACCACCAGCCAGTCAATCGGCTTCAACCCCGCCTGCGCGCGCAACTGCCGCGCATTCCAGACCATTTCGGAATAGATCGACGGGCCTTTCACCTTGCCCGTATCGGGATCGGTGCGCGCCAAAAGGTCGAAATCCACGAAACTGTCATTCAGCGGCGTGATCAACGTATCGGCCAGCGAATGCGCCACCTGCGACAACCGCGTATGCGATCCTGGGCAGTCGATCACGATGAAATCCGACACGGCCTCCAGCGCCGACACAGCGGCAGACAGGCGCGCATCAAAGGGGTTTTCACCTGGTTTCAACTGCTCTGTGGCAATCTCGGGCAGCTCGCGATAGTCGGGTGAGGGTAGGGCCAGTCCGGCACGCTCCAGATAGGCGCGGCGGTTTTCCACATAGCGGCCAAAACTGCGCTGGCGCAGGTCAAGATCCAAGGCACCGACCCGGAACCCCATCCGCACGAGCGCCGTTGCCACATGCATGCAGGTGGTGGATTTGCCAGAGCCGCCCTTTTCGTTCCCGACCACGATTATATGCGACATCTGAACTCCCTCCGGCGGACACCTGCGCGCCGCTTACGCCACCGTGTTTCGCAAGATTGCGCCGACAGGGAAAGAGGGCAGCGGCAGAAAATCGCCTATCGTGACGGAAGCGCCAAGCTTTACGAGGTGGGGGCCGCTGCATCGCACCGCAACTGCCGCTCCTCGCAGCGCATCACGGGCCAGTCCGGGCGCGCCCAGCAATAGCCATCCTCGGTCTGGCGCAGGGTCCAGATCACCGGGCCGCCATTGCTTGCCGCGCGGGTTTCCCCTTCCAGCCGCAGGGTCAGCGTTGCGGCATCGGCGGCCAGCAGATCATAGACCAAATGCCCTGTGCGCCCACCGCGCGGGTCGGGCGCAGATTTGCCCCATGTCAGCATCAGATGCGGCGGGCTGGCGGTCACCTCCAGATGGTGCGGATTGGCGGTGCAGGACTGCGCGGGGTCCGAAGCGCTGCCGTAAAGGCCGGGCAGGGTCTGCAACGCCGATTGCGCCCCGGCGGCGGGGGCAAGCAGGCACAGGCAAAGGGCAAGAGCATACCGCATGGCCCCAGCATCGCCGTAAGCCCGCCCCTTACGCAACGAAAAAGGGCGTGCATCGCTGCACGCCCTGTCCTGCATCGCTGCAACCGGATGGATCAGAAACCCAGACCGGCGTATTTGTTCTTGAACTTCGACACGCGGCCACCGGTGTCCATCAGCTTGGCCGACTGGCCGGTCCAAGCGGGGTGCGCCAGCGGATCGATGTCCAATGCCAGCGTGTCGCCCTCTTTGCCATAGGTCGAACGGGTGGCGTAGGTGGTGCCATCGGTCATCTT
>JAIYDR010000323.1 GCA_027487395.1 Rhodobacter sp. | reverse complement strand
CAAAGGCGATATCTTTGAGATGGTGGATGACCTGATCGCCACCCTAAGTTCGCCGCTGGCAGAGGCGCGGCCCTATCGCACCATTTCGGAAAGCGGGGTTCTGACGCCCTTGGCGGGACGCGAGGGGCAGGGCCTTGCCTTCACCCTCACCGGCCCCAAAGGTGCCGCGCGGATTGAGACTGAGGTGGCGAAGGGCGCCCCCGGACCGCTGGCCGATGCCATCAACGCCGCAAGTCCTGAAACCGGTGTGACAGCTGCGGTGACGGCGGATGGCAAAGGTGTCGCGCTGTTTGCGTTTCGGGCCAGTTTCCAAATCGGGGACCTGTCTTGGGATGGGGACCCGCGCGCGCCGGTTGCCACTTTGGTGCAGACCGATCAGACTGGCGCGACGAAGGGGCAGGTGGTCGGTCTGCGCGATGCGCGGCTGACGGCAGATGCCATGGTGGGGGCGTTCAGTGATGCCACCAACCACCTTGCTGCCCAACGGGCCGAGGTGGGCGCATTGGGCAATCTGGCCGACAAGAACCTGGATGCACTGGCCGCACGCAAAGTGCGCCTGCAAGAGGCGGTGGCGGGGCTGGAAGACCTTGACGTCGCAGCCGCCCTGACGCGGTTGCAGACGCTGTTGCTGACGGAACAAGCCTCGCAGCAAAGTTTCGTCAAGATCAGTGGTACGTCGCTGTTTGATTATCTGCGCTGATCGCGCCGCATCTGGCCCACCGCTTGCAAAGGGGGGATATGATGTTGAAACCCCTTGTCCTTTTCTTGTCCTGCTCTGCTGCGCTGACGGTGCTGGCGGGCCAAATCCATGCTGAGGGCCGCGCCGATGTGGCGGAGGCACCTGTCGGCGCTCCTTTAAACGCTTTTGCCGATGTCGTGCCGACTGTGGCCGATTGTACGCGGCTTGCCGCCGATGCCGGGGTGGCAGCGGGGCTGCCCGAAGGGTTATTGCCCGCGATCTCGCTGGTTGAGACTGGCAAAGGCGACGGGCAGGGCGGGCGGATGCCCTGGCCCTGGACGCTGAACCAAGGCGGGCAGGCGCATTATCTGGACAATGCCGAGGCGGCCTTGGCCAAGCTGGACGCGATCCTAGCCACTGGCACCACCAATGTTGATGTTGGTTGCATGCAGTTGAACTGGAAATGGCATTCCAAAGCCTTTGCCAGTCGCGCCGATATGATCGATCCGGCACAGAACACCGCCTATGCGGCGCGGTTCCTGAAGGAATTGCATAACCAGCTTGGGTCATGGGAACTCGCGACGGCGGCCTATCATTCCACCGATCCGGATCGCGGACAGGCCTATGTGGGCAAGGTTGCCGCAGCGCAGGAAACCATGGTCGCGCTGATGCCAACCCTGCCCAAAGGCCCATCCCCGACAGTGCTGCTCGCAGCGATACCGACGCGGTTGCAAGGATTGCTGGCGCTGGCGGGCAGTCCCATGTTCACGGCAGCGGCCGAGCGCGCGTCTCTGCTTGGTACGGGGGATGACGGCGCTGGGGCGGGGGTGGCCAATGCCGCCCCCGAAAACACTGCGACGGCCTTTGCGCCGGGCGAGGATGATCCTGACCTTCCGTTGATCACAGCGCCCCGAGAAACGCCAAAGTCAAGGCCCACCGCCCCTGATCTTCCGATGGTTATTGCCGCAACTCAGGCAGATCAGATGCGATTCGATAACGCCCCGAATCGTCTGCGGATTAGGTGGGATGAGATCGAGAGAATGCGGACTCTATTGGCGAAGTAATGGTATCTATTTGAGGAAAAACATCAAAAATGAAGTATTTCAACTAAATCAATACCCCATTGGAGTAGGGTTGGCCTCTCCATGGGTTAAGCACCGATCCGATGACGAGACGCTCTGCGCACAAGGGGTATTGCCCGAAAAACACTGAACGACCGAAATGGCCTGAAGTTTAGCGTGGAGCGGGAAATGACGAGTCATTGGGTCGAACGTGGTGCGCAGGTCCGCGCAATTGCACCGAGCGCTGATATCCTCGACCGCATCATCGTCGGCGAAAGTGCCCCGATCCGCCAACTCAAGCGGGTGATTGCCGCAGTCGCCGTCAGTGATGCCGCTGTGTTGGTGCGCGGCCAAACTGGGGTGGGCAAAGAGTTGGTCGCCGAGGCGATCCACCGCTTGTCAGGCCGCAGCGGGGCGCTGGTCGCCGTGAACTGCGCGGCCATCCCGGCGGATCTGTTGGAAAGCGAACTCTTCGGCCATGAAAAGGGGGCCTTCACCGGCGCGGATAAGGCGCGGGTCGGGCGCATCGAGCAGGCCCACGGTGGTACGCTGTTTCTGGACGAAATCGGTGACATGCCTGCCGCCTTGCAAGCCAAACTGCTGCGCGTGCTGGAAAGCCACCGCATCCAGCGGGTGGGCGGCGGAGCCGAGCAGATGGTGGATTTTCGCCTTGTCTGCGCCACCCACCGCGACCTTGGCCAGACGGTTGAGCGTGGCGAATTCCGGGCGGACCTGTTCTTTCGCATCTCGGTCTTTCCCGTGACCGTGCCGCCGTTGACCGACCGTACCGCCGATATTCCGCTGATCCTTGCGCGGATGATTTCCGACCGTTTGGCGGAACATCCCGCATTGGATGCCCCGCATTTCGATCCCGGTGCCATCCGGGCGCTGTCGGCCTACGCTTGGCCGGGCAATGTGCGCGAGTTGAAGAATGTGCTGATGCGCGCCTTTGTCATGTTTCCGGGCCGCATGATCACCTCTCGCCATGTGCGGGATAATCTCCTGGGCATGCAGATGCCCGACTTCGACGGGGATAGCGTTGAGGTCATGCCTGAACCCCCGATCCCCGACGCCGCCGGTTTGCCCGATCCATCGCGCTTTCACGAGGCGCTGTCGCGGCTGACGGATCTGGATCTGCGCGGCTATATCCGCGACATCGAGGTCGCGTTGATCGAGGCGGCCTTGGACAAACGCCAGGGCAATGTCGCCCAAGCCGCCGAAGCGCTGCGCCTGCGCCGGACCACGCTGATCGAGAAGATGAAGAAATTCGGCATCCGCAGGGGTCTGACTGTTTGAGCGCTTTCCTATGGTTGATCCAGGGAGGGCTTTCTACCCTCCCGGGCCGATCCGAGGATGTATGACCAAAGAAAATAGGCGCAACAGAGGGCAGGCTTAGCTGCTTTTGTTCCATTGCGCGACGAGGTTGGTCAGGTAATTGCCGGTGCTTTTCAGCGTCGAGATCGTGGTTTCCATCTGGGTGAACTTGGACAGATAGCGCGTGGTCAGTTTGGCGGCGCGATCATCCAGCTTGCCCATCTCGGTCGTGGCCGCCGTGACACGGGTGCCGATCTGGCTTTCGCGTTCGGCAATCCGCCCGCCCGATTGCAGCGCATCGGTCAGAAGGCCGTCCAGCCGTGAAAGAAAGCTGCGCCCGACGGTGACATTCGCCTGTTCGGCCGTGTCGGGCATATCGATCATCAGCCCGGAATAGGGGCCATCCAGCACGGTGTAGCGCATGACGCCCGTGTCAGGGGAAAAGCCGATGGTGTTGTAATCGCCCAGCTTGGCCTTGCCGGTGGTCAGATCGCGGGTCAGCGTCAGGCTGGCCGAAGCAGCGGCGGAGGAGAGTATCCCTGCCACCTCGACCCCGGTTGACGTGCTGGACAGTTGGTCGTTGAAGGCCGCGTCGAATTTGGCCGGATTGGCCGCGAAGGCCTTTTCGAAGTCATAGCTGTTGAGACGCAAGCTGCCGTCGCGCTGGCTTTGGATACCCAGATCAGACAGGAACACCGGATCTTCGCCAAAGCCCGTCAAAGGGGCAGCGATCATGCTGCGCAGGTCGGATTTCAGCTTCTCGACCACGCGGTCCCCGGCCAGCACACCCGCCTTTGCGCCGTTGACAGAGCGGGCCGAAACCTCGGTCAATTGGGTCAGCGTCGTGTTCACCTGATCGACCAGATATTGCAGATTGGTGCGCGCGGTTTGCATGTCGCGGCTGAAATCGATGCTGGTCTCTGTCCCGGCTGGGGCGCTGATGTCCAGTGTCGCGCCTTCGATCAGGTCGTCGATGCTGTTGGTGGGGCGGGTGACAGTGATGCCGTCCAGTTCCAGCACGGCATCCTGTGCCGCCTGAATCTGCACGGTGGCATTGGTCGCTGTGGTGTCAAAGGCCGAAAGCCCCGCAGTGGTTTCCGTTGCGGTAAAGCGCAGCGCTTGTCCCGCCCCTGCCTCGGACACGATGCCCAAGGAAAAGGTGCCATCCCCCTTGTCGATCACCCGCGCCGAAAGCCCCGGCAGCACGTCCAGCGTTTCGGCCAGTTGTGACAGCGTCGCCCCGGCGGGAATGTTCAGCGTGTTGACCGTGCTTTCAGGGTTCACCGCAAACGCCGGGGCGTTGGAGGCGTCGGTGTACCACGCGCCGATTTCCACCTTCAGTGCCCCCGCCCCGATGCTCTGATCGGCCGAGGTGAAGCCCTTGAACTCGATCACCTGGCGCTGTGCCGTTTGCACCACGCCGATGCTGCGGCTGGAATTGGCGATCTTGGAGGGGTCGGTGATCGTCACCTTCACCCCGGAATGGCCGCTGGTGGCCTTCAGGATCGGGGCGGTCTGCAAGTTGGTCACGGCTGTCTGCAAGGACTGGAACTGCGCCCGGACCTGCCCGAGGGTCGAGATCGACAGATTGGCGGAGTCGAGCTTCTTTTGCTCCGCCTTTTGTCGGGGCTGGATTTCCGCCGCGACAAGCGAGGTGGTCAGTTCTGACAGGTTCAGACCCGAGCCGTTCTTGTTCAGCGTGCTGAGGAGATCAACCATCGCGCGTCCTTTTGCCAAGCCCTGCCTGCCCTGATTAGAACGGCAGGCGGGTGCAGCCTCTTAATGACAGGCGCTGTTGCAAGACCTATGCCGCCTTCGCTTGCCCACCTGTGCGTGTCTGAGGCATCTGCAGGTCCCGCCGTTTCGAGATGCGGTTGGGCAGGTGTTGCCTGGTTGCGGGGCGATCTAGCCTGTGGGGATTTCGCATCCGATCCCGCGGCAAATGCCCGTCTTGCAGTGCCACAGTTCACCAGAATTCCGGCGTTCTGGGGACCTTGGTGCAACTTCTGGGATGGGTAGAAAAGATTCCTGAAATAATCGAAATGAGAAATTCAACATTTTTTGCAAGATAAAAAATATCATGAAATCAATGTATTGAAAAGTTTTTTGTAGTCCGGATTGACATCGGCGCGGTCCTTGCAACGGCGCCGTCGCTGCACTTTGGCTAAACATCTGCGACAGGGGCCGTTGTCATTGCCAGAGCGCTGAAGGGCGCGATGCAACAACACCCAGGAGGCTGGACCAATGACTTCCATTAACACGAACATCGGTGCCATTTCTGCTCAGGCGAACATGGCGAAAGTGAATGACGACTTTAACCAAGCCATGACCCGGCTCTCTTCGGGGCTGCGCATCAACGCCGCCAAGGACGATGCGGCGGGCATGGCGATTGCCGAAAAGATGACCGCGCAGGTCATGGGCATCAACCAAGCCGTGCGCAACGCGACCGACGGCAAGAACCTGCTGGACACCACGGAAAGCGCGCATGTCGAAGTGTCGAACATGCTGCAGCGGATGCGTGAACTGGCCGTGCAATCCGCCAACGACACCAACACCGGTTCGGACCGCGGCAACATCACCGCAGAATCGCGCCAGCTGGTCGCGGAAATCAACCGCATCGCCGAAAACACCACCTTCAACGGCATGAAGGTCATGGACGGTTCGTTCACCGGCAAGCAGTTCCAGATCGGTGCCGACCTTGGCCAGACCGTTCAGATCAACGTGGACAGCGCCGCTGCCACCGACATCGGTGCCCACAAGGTGAAATCCGAAGTGTCCATCGCCGCTTCGGGTGGCGTGACGGCGGCCAAGGAACTGATCATCTCGGGCCATGCGGGCAACGCTGAAATCAACACGACGGCGGAAATGTCGGCCAAGGAACTGGCTGCCTCTGTCAACGAAAAGTCGTCCTCGACCGGCGTGCAGGCTACTGCCGTGTCCAAGGCGAAACTGTCGGGCCTGTCGGATGTGGGTAAGATCTCGTTCGAAGTGAACGGCCAGTCGATCGGCACCGTCGCTATTTCGAACAAGGACGACCTCCGCTCGCTGCGCGATGCGATCAACACCAAGACCACTTCGACGGGTGTGACCGCGTCGATGGGCGCCGATGCGTCGGAAATCATCCTGACGGACTCGACCGGCAAGAACATCGAGATCACCAATTACACCGCAGCGGATTCTGGTGCAGCGGCTGAAGCGGAGATGGATGTGACCGGCCTGAACACCGATGGCAGCGAAGACGCTACCCCGGACACCCTGACGCTGGATAACACCGACGACTCGGCGACCGTGACCGGTCAGGTGACCTTCACCTCGACCCAGACCTTCTCGGTCAACTCGGCCGAAATCGACGCTACGGCAGCAACGCCGGAAGTCGGTTTCTTCTCGGATACCGCCAACGCGGCCACGCTGGAATCGGTCGCTGACATCGACCTGTCCACCGCTGGGTCTTCGGCCGAAGCGATCACCGTCATCGACGTTGCGCTGCAGAAGATCAGCCAGGCGCGCGGTGCACTGGGTGCCATGTCCAACCGTCTGGACTCGACCATCTCGAACCTGACCAACATCTCGGGTTCGGTGCAGGCCGCGAAATCGCAGGTCATGGACGCAGACTTTGCCGCCGAATCGACCCAGCTGGCCCGTGGTCAGATTCTCTCGCAGGCCGCTACCGCCATGCTTGCACAGGCCAACTCGTCCAAGCAGGGCGTGCTGAGTCTGCTCCGCGGCTGACGTAAAGCCGACACAGGCAAATTGTGGCCCCGGTATGTCAATACCGGGGCACCTTTTATTTCAATTGCTTACGGCATGTTTCTTGAGGCTGTACTGTCAGCTTTCCGCCATTTTAGGGGCGTCAAACGCTTTTTTTGCAGAAAAGCGGATCGGCAGGCAGGGTCACCGTCAAGGAGAACCGCGCCATGCAGCTTTACACCTCGCAGACCCTTTCTCAGCGCCAGTCGATGGTGGTCACCGCCCAGTTGCAACAAGCGATCCAGCTTTTGCAGATGGGAAACGCCGATCTGCAATCCTTCATCGAAGGGCAGGCCGAAGAAAATCCCTTCGTCGAACTGGGCCTGCCGCGCAGTGCTTTGCGTGTGAAATCGTCGGAACCGGCGCTGCCGTCGTCGCGGCGAAATGGTGAGGATGATTGGGACCGTCTGGGCAATCTGGCTGCGGATCCGGGGCCGTCGCTTTACGCCCATGCCCAAGCCCATGTCGCCCGTCTGGACCTGACCGGGGCCGAGCGTGCCTTGGCCGAAGTGATGCTGGATGCGCTTGAACCCTCGGGCTGGCTGGGCCAACCGCTGGACCTGCTGGCCGCCCGTGCCGGTGTGGCGACGGATCGGGCCGAGGCGCTGCTCAAGCGGATGCAAAAGATTGAACCGGCGGGGCTGTTCGCGCGGAACCTGGCGGAATGCCTGCGCTTGCAAGCGGCAGAGCAAGGCATCTTGTCCCCGATGTTTGACACATTGCTGCAGCATCTGCCGATGCTGGCGGTGGCCGATCTGCGCGGGCTCTGCCGGGTTTGCACCTGCGACATGGATGTGCTGAAGGCGATGCTGCGGCAAATCCGGTCCTTGAACCCCAAGCCCGGCGCGCTGTTCGAATTTGAATCCACCGCGCAACGTCCGCCGGATCTGATCGTGACGCGGGGGGCCGATGGCTGGCGGGTGGACTTGAACCGCTCCACCCTGCCCAGCGTGGTGGTGAAGTCCGATGAGGCGCGCAAAGTGGCCCGCAAGGGTGACACCTCGGCCTATGTCGCCGAACGCTTGTCGGTTGCGCGTTGGCTGAGCCGCGCTGTCGAGCATCGCAATCAGACCACGCTGAAAGTCGGGGCCGAAGTGGTGCGGCGTCAGGCGGAGTTTCTGGATCAAGGCCTGTCGAAGATGCGCCCGATGATCCTGCGTGAAGTGGCCGATGCCATCGGTGTGCATGAGAGCACGGTCAGCCGTGTCTGTTCTGGACTGATGATCGCCACGCCGCAGGGTAGTTTTCCGCTAAAGACTTTCTTCAGTGCAGCGCTTGCGTCTTCCACCGGGGATGAGGCGGGCTCGGCTTCGGCGGTGCGTCACCGGATTCAGAAACTGGTGCAGGCCGAAAACCCGGCTGATCCGCTGTCGGATGACGCTATTGCCAAGATGGTAGAGCAAGAAGACGGCGTGCAATTGGCCCGACGCACCGTGGCCAAATACCGCGATCAATTGCGCATCCCCTCATCGGTTGAACGCCGCCGCCGCGCGGCGTTGGGGGGGCAGACCTAAGTTCGACCGGGCTGGTTACAGCCTCGCCCTGCCGTTAAGCCCGCGCGTCCCACGCAAGCACCTTTGCCCTTCCGCTGCACAGACGGGCAGTGAATCTCGAAAAGGTTGCATCAGAACGGGATTGGTACGGGCAAGACAGGGAGAATTCGCAGCAAGCTACACGCGGAACGTGGATCAGAAGGCGCAGACGGAATGGAGACGGAAACGGCATTGGCGGTGATCCGCCCTGGCCAGATCGCAGTGCTGGCGCTGTTCATGGCAGTGCTGGCCTTGGGCTGGCTGCTGGTCAAACTGAACCAAGGCGGGTTGGCACGTCGCCTGCATCAGGGCAAGCGCATGAAACTCGCCGAGGTTGCAGCCCTGTCGTCCACTGACCGCGCCCTGATCCTTGAGGTGGATGGGCGGTCCTTTCTGCTGATCCGCTGCAAGGGGGCTGCACCCCTCTTGCATGACCTTGGCCCCACAACCACGCCAGAGGTGGCGCCATGATCCGCATGCTTTTGGTTGTCGCTTTGGTGTTTGTGCCGTCGCTGGTACAGGCGCAAGGTCTGCCCGCCATCACACTGCAACAGGCCGAAGGCGGCGGGGCGACCTATTCGCTGTCCTTGCAGATCGTCGCATTGATGACGCTGCTGACCGTGCTGCCGTCCCTGCTGCTCGGCATGACAGCCTTTACCCGTATCATCATCGTGCTGTCGATCCTGCGCCAAGCCCTTGGCACGCAGCAAACCCCGCCCAACCAGGTGCTGATCGCGCTGGCACTGTTCCTGACGTTTTTCGTGATGCAACCGACACTGACCCGGATGAACGATGAGGCGATTGGCCCCTATCTTGACGGTCAGATGGCCCCGGATGCGGCGATCCGCATCTCATCCGAGATTCTGCGTGGGTTCTTGGTGGAAAACACCCGGCAGAACGATCTGTTGATGTTCCAGCAACTGGCGGGGGATGAGGCCTATTCCGGCCCGGATGCCGTGCCGTTTTCGGTGCTGCTGCCCGCCTTCATGACATCCGAGTTGAAGACCGCATTCCAGATCGGATTCCTGCTGTTCCTCCCGTTCTTGGTCATCGACATGGTCGTGGCCTCGATCCTGATGGCCTTGGGGATGATGATGCTGTCGCCGATGATCGTGTCCTTGCCGATCAAGCTGTTGCTGTTCGTGTTGGTGGATGGCTGGGCGCTGACGGTGGGTTCACTGGCCGCGACCTACGGTCTTGGGGGCTGAGGCATGGATTTTGACGGCAATATCGAACATCTTCGTATGGCCTACTGGTCGATCCTTGTGACGGCAGGCCCGGTTCTGTTGGTCGCCTTGGCAGTGGGTCTGGTCATTGGCATCTTGCAAGCCGCAACCTCGATCAACGAGCAGACCATCAGCTTTGTGCCGAAACTGGGGATCGTCATGCTCACAATGGCGTTGGCATCAAGCTTCATGCTAACCACCATGACGGATTACTTCGGCTACGTCTTTGAAACCATCCGCACGATGGGTGGCTAAGACGATGGAAGGCGGCTTTCCTCTGCCCGCGATGGAGATGGGCGCGCTGACGGGTTGGCTGACTCAGTTCCTGTTCGCCATGATGCGGATTGGCGCGTTCCTGATCGCTGCTCCAGTGTTTGGCGGTCGCTTTACACCGCTGCCGATCCGCATCATGGCCACGGTCATTCTGACCATACCGGTCTTTGCGCATGTGCCGATGCCCGCGCCGGATGCGCTGGCAGGAGTTTCGGCACTTCGGCTGATTATTCCGGAACTTGCGTTAGGTTTGACCGCAGGGCTGGTGCTGAACATCCTGTTCGGGGCTGCGTCTTTGGCCGGGGATCGCATCGCATCGACGGCGGGCTTGTCCTTTGCCGCGCAGGTGGACCCGGCGATGGGTGGGCAAACGCCCGTGGTGGCACAGATATTCTCGATCTTCCTGCTGTCGACCTTTTTTGCGCTGGATGGGCATCTGGTGGCCATACGCATCGTCATCGAAAGCTATACCGCTCTGCCACCCGGTGGTGATTTTCAGCCTGAGCGACTGATCGCAACAGGGTTGCAGGCAGGCACGTCGATGTTCGCGCTTGGCTTGGGGATCATGCTGCCGGTGGTGTCTGTGCTTTTGCTGCTGAACATCGTCATCGGCGTTATCACGCGATCCGCTCCTGCGCTGAACCTCTTCTCCTTCGGCTTTCCCTTGACCATGGGCGCTACTCTGCTGCTCTTGTGGCTGACCGTGCCGGGGGCAGCGGCGGCGATGCAGGATGTGATGACCGCGGCGCTTGACCTCATCACGCCGATCCTTGGCGGAGGTGCCTAATGGCCGAGGATGACGGCGAAGAACGCTCACAGGAACCGACCGACAAACGCAGGCAGGACGCGCAAGAAGAAGGCCGGGTCTTGACCTCGAAAGAGGCGATGGTCTTCGCCAGCTTTGCCATGGCCACGGGATTGGTGATGGCGGCCGCGGCGCTGATGCCACAGGCGATGTCACTTTGGCGGGGCTATTTGCGTCTGGACCGCGCGGCATTGTTGCAAGACCAGATCGCGGCGCGCAGCCTGTCGGCCTTTTGGGACATCTTGATCATCGCGGTGGTGGCGGGCCTGCCATTGGCTTTGGCGGCCTTGGGCATTCAATGGGTCACCGGTGGGTTGCACTTTGCGCCCAAAGCGTTGGGGTTCAAGCCCGACAAGCTGGACCCGCTCAAGGGCTTGGGGCGGATGGTGTCGCTTAATGCCTTGGTGGAGCTTTTGAAATCGGTAGTAAAGGTCGTGCTTCTGGGTGCGGTTGCGGTGATGGTCCTGCGCGCAGATTTGCCGCAGATGGATCGGCTATGGGCCGCCTCACCGATTGAAGCCGCAGGGGTGCTGGGCGCGGCATTGATCCGGCTCATGTTGGCGCTGACGCTTGGTCTCTTGGTGATTGGTGCGGCGGATCTGTTGTGGCAATGGCTGACACTGCGCAAGCAGATGATGATGACCTTTCAAGAGGTCAAGCAAGAGTCGAAGGAACAAAACGGCTCGCCCGAGGTTAAGGGCCGATTGCGCCAGTTGCAGATGGAGGCGTCGCGTCGCGCAGCACGGCAACGCAAGGCGTTGCCCGACGTCGCCAATGCGACAGCGGTAATCACCAACCCAACGCATTTCGCAGTGGCGATCCGCTATGTGCAGGGCGATACCCGCGCCCCGGTGATCTTGGCGATGGGCAAGGGGCCGATGGCGCAGGAGATCCGCGATCGGGCGCGCAAACACGGTGTGACCATGCTGCGCAGCCCGCTTCTCGCCCGCGCACTGTACTTCACGGGCGATATTGGAACGGAAATTCAGGAAGGGCTTTACGCCGCTGTTGCCGCGATCCTTGCCCATGTCTATCGGCTGGACCGGGGCGAGGCCGGTGACCTGCCCGAGGTCGATCTGCCGCCAGAGTTGCGTTTCACCGAAAATGGCCGGACCGAGGCCCCACCCGATGCGGCCTGATCTGGCACGACGCTTGCATGACCATCGCCGCTACCGCACTGCCGCACGGAGTCTGCGATGACCGACGACAACGATCCTGTCACCGAAGGCCTGCGCCGTGCCATCGCCGCGGCGGACGCCGCCAATGACGCTGCCGAAGATATCGCGCGTTTGGGCAAGGCGCAGAAAGACTTTGTCGAAAAGGTCGGAACGGCGCAAAGACGATCTTCGGCGCTGGCAACCGGCGCCACGGTCGGCGCGGTGGTTTGCCTTGCTCTGGCGACATTGGTCTACTTCCGCTCGGTCGGTGATCTGCACGAAGCGGCGGAATTGCAGGTCGAGGCGGCGCAGCTGGTCGCAGAGCAGGTCCTGAAGTTGAAGGAGGCGCGGGAAGGCGATGGTGGGGGCCACGAAGACCCGATTGCCAAGGCATTGGCCGAATTGCCCGATGCCGTTGCCGCCGCTGTTGCCGCAAAACTAGCGGAAACCGCCGATGAATCCGCTGTAGCATCCGAGGCGACCGAAGCCGGTGATGTCGTGGCCGCGATCGAGGCCTCTCGAGATGAGGTTTTGGCAGCCTTGGCCGAAATCGACTTGACCAAGAGTGGTCCTGCCAAACCAGCGGCACCGGCGGCTGAGGGAGCGTCGAAACCTGCTCTGCCAGACATATCTGCGCAGGCCGGTTCTGCGGCATCGGCGGATCTGACCGATATCCGCGAGTCTTTGGCCCGGATCGAAGCCGGACTGCTGCGAATGACGGCCGCCCCTGCGGCCCCGGCAACAGGGAAAGCGGCGCAAACCCCCGCGAAGGCTGCACCTGCGAAATCAGCTCCAAAACCATCGGCAAAGCCGACGGCAGCGGATGCCAACCCCTTTGTATATCCCTGATATGGCCGATCCCGCCGACCTGCCGCTTATGCTGTGGCTCAAGGAGGTGCCCGCCCGGGCGGCTGGGCGCGGCTTAGGATTGGCGGCAGGGGATATCCTGCTGGCGGTGAATGGTCGCGCCTTTACCGGTACGCCCGCGCATCTGGCGATGCGACTGGCAGAACGCGGTGGCAAACCGCTGGCGCTGACCTTTCAGCGTGGGCCGAACCGCCTGACCGTGTTGGTGGAACGCGCCGATCTGGGCGTCTGGGACAGTATGGCCGGCGCGGTGATTCCCGAAGGCGACATGCCGCGTATTGATCCTGACAGTCTGTCAAATTGGGAAATCATGCGGGACGGGCAGGGCCGGTTCGATGCGGTTTGCCTTGGGCCATCATTGCTGGCGACCCTGCTGCCGCCGCTGTGGCTGTTGCAGATGCGGCTGTGGGTGCCTTTTGCCACCATGGTCACGGCACTTGCCGTGGCGGGGGCGGTGTCACCCTATGCGGTGCCGCTGGTCTGGGCGGCTCTGGGGGTGCATCTGCGCCGCGCTGGATCGGCCTATCTGCGCGCGGATCGGCGCGGGCGGGGGCTGCGCTTTCAGTCGGTACATGCCGCAAGGTCAGAGACCGCTGCCCAAGAGGCGCATCTGACAAATTTCCCGAATGATCGTTCGTTTTTCGCCCCGGAACCGTTGCCCGAGGTTCAGGCCATCTGATCCTATGTCCGCAAAAAGCGGTCCCTCTTCTTGGGAAGGGCCGCTTTTAGCCATGGGAGATATCACAGGCTTTCGGCGCGCTTCTCGGGGTCGATGATCTGGCCAAAGCGGATCCCGAAGCGTTCGCCCACCATCACCACCTCGCCCTTGGCGATCAGCGTGCCATTGACCAGCACATCCAGCGGATCACCGGCCAAACGGTCCAACTCGATGACCGAACCCTCGTTCAGGCGCAACAGATCGCGGATCGTCAGTTCTGCACGGCCCACTTCGACCGTCAGTTTGACGCCGATGTTTTCCAGCAGGCGCAGCCCTTCGGTGCCCATTTTTCCGTCTGTCATGGTCCTGTCTCCTTACTGGTCCTGCCCGATGCGCCGCGTGACGCTGAGCGCGGATTTTCCTTGAACTTCGCCGGGTGTGGCCAGGAACATCGGCCGTCCTTCGATCATTACTTGAACCGTATCAGTCATCTGGGCGGGGATCACGTCTCCCTCTTTCAACTGCGTCAACTGGCGCAGTGGGATATCGGGTTCGCACAGCCTTGCCGTGATCTGCAATGGCACCGCCATCACCGCGCGTTCTAGCCGGTTACGCCAGCTTTGGTCATCATCCAGACTGTCCGACTGCATCCGGGACCGCAGCAAACTGCCGATGGGCTTGAGCGTCTGCAACGGATAGAGGATGTCGAAACTGGCCGGTTCTGTCCCCGGAAGTTGCACCATGAAAGAGCAGTTGACGATCATGTCATCGCCATCGACAAAGGCGGCGAACTGCATGTTCTCTTCGCGGCTGACCACATTCAGCGTCAACCCCATCAGATCGCGCCACGCCAGTTGCAGCGCCTGATTGAGCCGGTCGGTCACCAGTTCGATCACCCGCTGTTCAGTGGCGGTGAATTCGTTGCGGCTGCTTTTCACATGGCGGATCGATCCGCCGTAATAGGCATCCGTCAAAAGCGAGATGAACTGCGGCGGGATTACGATCAGATGGCTGCCGCGTAATTCCTCGATCCGCGTGTTGGTCAGGCTGACGAAATTGTCCTGACTGCTGCGATAATCGTCGTAGTTTCGCACTTCAGGCGGAAAGGCGGACAGGCGCGGTTGAATGCGCAGCATCGGCAGAAAGACTGATCGGGCGATCCGGCAGAAGCGTTCGTTAATCATCCGTAGGGCGTGGTAGTCGCCCATCGCCGACATGTCGTTGGACCCAAAGACATAGGGACGGACCTCGACCCCGTTGTCCGAGGTGCCGAAGTCTCGCCCACCATCCATCAGCCCGCCGACAAGGGCTGCGACTTCTTTGGCAGATAGCTTGCGTGGCGTCGCGACCATGCCCTGCGCCCTTACTGCAGCACGAAAGAGGGGAAGAATACGTCCTCGACCCCGCCAAAGCCTTCGGCCTTTTCAAGCCGGGCGTTGATCGCGGCCATCAGCGCTTTGGCCAGTTTGGCGCGGCCTTCGGTTCCTGCCAAGTCTTCTTCGGTAAAGGTCGAGATCACCGCCAGCATATCCGACATCAGTGCCGGCGTGTGGGTGGTGACATTGGTGATGACCTGCGCGTCATATTGCGTCGAGATACCGACCTGCACCTGAAGGAACCGCCGCGAGTCTTTCAGGTTCGAGGTCAAAGGATCGGGGAAAGAGTAATAGGAGGTGACGAAAAGCTCTTGCTCTGGCAAAGGTTTCGGCAGCTTTTTCGGTGCGGCCTCACCTTCTGCTTCGTCGCCATGCGCCGCAGCCTCTGCGGCTTTGGCTTCCTCTTTCGGGTCAATCAGACGCAGCATGTCCTGCGCGGGAGACAACGGGTTGGCAAAATAGAAGTATCCCCCGCCAAAGCCTGCCCCCACCAGAACGGCAGACCCAAGCAGCAGCTTTAACAGGCGCATGACTCCGCCGCCCTTTTTCGGCGCGGCATCTGCGGTGACGGGTTCCTTGGCCATGTTCGGTCGTCCTTAGGCAACGATATTGACTAGATTTGCTGCGCGTCCCGCCTGCATTGGGCCTGTCAGCGCGCCGCGCAGGCCGGCCAACGCGGCCTCTGCACGCGGGTTGCCAGGGTTTTGGCCCTGACGTTGGCCACCGTTGCCCGCATCTCGGCTTCCCGGATCACGGCCCCCCGGATCGCGGCCCCCCGGATCACGGCTTGAGGCGTCGTGACTGGTCAACGTCAGACCCGCACGGTTGAATGCTTCGGACAATCGCGCTTCGGATTGCAGGAACAGTTGGGCGGCCTGCGGCGTGTCTGTCACAATCTGCACCGATGCGATCTTGTCGGTCAGGTCCAGCTTGATGCGCACAGTGCCAAGATTGTCGGGTGTCAGCGTGATCTCGATCTCTTGGCCAAGGTCGGTGTTGCGGGTGGTGATGCGCTCGGCCAAGGCGGCCTCCCACCCGGATTGGGTGGTGTCAAACGGCAGTGCATCGGGTCCGCGCGACGTGGTCGGGGGGGGGGTGCTACGATTGTCCAGCGGCAGGGGCTGTAGGGGGGTGGCGGTGATAGGTGCGCCTTGATCTGGCGTGTTGTCGTTTGGGGCTGCATCTGGTGGGGAGCGGTCCATTTGCCGCGCGACGTCTGGAGCGGGCAGACGGTCTTGCGGTCCTTCGTTTGCCGGTCCAGTGGCTGCCAAGCCATCAGAAAAGCTGGATGCGTCCTCGGCCTGCGGTTGCGGGTTCTGTATGAGCGGCATGGTGCCGGAAGATCCAGTCAAGCGCTCTGCCGTGCCGCGCGGGCGCGGGGTGCTGCCGACGACGTCGCCGGGTGCGGAGGTCTCTGTCGCCTTTGTGCTTGCCTTTGCTGTCGCGCCGGATGGTGGCGCAATCAGCGGCTGCGTCAGCGTGACCAACGGCGGCAGCGAGATTTGCTGTTGTGGCACTGCAATGGTCGTCAGTCCATCCTCTGTCCGGTCAAGGCTCGACTCGACAGAGGCGGGACTGTCAGCGTCGCCATCGGTCTTTGCCGCAGTGTCTGCCGTTTCCGTCGCTGCTTTGGTGATGTCGGGCGGGGCCGTGCCAAAAGACGCCGTATCGTATGCGGCATCGTCATGTGGGACGTCGGGTGTCGCGGTGTCAGGTAATCCCGTGTCAAACATCGGCGTGTCCGAAGGCTGGCCTTTGGCGCTCGTTGAAACGGGCACCACCGTCGGGGAAGCTAGGTCTAGGTCGGGCATATCCGGAGAGACCGGAGTTGGAGAGGCAAAGGCCCGAGGCGCTTGGGCCGGGGCCGCGTCGGGATGGGACTTGTCCACCATCGGGGAAGCCATGTCCAGGGCGGGGATATCCGGAGAGACCTGAGTTGGAGACGCAAAAGCCCGAGGCGCTTGGACCGGGGCCGCGTCGGGATGGGGCTTGTCCACCATCGGGGAAGCCATGTCCAGGGCGGGGATAT
>JAIYDR010000276.1 GCA_027487395.1 Rhodobacter sp. | reverse complement strand
TATGCACATAGGCATGCCGTTGCAGCGCCGCGCCCGCCCGCCAATCGGGCAGACCGTCCAGCGCAAGGTGGATCATCATCGTCCCCGGCGCGTGGCGGAAGTTGCCCATCGCGGCATCAAAGGCAGGCGTCGTGCCCCCCGTCAGGCGGGGCAGGGCGCGCGGGGCGATCCCGGCGATGACGGCGCGGGTCGCGTCAATCCGGCGACCATCGGCAAGCTCGATCCCCGTCGCCCGTCCACCCGCGTGGATGATCCGCGCCACCGAAGTGCCGGTTTCCACCACACCGCCGCGTGCTGTGATCGCCGCGACCAGCGCCCGCGTCACGGTATCCGCGCCGCCTTGACCGATCACCATGCCGAAGGCTTGGCCTGCCATGCCTTCCAGATAGGGAAACATCGCACCGCCCGCGACATCGGGGGCGAAGTCCAGATGCATCCCCCATGCACCAAGCAATGCCCGCACATGCGGATGTTCAAACGTCTCTTGCAACCATGCCCGCGGCGAGGACAGCAAGAACCGCCCCATATCCAGCGTGCCGCCCACCCCTTTGGCACGCAATGTTTTGAACATGAAATATGCAAGCGCACGGAAATTCATCGGCGCGCCGAGCAAGCCAAAGAGATGTGGTGCCTCAGCCCCGAATCGACTGACCAGCACCTCCCATGTCGCCGCATCGCGCGGGGACAGCGCCCGGATCGCGGCCATGGTTTCGGCCATGTCGGTGGACACACCCACCCATGACCCATCGGGAAAGCTGGACGCAAAGGGACGATTCACCGGCACAAAGGCGCAGCCATGCTGGCCCAATTCCGCGCCATATGCCTTGAAAAACGCGCTTCCGGCGAACAGGGACAGGTTCATCGCCGCCCAATCATGCCGGAACCCCGGCAGGGTGTATTCGCCCGTCTTGACCGCACCCCCCGCGACGCTGGCCTGTTCGAACACCCCCACGCGCCAGCCCTTCGCCGACAGGTGCAGCGCCGCCGCAAGCGTGTTGTGGCCGGCCCCGATCAGCACCGCGTCGAACTGCCCCAAGGACGTTCCAGCCATGTTTCCCCCGCCAAAGTGACGCAGGGATATTTGCAAATGCATTTAAATCTGTCTAGCATTGATTCCAGTACGGCGACGGGTTCAACCGCCGCGCGATATGCCGGGGACCCCGGCCAACAGGGAGACGAAGATGACCTCTGCAAGCGTGCTGCAATCCTTGGCGGGACTGCTCGCCTCGGGCGGGATCGAGGTGGTGGATTGTTCCGGTGTGCTGGGCCCGGACACCCCGCTGCTGAAACTGCCGCCGGATTTCGCCAAGGACACCCCGCCGATCAAGATCCACCGCATCAGCGAATATGACCAGAACGGTCCGTTCTGGGCGTGGAACTGGCTGGAACTGGGCGAGCATTCGGGCACCCATTTTGACGCGCCACACCATTGGATCACCGGCAAGGATTACCTGGATGGCTATACCGACACGCTGAACGTCCAGCGTCTGGTGGCCCCGGTCAACGTGCTGGACTTCGCTGCTGAATGTGATGCCAACCCCGATTTCCTGCTGACCATCGACCATGTGAAAGCATGGGAGGCCACCCACGGCGCGATCAACGCGGGCGAATGGGTGGTGCTGCGCTCTGACTGGGACAAGCGCGCGCATGATGAAAACCTGTTCCTGAACGCCAATGAGACCGGCCCACACACCCCTGGCCCGACAGCTGAGGTGATCGAATATCTGATTTCCAAGGGCATCGTCGGTTGGGGCAGCCAGTGCATTGGCACCGATGCGGGCCAAGCGGGCGGCATGACCCCGCCCTTCCCGGCGCATAACCTCTTGCACAAGAACAACTGCTTTGGTCTGGCGTCGCTGGCAAACCTCGACAAGCTGCCTGCCAAGGGGGCGATCCTGATTGCGGCACCCCTGAAGATCAAAGAAGGCACGGGTTCGCCCATCCGCGCTTTGGCGCTGGTCTCCAAGGGCTGACGCGATGCAGCCCGATCACATCATCATCGGCAGCGGGATCAACGCTTTGGTCGCGGGTGCGATGCTGGCCCTGAAAGGCCAGCGCGTCCTGCTGTTGGAGCGGGAGTCGGTTCCCGGTGGCTGCCTGCGAACCGAGGAGATCACGCTTCCCGGGTTCCAGCATGATGTGATGGCGGCGACATGGGTCTTGTTCATGACCTCTCCGGCGGGGGCCGCGCTTGGCCCCCACCTTGCCCGGCATGGGTTCGACTATTGCCACACGCTCCACCCGACCGCCGTGTTGCGTCCCGATGGGCAGGCACTGGTGCTGACGACCGACCGGGCCAAGAATATCGCGGCCTTCAACGCCCTGTCGCCGGGCGATGGCGACCGCCATGCCGCCGATGTTGGCGGGATCGAGGCGGATGCGCCCTTCCTGTTCTCGCTGCTCGGCGGGTCGCTCTGGTCTTGGCCGACGGCGAAACTGCTTTGGGGGCAGGTGCGTAAACGCGGGCTGCGCGGGCTGGCGGCGTGGTTCGGCACGGCTTTGACACCGGCGCGGGGATGGCTGGAAACCGGCTATCAATCGCCCTTGGTGCAGGCCCTTTACGCGCCTTGGGTGCTGCATTGCGGGCTGACGCCGGAAAGCACCTATTCCGGCCAGATGGGCAAGGTCATCGCCTTTGCTTTGGAGGCTGCGGGGGCACCGATCGTCAAGGGCGGTTCCGGCCGCGCGGTGCAGGCGTTTCAGGCTGTGATACGGGAAAAAGGTGGCGAAATCCGCTGTAACAGTGACGTTGACCGCATCCTTGTGCGCGACGGCCATGTGCGCGGTGTGGCACTAACCACGGGTGAGGAGATCGCGGCGAAATCCGTCCTCGCTTCTGTCGCGCCGGGGCAGTTGCAAGCGCGGCTTCTGCGTGACGTGAACCTGCCCGAAGACCAAGCTGCGGCCAAATCCTTCCGCCACGGGCGCGGCAATTTCCAACTGCATTACGCGCTGGACAAGCACCCCGAATGGCTGACGCCGGGGCTGGACGATGTCGCGCTGATCCATCTGGCCGATGGGATCGATTCCGTCTCTAAATCCGCGAATGAGGCAGAGCGCGGCATGCTGCCCGCCACCCCCACCATCTGCGTCGGCCAACCGCATCGCCTCGATCCGTCGCGCGTGCCGGAGGGCAAGGCGGTCCTCTGGCTGCAAATCCCCGACGCCCCCCGCGTGGTCAAGGGCGATGCCGCTGGCGACATCCCCACCGATGGCACATGGTCTGAGGCCACGCGTGAAGCCTTTGCCGACCGCATCGAATCCATCCTGAAACGGCACATCAAAGACTTCGACGCCATCAACCTTGCCCGCCGCGCCTATTCCCCGGCGGACCTTGAACGCATGAACGTCAACCTCGTCGGTGGTGACCCCTATGGCGGGCTGTGCAGCATCGACCAATTCTTCATCTTCCGCCCCTATGCCCATTCCACCAATGGGGTGGGCCTTGTGCGCGGGCTGATCCACATCGGCGCCTCCACCCATCCCGGCCCCGGTCTGGGCGGCGGATCGGGCTTTCTGGCGGCGAAAAGGCTGGGGGCATGACGGATCAATCCCCGCCCGAAAAGCCGCCCGGCAGCCTGCCAAGATTGGGTGAGGTCGGGCTGACCAATTACGCGCCCTATCTGATGAACCGCATCATGGGCCGCTACAACGCCAGCCTGCGCGATGAGATGGCGGGGCTTGGCCTGACCACCCCCAAGATGCGCGCACTCGCGGTGTTGTCGGTGATCGACGGCCCGCTGATCCGGGAACTCGCCGTCTATTCCGTCGTCGAACAATCCACCCTGTCGCGCGCCTTGGACCAACTCGCCACCGATGGCCTGATCCGGCGCGAGGCTGACAGCAGCGACAGCCGCGCCACCCGCATCTTCATCACCGACGCCGGGCGCAGCACCTTTGACACGCTCTGGCCCCGCATGGCCGAGGCGCAATCCCGCATGTTCCGCGGCATCCCCGAAGACGAACGCCGCGCTTTTGTCGGCACGTTGCAGAAGATGCTGACGAACATCCGCAAGCATGAGATCTGACGATGGCAGAACGGTCGTTCAAGGCGGAAGTCGAACATCTGCGGCTGGGGGATGGCCAGACCTTTACGGGTGAGGGGATATTGGCGATCACCAAGGCGCTGTTGGAAAACGGCGTGGCCTATGTCGGCGGCTATCAGGGCGCGCCGATCAGCCATTTGATGGACGTTCTGGCCGATGCCGAGGAATTGCTGGGCGAGTTGGGCATCCGGTTTGAGGCGAACGCGAACGAAGCGGCGGCGGCCGCAATGCTGGCAGCCTCCGTCCATTATCCGATGCGCGGGGCGGTGACGTTCAAGGGATCGGTCGGGGTCAATGTGGCCTCGGATGCTTTGGCGAACCTTGCCTCATCGGGCGTTAACGGTGGCGCGCTGATCATCGTGGGCGAGGATTACGGCGAAGGCTCCAGCATCATGCAGGAACGCAGCCACGCTTTCGCGATGAAATCCCAATTCTGGCTTTTGGACCCGCGCCCGAACCTGCCCTGCATCACCAAGGCGGTGAAGGATGGGTTTGAGCTGTCAGAGGCATCGAATACCCCCGTCATGCTGATGGTCCGCATCCGGTCTTGTCATGTGACGGGCTCGTTCCCGACCCGCGACAACCAGCGGCCCAAACTGACGGTGCGCGAGGCGCTGTCCAATCCGCAATCCGACTTTGCCCGCGTCGTCCTGCCGCCGATGTCCTATGCCCATGAGCAGGACAAGATCAAAAACCGCTGGCCCAATGCGGAAAAGTTCATCCGTGAGCGGGGTTTGAATGAGGTGTTCGGTCCCAAGACCGCGCCGGTTGGTCTGGTCTTGCAGGGGGGCATGTACAATGGCGTGATCCGCGCCTTGCAGCGTCTGGGTCTGGCCGATCTGCACGGCAATTCTGCGGTGCCGCTGTATGTGCTGAACGTCACCTATCCTTTGCTGTCGTCGGAATTCCTGCAGTTCTGCGAGGGCAAGGATCAGG
>JAIYDR010000212.1 GCA_027487395.1 Rhodobacter sp. | reverse complement strand
CCAAGGCGCGCGGGTCATCGGCGCGTTCAAAGGTGGCCCGCATTTCCCTTGTGCCATTCATGTCTTGGACCCAAACAGCGGGATCGATGACACCGACCGAATAATCATAGGACTTAAGAACATAGGCGGTGGGGCCAATACTGCCCGTCATGTCGCCAAGTACATAGGGCGCGGGCGGGGCGTCCTTGTAGATCGGGATCACCGCAGTGCCGTCCTGAATGACGCCTTCCAGAACCGGCGCAGGGCCGCTTTGCGTGCAGGCGGTCAGGCAGGCCGCCGCAATCACGAACACACGAACACCCATCACACACAGCCTTTCAGAGCCAAAGGGGGCAGGCATTTCCACCCACCCCCAAATCTGCGCCTATGAGAGGTGACCTGTAAAGGGTCACGCCTTGCCCTTGTAGATATCGACCAACTTTTGGAGCAGGACCAAAGCCTCGTCGCGCGGGCGTTGAAAGCTGTTGCGCCCGATGATCGACCCGTTGCCACCGCCAGCAAGGATGGCGCGGGCATCGTCGAACACCGCATCCTCACCCTTTGCCGCCCCACCCGAGAACACCACCAACCGCCGCCCCGCAAAGCACGATTGCACAATATGGCGCACACGCGCGGCCATGGTAGAGCCGTCGATGCCCTGCTTGAGGTAGACCTTCTTGGCCTCATCCTGTTCCAGATGGTCGGTGGGGAGTTTCACTTTGATAATATGCGCGCCCAGCATGGTGGCGATATGGGCGGCATAGGCGGTCACGTCGAACGCCGTCTCGCCGTCCTTGGTCAGCGCTTCACCGCGTGGATAGGACCAGATCACGGTGGCGATGCCGCAGGCCGCGGCCTCGGCCCGCAACTCTTTGATCTCTTCGTACATCTCCAAGGCCAGATCCGACCCCGGATAGATGGTGAAGCCGATGGCCGAACATCCCAGCCGCAACGCGTCCTGGACCGAGGCCACCACCGCCTGATTCTTGCCCGCCGTGCCCGACAAAAGACTGTTGGCGTGGTTCATCTTCAAGATCGTTGGGATTTGCCCCGCAAAGGTATCAGACCCGGCCTCAAGGTTGGCCAAGGGGGCGGCATAGGCGCTGAGCCCTGCATCAATGGCAAGTTGATAATGATAATGCGGATCATAGCCCGCCGGATTGGGGGCAAAGCTGCGTGCCGGGCCATGCTCAAATCCTTGATCGACGGGCAAGATGATCATCTTGCCGGTCCCGCCCAGCTTGCCCTCCATCAGCATGCGGCAAAGGTTGGCCTTCACGCCGGGGGTTTCGCCTTCATACTGGCTCAGAATCTTCTGGACGGTCTTTGTCGCGCGCATCGGATGTATTCCCTTTATGAAAACAGGGTGGAGGGCCTGCTCTGCCCTTATGAAATACTGCCCACGCTGGCAAATCTGTTAGCGCCAACATGTGCCGATTTTTGTCTTTTCGTGGCATGCTGCCGCCGCAGGGACCGCTCAAAGGGGGCAGGACAGCCTTTCCCGCCATCAGCGCGGCGCTTGGTTCCGGATGTGCGGGGTGCAGAAAACAAAAGCGCCCACCGGATAATGTCCGGTGGGCGCTTTCCGGATTAAACTCCCGGATACTCATACAACAAACTCGTTACTGACCGACACTACTCGAACCGTACAACCGCCTAGGGCGGAAATTCCTTGTGACTAACCCTGTTCCTAACGCCGTATTCAATACAGCCATATGGATGGATTTACCGATCTTCGTCAATGGGTCTGCCCAAAAAAGTTCTCAATCTGCGATGAAGTTTCTATGACAAAGTGTAACCGCTCGGGGTGAAGGATCTTCAATATACTGAAATTTATTACAAACTCTTCGTTTTCCCCGACAGCGTCCTTCGCTCTCTTTCGATTATTGCCAATTTGTGAACAATCTGTCCTGCAACCAAAGGTCAATTCGCGTTTTTTCTCTGCACACTTGGGATGCAGGCTTGCAATTCAAGGCGGCGCGCTTGCAATCCTAAGTTGTAAATCAACAGTGACCTGCGCGCGCCGCGTCACGAATGTCCCGAATCAGCTATGAAAAACCCCGGCCAGAGGGCCGGGGCTTGGTAATGTGGCAAAAGATTGAAGCTCAGTGCGTCAGTGCGTCAGTGCGGCGACACCTGGCAATTCCTTGCCCTCCATCCATTCAAGGAAGGCCCCGCCTGCCGTGGAGATAAAGGTGAAATCCTCGGCAACACCCGCTGCGTTCAGCGCGGCCACTGTGTCGCCCCCGCCTGCAACAGAGACCAGCGCCCCGGCCCGCGTCAGCGCTGCCACGGCCCGCGCCGCTGCATTGGTCGCGGCGTTGAAGGGCTGAATCTCAAACGCGCCCAGAGGCCCGTTCCAGATCAGCGTCTTGGCTGCACCAAACACCGATGCCAGCGCCGCCACGGTTTGCGGCCCGGCGTCGAGGATCATCGCATCGGCAGGGCAGGCATCCGCAGCCACTGTTTCATTCGCGGCACCTGCCTTGAATTCCCGCGCCACGACCACATCGATGGGCAAATGGATGGTGCAACCCGCCGCCTTGGCCTTCACCAAGATCTCACGCGCGGTCTCGGCCATATCGCGTTCGGCCAGCGATGTGCCGACCTCGATTCCTTGCGCCACAAGGAAGGTGTTGGCCATGCCGCCGCCGATCACCAGATGATCAACGCGGGTGACCAGATTGCCCAGGAGGTCCAGCTTGGTGGACACCTTGGCCCCGCCGACCACCGCGACGACCGGACGCACCGGAGTGCCAAGGGCGGCTTCCAGCGCGCGCAATTCTGCCTCCATCAATCGCCCCGCTGCCTTGGGCAGAAGTGCGGCAATCCCGGCGGTCGAGGCATGCGCCCGATGCGCCGCCGAGAAGGCGTCATTGACATAGACATCCCCCAAATCGGCCATGGCTTGCGCCAGCACGGGATCGTTCTTTTCCTCACCCGCATGGAAACGGGTGTTTTCCAGCAGCACGACATCGCCCAAAGCCGCTTGGCCAATCGCCGCCGCCGCCACATCGCCCACGCAATCTGCGCCGAACACCACCTTGCGGCCGGTCGCTGCCGCCAGGGCCGGGACGATATGCGCAAGGCTCATCTCCGGGACAACCTTGCCTTTGGGGCGGTCGAAATGCGCCAAAAGCACGACCTTTCCGCCCCTTGCGATGATATCCTCAATCGTTGGGACAATCTTTTCGATCCGCGTGGCATCGGTCACGCGCCCGTTTTCCATCGGCACGTTGATGTCCACCCGCACGAGCACGGTCTTGCCCGCCAGCGCCACGTCGTCCAGAGTTTTCCAGGCCATCTGCCCCTCCATGTCCAGCGCCATGTTGCAGGCGCCGCGTTTCGGCGCCCTCTCTTTCGGTGGAACTGGGCCTTTCGTCAACCATGCCGCTGCCATTTGCCCTTTTCATACGCCCCAAGCGCCATTAGGTTCCGCCGCAATCGAAAAACCCGGAGCATGATAGATGGCCGAGATCAAAGACCCCGAAAACACCGTGATCATCACCCTCAAGGATGGTGAGGTCGTGATCGAACTTCTGGCCGATGTGGCCCCGAAACATGCCGAACGCATGAAGGAATTGGCCCGCGCCAAGGCCTATGACAATGTGGCCTTCCACCGTGTGATCGAAGGTTTCATGGCCCAGACCGGCGATGTGGCCAATGGCAACATGGAAAACAACTTCAACCTGCGCAGCGCGGGCACGGGTGGCTCGGACCTGCCGAACTTGCCGGCCGAGTTTTCCAAACTGCCGCATGACCGTGGCACCTTGGGTGCGGCCCGGTCGCAGAACCCGAATTCGGCCAACAGCCAATTCTTCATCAACTTCAAGGACAACCACTTCCTGAACGGGCAGTACACTGTCTATGGCCGGGTGATTGCGGGGATGGAGCATGTGGACAAGATCACCCGTGGCGAACCGCCGCAGTCGCCTGACCGCATGATCACCGTCCGGGTGGCCGCCGATGTTGCGTGATCGTCTTATCGCAGGCGGCCTTTTTGCCGCTGGTCTGGCGGTCCTCGCCGCCTTCACCCTGCCGCAATCCAGCGCGGTGGCCCAGGACGTCACCGACGGCCCTGGCCCGAATCTGACCATTGATGTGGCAGGCTCCACCACGGGCCAGATCGTGATCGACCTGCTATCGGACGTCGCCCCGAACCATGTGGCGCAGATCGTGGCCTTGGCCAAAGAGGGCGCTTACGATGACGTGGTGTTCCACCGCGTGATTGACGGCTTCATGGCCCAGACGGGCGACGTGCAATTCGGCAAGCGCAGCGGCGACGTGGCGCAGGCCGGGATGGGCGGATCTGCCCTGCCGGATCTGGCGGCTGAGTTTTCGTCGATGCCCTTTGACCGTGGCGTGCTTGGCATGGCGCGGTCGATGGACCCGAACTCTGCCAACAGCCAATTCTTCATCATGTTCGCCCCTGCGCCGCATCTCGATGGGCAATACACCGTGGTGGGTCGGGTGATCTCGGGCATGGAGGTGGTGGATGCCATCAAAAAGGGCGACCAAGCCGCCAATGGCGCAGTGGACGATCCCGATTACATGGCGAAAGTCACCGTGCAGGAGTGATCCTGACGGCAAACGTCTGGGGAAGGGGGGCTGCGGCCCCCTTTTTCGTTCTTTCTGTTCTTTTCCAAGAGTACAACGCTCAGGGTTGGACCGGGACCCAAAGTCCCGGTCCGCGCGCAGACCGCCCCACCGGTCTGCGCGCCAAAGGGCGCACATCCCGGCGGTCTGCACCCGGACCTAACGACAGCGGGGTGAAACTCTCTCCCAGAGAGTTTCACCCCGCTTTGCACTCTTCGACTGGGCAGAGATTACCCGATCACCACCAGCGCATGACGCTTGCGCCCGGCGGTCAGTTTCAACGGCTCGGCCAATTCCCCCGCGCCGTAGCGCAGCGCGGTGTCGGTGACGATCTCATCATTCACCTTGGCGCCACCCTCAGTGATCAGCCGCTTGGCATCCTTGCCCGAGGCCGCCAGACCCGCCCGCACGAACAGTTGCACGATCCCGACACCATCCGCCACCTCATCCACCGACAAGGCCACGGTTGGCAGATCGTCGCCGATCCCGCCCTTTTCAAACACCTCCCGCGCCGTCGCCTCTGCGGCGGCGGCCGCCTCGGCCCCGTGCAGAAGGGT
>JAIYDR010000372.1 GCA_027487395.1 Rhodobacter sp. | reverse complement strand
GGGGCTGGCCCGAAAAGCACCGCCCCCACAGCACGCAACGGCCCGTCCCGCCGCGCCAATTCCGCGCCGAAGTCAAACACCGCCTGCACCTCTGGCCCCGACAGGATGATCCCCGCCATCCGGCCATAGGGCGGAACCCCTGCGGCACGGCGCTCGGCCGCTTCGGCCCGCCAGAACGCCTCTTCGTCGCCGCCAAGAATGGCACGGATGACGGGGTGTTCGGGTTGGTGGGTTTGCAGCCAAGCCACACCTTTTGTCCCCTCGGCGCGCCCCGCACGCCCCGCCACTTGGCGCATCAGTTGGAACGTCCGCTCTGCGGCCCGAAGGTCCGATCCTTGCAAGCCAAGGTCGGCATCTATGACCCCCACCAGCGTCAAATGTGGGAAATTGTGCCCCTTGGCCACGATCTGGGTGCCGATGATGATATCTGCGCCACCCGCTGCAATCACCTCGATCTGTTCCTTCAGCGCGCGGGCTGACCCGAACAGGTCTGACGACAACACCGCCACGCGGGCCTCGGGGAAGCGCGCCGCCACCTCTTCGGCCAGACGTTCCACCCCCGGCCCGACAGCGGCCATCTTGCCCTCCACCTTGCAGGACGGACAGGCCAGCGGGACGGGTTTCGTCTCACCGCATTGATGGCAGACAAGGCGTTTCAGGAACCGATGCTCCACCATCCGCGCGTCGCAGTGATCGCAGCCCACCTGCGCCCCACAAGCCCGACACAAAGTCACAGGCGCATAGCCGCGACGGTTCAGGAACAACAGCGACTGCTCGCCCACCGCGATCCTTGCCCGCACCTCGGCGGCGAGCTTGTCAGAGATCCAGCGGTCGCCGGGCAAGTTCGCCTCGCGCATGTCGATGGCCTTCATGTCGGGCATCTCGACCGCGTTGAACCGGGCGGTCAGGTCAAGGCGGGTGTACTTCCCAGCCTCGACATTCGCCCAAGTCTCTAGCGACGGGGTGGCGGAGGCGAGAACCACTGGGCAGCCAACAATCGCCCCCCGCAAAACCGCCATGTCGCGGGCGTTGTAAAGCACGCCCTCCTCTTGCTTGTAGGAGGTGTCGTGTTCCTCGTCGACCACCACCAAGCCAAGCCTTTGGAACGGCAGGAACAAAGCCGACCGCGCGCCAACGACCAAGGACGCGCCGCCGGTGGCTACCATCTTCCACACCCGCCGCCGTTCGGTCTGGGTCACGCCGGAGTGCCATTCGGCGGGGCGGGCACCAAAGCGCGCCTCCACCCGTTTCAGAAATTCCGAGGTCAGCGCGATTTCCGGCAACAGGACCAGCGCCTGACGACCCAAACGCAACGCCTCGGCCACAGCCTCAAGATAAACCTCGGTCTTGCCGGACCCTGTCACACCTTTCAAGAGCATCGCCTGAAAGGCATCGGCGGTCACCGCATGCACCAGCGCATCCGCTGCCGCCACTTGATCGCCTTGCAAATCCGGGCCTTGGCGCGGGTCCAGCGGGGCAAAGGGCAGATCGCGGGGGGCGGCTTCTTCGGCGACGATGCCCAGCTTGACCAAGCCCTTGATGACCGATGTCGAACAGGACGCCTCTGCCGCGAGTTCGCCCAAGGTCATCGGCGCACCGCCAAAGGCGCGCAAGGCCTCGACCACGCGAAATCGTGCGTCGGTCATCTGGTTGGGCACCGGACCCAAAAGTCGGAACACCCGCCGCGTCACCTCGCCCTCGCCCAATCCCGGCGCTCGGGTTGCAAGGCGCAGCATCGCGGGCAGTGGTGTCAGCGTATAATCCGCAGCCCGCGTCAGAAAGGCGCGCAATTCGGTCCGCATCGGCGGGGCATCGAGCACGCGATGCACCGCGCGCACCTTGGCCGGGTCCCAATCACCGCGCGCGCGGCCCCAGACCACGCCCAAGACGCGGCGCGGGCCAAGCGGCACCTCGACGAAATCGCCATCACCGCAGCCGCCTTCGGGCGCGCGGTAATCCAGCACGCGGCCCAAAGGCTCGGTCGTCAGGATGCCGACCTGTTCACCCGCTGCATAGACCCGATCCGCCACCTTGCTGTGCCCGCTTTCACTTTCAACCGTCCGTCATTTGGGGTAAACCGCACCCCGTTAACCCGCAACCGATAAGGACCGCGCCAATGAAATTCTTTGTGGACACCGCCGATGTCGCCGCCATCGCAGAACTCAATGACCTTGGCATGGTCGATGGGGTGACCACCAACCCGTCGATCATCCTGAAATCCGGCCGGGATATTCTGGAAGTCACCAAGGAAATCTGTTCCATCGTCTCTGGCCCCGTGTCCGCCGAAGTCGTGGCGATGAAGGCCGATGACATGATCGCCGAAGGCCGCAAACTGGCCGCCATCGCGTCCAATATCGCGGTCAAGGTGCCGCTGACCTGGGACGGTCTGAAGGCCTGCAAGGTGCTGACGGGCGAAGGCTTCATGGTCAACGTCACGCTGTGCTTTAGCGCCAATCAGGCGCTTTTGGCGGCCAAGGCAGGGGCGACCTTCATCTCGCCCTTCATCGGGCGCTTGGACGATATCAACCTGGACGGGCTTGATCTGATCGGCGACATCCGCACCATCTATGACAATTACGACTTCCAGACCCAGATCCTTGCCGCATCCATCCGCACGGTGAACCACGCCAAGGATTGCGCGCTGATCGGAGCCGATGTGATGACTGCGCCGCCCGCCGTGATCAAGTCGATGGCAAACCACATCCTGACCGACAAGGGGCTGGAGCAGTTTGCGGCCGATTGGGCAAAAACGGGGCAGAAAATCCTGTAATTCTGCTGTAGACTGCCGCCCAAATCACCAAGAACAATAACGGGCAGTGACGGCATGATTGACCAAGACGTGCGAGACCGGCTTCTGGCGGAACCTGAGCTTCTGCTGGAAGACCGTGACATGATGGCCGCCCTCATCGCCGCGAATGAGCGGGCGATGGGCTCCAACATCGTCGATCTGCGCGGCATCGCGATGGAGCGGTTGGAATCCCGGCTGGACCGGCTGGAGGATACCCACCGCTCTGTCATCGCGGCGGCTTATGAAAACCTTGCGGGGACCAATCAGGTCCACCGTGCCATCTTGCAAATGCTGGACCCTTTGGGGTTTGAGGATTTCCTGAAATGCATGGCCACCGAGGTGGCGCAGACCCTGCGGGTGGATTGCGTCCGTCTGGTGCTGGAGTCGGTGCAGAACGAGGAAAAGCCCGTCGCGCTGCAAAAGCTGGGTGATGTGCTGTATGTCGCTGGGCCGGGGTTTGTGGGCGACTACCTGTCGGGCGGTCGCAATGTGCCGCTGCGCCCGGTGATCCTGCGCCAAGTCTCGCCCGAGGGCGAAGGGCTTTATGGGGATCGTGCCGGGTGGATCCGGTCCGAGGCCTTGATGAAGCTGGATTTCGGCACGGGCCGTTTGCCGGGGATGTTGGTCTTTGGCGCCGAAGACCCGCACCAGTTCAAGCCGACGCATGGCACGGATTTGCTGGCGTTCTTCGCGGGTGTGTTTGAACGCACGATGCGGCGCTGGCTGTCGTAAGGCCGAGGATGGACAGCCTTGCCATATCGCCTGCGGCCCGGGATGCGCTGCAAGGCTGGCTTTCACATCTCAAGTCATTGGATGGCAAGGCCGCCCATACGCTGACCGCCTATGCACGGGACGTGACGGGCTGGCTGGCCTTTCTGGCGCAGCATCGCGGGGGGACCGAAGGGCTGGCCGCGATTGCCGCGGTTCCGGCCAGCGATCTGCGGTCATGGATGGCGGCAGAGCGGGCGCGGGGCGTCTCGGCGCGGTCGCTGGCGCGGTCCTTATCGGCGGTCAAAACCTTCACCACATGGCTTGCGGACCGTCAGGGGGCGGACGCGACCACGATCCTGTCGGCCCGCGGCCCGAAATACCGCCGCAAACTGCCGCGCCCGCTGACGGTCGATGCGGCGGCGGCGATGATTGACACGGTGGGCGATCAGGCGCGCGACGATTGGGTTGCAGCCCGCGATGTGGCCGTTGTGACCCTGCTTTACGGCTGCGGCTTGCGTATATCCGAGGCGTTGGGGCTGACCGGCGCCACCCATCCCCTGCCTGATGTACTGCGCATCACGGGCAAGGGCAACAAAACGCGGCTGGTCCCGGTTTTGCCTGCGGCCCGCGCCGCCGTGGCACGCTACGCGGCACTTTGCCCATTCGATCTGTCCCCGGCTGAGCCGCTGTTTCGCGGCACGCGCGGCGGCCCCCTAAACCCGCGCCTGATTGCGCTGGTGATGGAAAAGGCGCGGATGCAGTTGGGCCTGCCCTCAACCGCCACACCCCATGCGATGCGCCACAGCTTTGCCACCCATCTTTTGGCGGCAGGGGGTGATCTGCGGTCGATTCAGGAACTCCTCGGCCATGCCTCACTCTCCACGACGCAGGCCTATACGGCTGTCGATGCAGCACGGCTGATGGAAGTCTATGAGAAAGCCCATCCGCGTGCGTGAATTGCTGGCCAAATTTCAGTCGTAAACATTGCACGCAGGCGGCGAATCCGTCACATAAGGGCCATGAACATGCGATTGAAAGCCCTGTCCGTCCATTTGTTGACCGCCTCTGGTGCGGTCTTGTCGATGCTTGCCATGCTGGCGGCCGTCAAGGAAGATTGGAACCTGATGTTCCTTTGGCTGGTGGTGGCGCTGATCGTCGATGGCGTCGATGGACCGCTGGCGCGCCGTTATGACGTGACGACGAATTGGCCGACCTATGACGGCGTGCTGATGGATCTGATCGTCGATTATCTGACCTATGTGTTTATCCCCGCCTATGCCTTGTTCAAAAGCGGGCTTCTGCCGGAATGGGCAGCATGGCTGTGCATCGTGGCCATCGTTTACGGCTCGGTGGTCTATTTCGCCGACACGCGGATGAAGACCAAGGACAAATCCTTTGCCGGTTTCCCCGCCTGCTGGAACATGGTGGTCTTGGTGCTGTTCGCGCTGCAACCGCCGACATGGATCACCTTGGTCTTTGTCATCCTGCTGACGGTGGCGATGTTCACCAACCTGAAATTCGTTCACCCCACCCGCACCAAGCGCTGGCGCGAACTCACATTGCCGATGTCGCTGGGGTGGGTGTTCTTTGCCGGTTGGGCGGCTTGGGTTGCGTTCAATCCGCAAAGCTGGGCGCATTGGGGCTTGGTCATCACCTCGCTTTACCTGACCTTCGCCGGGATCGCGCAGCAGATCATCCCGGAACGCGTTGTGAAGCGGGTGGAATAATCAGATCCGCGTCAGGATCACGCCCGCCACGATCACCGCTGCGGCCAGCGCCTTTTCTCCGGTCATCCGCTCGCCAAAGATCAGCCAGCCCATCAGGACGGCGAACAGGATCGACGTCTCTCGCAGCGCCGCCACCAAGGCCAAGGGGGCAAAGGTCATCGCCCAGATCGCCACGGCATAAGACCCATAAGACGCGGCCGAGGCAAAGCTGGCCAGACCCCAGCTTTTGGCATCGCGCGGGATGATGCCCGTGCCCCGCCAGAGCAGGCTGACGGTGGTAAAGATCAGCCCATCCGCCACAAAGACCCAAGCGACATAGGCCACGGCATCGCCCGACACCCGCGCGCCAAGGCCGTCAATCAGGGTATATGTCGCCGTAGCACAGGCCGACCCGAGGGCGAGCGGCAAGAGTTTACGATCCTCGGCCTGCGAAAACACGCCCCGCGCCATCAGGGCGATGCCCGCCCCCAGCGTGATGATCCCAGCGTATTGATGGCCGGTGATGGCGTCATTCAGCAAGAAGTATCCGACAATCGCCACCACCATCGGTGCTGCCCCCCGTGCAATGGGGTAAACGCGGGAAAGGTCGCCGCGCTCATAGGCAAAGACGAGGAAGGATTTGTAAAAGAAATGCGTGCAGCCCGCCGCGATGACCCAAGGCCAGACCTCAGGCTGAGGCCAAGGACGCGACAGGGCGACGGCAAGGCCGATGGGAATCTCGGTGATCGACAAGATCACCATCCCGCCCACCTTGGACGTTCCGACCTTGATCAGCGCATTCCACAGAGCGTGCAGGAAAGCGGCCCCCAGAACCGCCAGAAAGACGCCAAGGGACACTGCGGGCACCTGTCATGATTTTGTTACATGAATGGCTAGGCGCATCGGCGCGGCGGGGCAAGCGGAACGGCAGGGGCGATGCCAATTTTCTTAGAAGAAAACTGGCTTAACGCGGCAGGCGACGGTCAGGGCGGCGGGCGCATCGCTCTGATGCGCCCGCCGCCCCAAAGATTAGACCAAGGCGTCGTTGCACCGCGCGCAGGTGGCGGGGTGGGCATGGGTGCCCACATCCGCCAGGATTTGCCAGCAACGCTCGCATTTCTCGCCCTGCGCCGGGGCGAATTCCACCGCCACACCCGGCACATCGGCCAGCGTAAAGGCCCCATCCGGCGCGGCGTTTGTCGACAGCCAGATGCACGAGGTGATGCAGACCTCCTCCAACGGGACGGTCTCCAAGAGGCCCATCATCTGCGGCGAGACAAAGACTGTTGGTGCCGCCTCAAGGCTCGCGCCGATCACCTTTGCGGTCCGCTGCACCTCAAGCGCGCCGGTCACCACACGTCGCACGTCGCGGATGGTTTCCCACTTTGCCGCCAGCGCATGGTTCAGCCAAGCCTTTGGCGTTTCGGGGATATCCAGCAAATGCACGGACCCTTGATCATCCGGGTGACGCGACAGCCAGACATCCTCCATCGTGAAGGTCAGGATGGGAGCAAGCCAAGTGGTCAAGCGCGTGAACAACAGGT
>JAIYDR010000202.1 GCA_027487395.1 Rhodobacter sp. | reverse complement strand
GAACTGATGACCGACCCTTGCGTGTTCAAGGTGATGGCACCCTGACGGGCGATCATGGGTGCCCACCTGATTGCCCAGCTGATTGCCCAGCTGATTGAACGCGGCTTAAGGTGCTGTTACAGGGTCTGTCGGCGCGGGCGTGGTGGAACGGTAGACACAAGCGACTTAAAATCGCTAGAGCCAAGCTCGTGCGGGTTCGATTCCCGCCGCCCGCACCAATTGCTAGCCCTGCGCCAAGGTCTCAAGCAGCCTTGCCACGCCTTCGGCCCCCGGATCGTTGAAGCCTGCCAGCTTGTCGGGCGAAAGATAGGAAGCGCGTCCCGCTTTGGCCCGCGTCATCTGCGCGGTGCTGTCGGCTCCATGCCGGGCTGCTGTTGCCGCAGCGGCCAAACCTTGGGGCAGGGCAGCCAGTGCCGGGGCCAATGCGTCAATCAGGGTGCGGTGTCCCGGTTCCGCCCCGCCCACCTGCATCACACGGTCAAGACCCGCCGAGAGCGACCCGATCCACGATTTTCCGGACGCCGAGGCATCCCCGGCAGCGGCAAAGAAGATGGCCAGCAAGACCCCCGACGATCCGCCCATGGTCTGGCTGAGTTCCGTGCTGATGGCGCGATAGAGTTGCGTCGGATCCGCCAAAGGCAGCCGGTCTAGCGCGCCCTTCAACGACCGCGCAGCGGTGGCCAGCGTGGTGCCCGTATCACCATCGCCGGATTTCGCGTCCAACTGGTTCAGCGCCGCCTCACAGGCGATCAGCGCATCGCAGCACCGTTCCAGCAATGCCCGTCTCGCCGGATGGGCCGAGGGCACAGGCTGAATCGGCGCAAGGCCATCGGGCAGGGGGCGCATCTGTACCGGGGCAAGTTCGGCCAACCCCGGCCAAGCATGCGGTCCCACCGGGGCCGCCAGTGCCGACACCTGCGCCGCGTCGACCGGCAAAAGCGAGACGGAAAAGCCGTGCATGTCCAAGGACGTCATCAGCGCCGCCGGGCCGATCATCCAGCGCACCCGCCCGCCGATGGGGGAGCGCGCCAGTTCTTCGGCCAGAATAGACATCTCCAAAGGTGTGGTCGCGCCGAGGTTGTTGAGCAGCGCCACATGATCCCCTGCGCCCAGATGCGGGGCGAGGCGATCCAGCACCATCGCCATTGCCGCACGCGCTCCGGCGAAATCCACCTGCTCGACCCCGGCCTCACCATGGATGCCAAGGCCAAGCTCTGCCTTGCCCCGCGCGATGCGGTCCTCTTTCGGGCTGCCGGGAACGGTGCAGGTGTCCAGTGACATGCCGATAGACACCGCGCCGTCGATCACCGTCCGCGCGGCGGCGGTGACCGTGTCAAGGTCTGCCCCCTGTTCGGCCAAAGCGCCCGCGATCTTATGGACAAACAGCGTTCCGGCCACCCCGCGCGCTTGCGGCAGGTCGGGCAGGGCGATGTCATCGTCCACGATCACCATCGACACCTTCAGTCCGAAAGCCCGCGCCCGCTCGGCGGCAAGGCCAAAGTTCAGCCGGTCCCCGGTGTAGTTCTTGACGATCAAAAGGCACCCCGCCTTGCCCGTGACCGCCAGAATGCCCGCCAGCACGGCATCCACCGTGGGGCTGGCAAAGACATCGCCGCAAACCGCCGCCGTCAGCATGCCCTTGCCGACAAAGCCCGCGTGGCTGGGTTCATGCCCCGATCCGCCGCCCGACACCAAAGCCACCTTGCCCCGATCCCAATCGCTGCGGACCACCACCTTGATATGTGGATAGCCGTCCAGCCGCGCCAAAGCGCCGCTCGATGTCCGCAACAGCCCGTCAATCGCCTGCGTGACGAGCGTATCCTTGCCATTCATGAACTGCTGCATGATCTCTCCTCAGATGCGGGTGCCGCTGGCGTCAAACCAAAGCGGGTTTTCGGGGCGAATGGCGATACTGTCGCCGGGGGTGAGTGGTGTGTGAGGATCGGACAGCGTGATGATCTCATGCGGGCCGAAGGTCAGATGAAGGCGGGTCTGGTCGCCCAGATGCTCGACCCGGCGCACGGTCGCGGGTTGGCCTGCACGAAGGATGATGTGCTCGGGACGCAGCCCGATCTGGGCTGCCCGCGCCGGGGCCGGGCCGAAGGCATCGGCGGGCAACAGGGTGATACGCGGCTGGCCCAGACGGCTGGCGACATAGGTCGAGACGGGGTTTTCGTAAATCTCACGCGGGGTGCCGAATTGCACCAACCGCCCCTTATCCAGCACGCCCACATGCGTGGCCATCGTCATCGCCTCGATCTGGTCATGGGTGACGTAAAGGAACGTCGCCCCCAATTCGGCATGGATGCGCTTGAGTTCGATCCGCATATCGGCGCGCAGTTTGGCATCCAGTGACGACAGCGGTTCATCCATCAGATAGATGCGCGGGGACCGCACCAAAGCTCGGCCGATAGAGACACGCTGCATCTCACCACCCGACAACTGGGTGGCCTTGTTGTCCAGCTTATGGGCGATCCGCAGCACCTCTGCGACTTCGGCCACACGGGATTTGATGCGATCCTCGGGCCATGCGAGTACGGGTGAGCGCAGCGGGAAGGCCAGATTGTCCCGCACGGTCAGATGCGGGTAAAGCGAGTATTGCTGGAACACCATCGCCACATCGCGCTGGGCGGGGGTGTCGTTGACAACCGATGCGCCTGCGATGCGCACGTCGCCGCTGTCGGGTCGTTCCAGTCCAGCGATCAGGCGCAGAGTCGTGGTCTTGCCCGCCCCTGTGGGACCAAGCAGCACGACAAAAGCGCCATCAGGGATGGTCATCGACACATCCGCCAGCGCCTGCGTCGCGCCAAAGGATTTGCTGACGGCGGAAAGCGAGACCTCAGCCATGAAACACCCCCGCATTCGCCGCTGTGCGGAAGGCTCGCCCCGTGCCTGCATCAAACAACGACAGATTTTGCGACCTGAAGGACAGGCCGACCGTGTCGCCCACCCGCGTGACAAGACCCGACGCGATGCGTGCCTTGACCGTGCCATGCGGCGTAGACAGGGTGACGATCTGGGTCGTGCCCAGATACTCCGCTGCCTCGATCCGCCCGCGATAGGGGCTGTCATCGGTCAGTGTGACATGCTCGGGCCGCACGCCAAGGACAAGGTCTGTGGGCGCGGCATCGGCCTGCAATTCCGGCGTGTCAATCCGCACATCGCCTAAAGTGACCGCGCGATCCCCCGCCCGCACCCCCCCATGAAAGCGCAGGAAATTCATCGCCGGACTGCCGATGAAATCGGCGACGAACAGCGTGGCGGGGTGGTCGTAAATGTCCTGCGGTTTGCCGAATTGTTCGACGACGCCGTGGTTCATCACCACGATCTTGTCGCCCATCTGCATCGCCTCAAGCTGGTCATGGGTGACATAGACGGTGGTGGCCCCCATCCGGTCATGCAGGGCGCGCAGCTCCTCGGCCATATGTTCGCGGAATTCGGCATCCAAAGCGCCCAAGGGTTCATCCATCATAAAGGCCTTGGGGCTGCGGACAATCGCCCGCCCCAAAGCCACCCTTTGCCGATCCCCGCCCGACAACCCGCCCACGGGTTTGTTCAAGATATCGGTGATGCCAAGGATACGCGCCACCTCGGCCACTTTGGCCGCCACTTCGGCGCGCGGCATCCCCTGCGAGACCAAGGGATAGGCGATGTTTTTGCGCACGTTCATATGCGGGTAAAGCGCGAACATCTGAAACACCATCGCGATGTCGCGCTGGCTGGCAGGGCGCTGGCTGACATCCTCGCCATCAATCAAGATCTCGCCCGATGTCGGCAATTCCAACCCCGCGATCATCCGCAAGGTCGTGGTCTTGCCACAGCCCGAGGGGCCGAGCAGCATGAAAAACTCGCCGTCCCCAATGGTGAAGGAGGACCCCTTGACAGCAGTGAAACTGCCGAATTCCTTGCGCAGGTTGCGGATCACGATCTCAGCCAAGGGGCAACTCCTGTCCGGCGCGGATGAGGTTTCCGTCGGGGTCGATGAGAGCGAGTTCGCGCATGCCCCAAGGCTTGTCTTCCGCCCGCATCAAGCGGGGGATGCCTTCGGGCGGCAGGCCAAGTGCTGCCCATTCGGCATCAAGCGCATCGACGTCGGACAGACGCAGGTAAGCGCTTGGCGCATCTTTCAACGGGTCATGGCCGGGGCTGAGGAAGAAGTGAACTTCTGCCCCGTCCCGCTCCATGATCAGGTATTCGGGCGGATCGTCATAAGACGTGCGGACAAAGCCGAGCGCCGACCAGAACTCGCGGGTCGCGGCAATGTCGCGGCATGGCATGATGGGACAGAGTTTCTCCAGCATCGGCGTCATTCCGGGAAATGGCTGACGATGATGAACATCACCGTGCCGACGAGGGTGACAAGGAAGGACCATGTGAACAGCGCCAAGGCAAAGGGCTGCATCAGCATGACCACGCCTAGGGCGATCAGGATGGTGGCGACCATTTCCCACGCGCCGCGACGCAGGCGAAGCAGGTTCCGAAGAAAGTCCGTCATTTCCGCACCGCGCCAAAGGTGATCCCGCGCAACAGATGCTTGCGCAACAGGATGGTGAAGATCATCACGGGCAGCAGGAAGAGCGTGGCCCCTGCCGCCACCGCAGGCCAATCCTGCCCGCCCACACCGATGATCGTGGGGATAAACGGGGGGGCCGTCTGCGCCGTGCCAGAGGTCAGCAGCACCGCAAAGGCGTATTCGTTCCACGCAAAAATCAGGCAGAAGATGGCCGTGCTGGCGATGCCGGTGGCCGCCTGCGGCAACACCACTTTGCGGAAGGCCTGAAAGCGGGTGTAGCCGTCGATCAGCGCCGCCTCTTCATATTCGCGCGGGATTTCGTCGATGAAGCCCTTCAGCAGCCAGACCGCCAGACTGATGTTCACGCCCGTGTAGAGCAGGATCATCCCCAGATGCGTGTCAGACAGCCCAAGTTCCCGGTACATCAGGAAAATCGGGATCGCGACGGCGATGGGCGGCATCATCCGGGTGGACAGGATGAAGAACAAAAGATCATCCTTCAGCGGCACCTTGAAGCGCGAAAAGGCGTAGGCCGCCAGCGTGCCAAGGAAGATCGACAGGAAGGTCGACCCAAAGCCGATGATGACCGAATTCAGGAACCGCTCGCCAAAGCGGCTTGGCCCGGCAATCACCATGCCCTGATCGCGCACGATCTGGTCATACCAGGTCTCGGCGGGTGGCAGGTTTGCGAAGTCCTCGGCCCCAACACGGGTGCGGGTGGTGAAGAGGTTCACATACCCCTCAAGCGAGGGTTCAAACACCACCTTGGGCGGATAGCTGATCGAATCCGGCCCCGATTTGAACCCGGTTGAGATGATCCAGACCAAGGGCAGCAGGGTGACAAAGGCGTACAGGACCACAAGCACCCCGGCGACCCATTTTGACCGGCGGGTGGGTTCGGTGATGGAATAAGCGCTCATCTTTCCTTCACCTTATTCAGGGCTTTGACATAGATCGAGGCCAGACCAAAGACCGTGACAAAAAGGATGATCGCATAGGCCGAGGAATAGCCGGTGCGCCATTTCTCAAACGCCTCACGCTTGAGGTCGATGGACGCCAGCAGCGTCTCATTCCCCGGCCCGCCGCCGGTCAGCAGCACAACCATGTCGAACATCTTGAAATTCTCGATCCCCCGGAACAGCACCGCGAGCATCAGAAACGGCAGCACCATCGGGACGGTGATCGTCCAGAACTGCCGCCATTTGTTGGCGCGGTCCACCTCCGCCGCCTCATAGATGTAATCGGGGATGGATCGCAGACCTGCCAGACAGATCAGCATGACAAAAGGTGTCCACATCCAAGTGTCCACGATGATGATCGACCAAGGCGCATAGCCGCCGGGGCCGAGCATCGAAAACGAATTGGCAGGCGTGCCGGTCAGCAATTCGACCGTGTAGTT
>JAIYDR010000172.1 GCA_027487395.1 Rhodobacter sp. | reverse complement strand
TGACGCTGGCCGATGCCACCGTCTTGCGCGATCAAGTCATTGCCCTGCGCGACCATCTGCGGGACGGGGTGACGTGACCTTACCGCTTTATGCCCTTGCCGCCTTGGCCGAAATCGCGGGCTGCTTTGCCGTTTGGCACTGGTGGCGCGGCGGGGCGGCGCTGTGGCTGATCCCCGGTGCCGCCGCCCTTGCGGTCTTTGCCTTTCTGCTCGCCATCACGCCGCCTGCCCATGCCGGGCGCAGCTTCGCGGCCTATGGCGGGGTCTATATCGCGGCCAGTCTTGGCTGGCTGTGGCTGGTGGAAAAGACGCGTCCCGATCTGTGGGACATCCTCGGCGGTGCCTTGGCGCTGGCGGGCGCGGCCGTGATCCTCTTCGCCCCGCGCTCCTGACACCTTCCCCGTTGCACAAATATCCTCGGGGGGAGGCGCGGCACGCGCCGTGGGGGGCAGACAGCCCCCCTGCGACACTGGTCACAGATGCGGTCTTCAGATGGCTTCGACCCAAGCCTCTGGCAGCAGGCGCGACACATCCTCGGCGCGGCAAAGGTCCGTCGCTTCGGACATCACTGCGGCGGCGGCGGCGGCCACACCTTGCGACAGGGCTTCCGCTTCGCTTGCCCCGCGCGCAAGGCCCAGCACATAGCCGCCGACAAAACTGTCACCCGCCCCGACGCGCGACCGCAGTTTGACTTTGGGCGCTTTGCAAAACAGCCGCCCCTCTGGCCCCACCAGCACCGACCCATCCGATCCGCGCGCCACGATCACCTTGCGGGCAATGCCGCGATCAATCAGGCTTTGCGCGAAATCGGCGGTGGCGGTGCGCGTCTCCAGGGGGTGGCCTGCCAGATGCGCGGCCTCATCGTCGTCCATCCGCAGCACCTCAAGCCCCGGCAAGGGATTGGTGACTGCCTCGATCAACGCTGCACCCGAGGTGTCAAGCACCACGCGCATGCCCGCCATCGCCCCCGCCAGCAATGCAGGAAAGTTTTTCGGCACGCCCGGTGGTTGGCTGCCTGAAATCACAGCAAATCCACCCGGCTTGCCTGCCGCACGCAACAGCAGGAACACCCGCTCTTGATCCACCGGCCCCCAGACTGGTCCCGGCAGCATGAAGCGGTATTGCCGCCCGCTGGCGGTTTCGGTGACAGTCAGGCTTTGCCGCGTTTCGCCGGGGCCGGTGATCCCCAGAAACATCACCCCTTCGCGGCGGATCAGTTCGGCCAATCGGTCGCCTGTGAGCCCGCCAAGCGCCACAAGCGCCAAAGACTCCCCGCCCAAGGCATTGATCGCGCGGCTGACGTTCAGTCCTCCCCCCCCCGGATCAAGGCGCGGATCGGTGCAGCGCAGCTTTTCGTCGGGGATCATCTGGGGCACATCCGACGCCATATCCAGCGCCGGATTCAGCGTCAGGGTCAGGATCGGCGTTTGTGCGGCACTGCGGGTCATGTCGGTCTCCCTTAGCTGTCGCAAGATGATAGCGGTAACAGGGAGAGGGGGGAAGGGCAGGGCGAGACCTGTCTGCGGCGACTTTCGTGGTGAAGTCGCGGGGGTTTTGCACCCCCGCAGGATGTTTGACCAGAAGCGAAGGCGTCAGAGCATCAACTGGTAGCTCGCTGGAACAAAGCGGAAGCCGTCGCCCTGTGGTTCGACATAGCCGATGCCGGGGAAGGGCATGTGGTAGCCCGCAAAGGGGATACGGTCGGTGGCGAGCATGCCCAAGACCTTGCGCCGGGTCTGAGCGGCCTGTGCCTTATCGGCATCAAAGCGCACCTCCCAATCAGGGCGTTGCAGTGACCAGACATAATGGTTGGTGGTATCGGCCAGCACCATCATCTGCGCGCCGTCGCTTTCAAGGCGATAGATGAAATGCCCCGGCGTATGGCCCGTGGCGGCCATCGCGGTGATGCCGGACACGACCGCCCCGCCATCGTCGAGAAAGGTGAACTTGTCGTTCAGCGGCTTGACCTTGGCGTCAAAGCCTTCATTCGCCGCGCCCGACCAGTGATTGTGCTCTGCCGCACCCGTCACATAGCGGGCATTGGCAAAGGTGGGGGTGCCATCCTCGGCCGTTAGGCCACCGATATGGTCGCCATGCATATGGGTCAGCACCACGATGGAAATCTGGTCCGCCGTCAGCCCTGCGGCCTGCAACGCGGCGAGGGTGCCTTCAGGGGCAAGTCCGGTGTCAAACAGCAGAAGCTCTGCCCCCGTGTTCACCACGACTGGGGTGAAGAAGTTAAAGCTTTTGTCGGCAGGAATGAAATTCGTCGCTGAAAGCGCTGCGAAATCCTCTGGGCTGGCGTTCATGCCAAAGGTTTCTTGCGGCTTGTCGCTTGCGCGACTACCCGCGAGTAGGGTCGTCACCTCAAACCCGCCCAGTTTGGCGCGGTAAAACGGAGCAAAGCCGGGACCCTTCATCGCGGGGGCTTCGGCCAAGACGGGGCCTGCGCGCAGCAGGGCGGGGGCGGCAAAAGGCAGGGCAGCGGCAGCCAAAAGGGCGTGACGGCGTGACAGGGTCATGGTCGTGTCCTTGGGTTTGGGGATGTCCTATGCCAAAGGATAGGGCAATCGTCCTGTCCGGCCAGTCAATGCCGCTCACATCCGCGTCAGGATGGAGTGTCACGGCAGTAAGACAGTCACTCCCACCATGGATCAATCGTGGCGATGTCCTCATCACTCCATCCAAAGTGATGCGCCAGTTCATGCACCACGACATGCGCCACCAGATCGCCCAAGCCGATATCACCGCGTTCGATCCATTCCTCAAGGATGGCGCGGCGGAACAGCCAGACAGCATCCGGTTTAGTTGACTGATCCATAACGGATTTTTCGGTCAATGGGACGCCATCGTAAAGACCCGTCAGCTCAAACGGATCCTCAAGACCCATTTCTTCCAGTACGTCATCGGGGGCGAAATCCACGACACGCAGCACAAGCCCGGTCGCCGGTTCACGCCAAGGATGCGGCAGGGTCGAGATCGCCTCACGCGCCAATTCTTCGATCAAAGACAGGTCGGGGGCGATGAATTCATCCCAAGTCGGGGTGTTCGGATCATGGTTGTCTGGGGTTGTCATCGCCTTATGATAGGTATTGCGAGGCGTTTCTGCTAGGGTGCCATCGTAAATTGCCCCGTGTGTTATGTGCGAGAGGTGAGCGTGAACACCGACGTCGTCGAATTTCTCGGCCAGTTGCCGCCCGCCCGTGCCGAAGAAGCACAGCAGTTGATCGCCATGGGCGAACGGATTTCTGGTTTCCCCGTTAGACTGGCAGGCCCTGGAATTCTAGGCTTTGGCCGCTATGCCTATCGCTACGCCAGTGGCCACGCGGGCAGCGCGGCAGTGATTGCCTTCGCGCCGCGCAAAGCCGATCTGGTGCTTTATCCCAGTTGCGCGCTGGAAGAGGCGGCCGAAGTGCTGGCGCACTTGGGCCGACATCGCCGTGGCAAGGGCTGCGTTTATCTGCGGCGGCTGGAAGATGCCGATCCTGCAGCGGTCGAGGCACTGTTTCGCCGCGGTATGGCTGAGATTTCCGCACTTTGGCCTGTCACGCCGCAGTGATCCGCGGCGACGTCCTCGCGAACTGGACAAATGCAGGGCGCTGTGACAGGGAAAGACGGTTCATCGGAGCCTGCCACTATGTCAACCGTCACCACCCGTTTCGCGCCTTCGCCCACCGGATTTATCCATGTGGGCAACCTTCGCACTGCGTTGATGAATTACCTCATCACGCGCAAGGCGGGGGGGACGTTTATTCTGCGTCTGGATGATACCGATCAGGAACGCTCCAAGCAGGAATATGCCGATGGCATCATGGCCGATCTGGAGTGGTTGGGCCTGCATTGGGACCGCGTGGAAAAGCAATCGCTGCGGATGGACCGCTACCGCGCGGCGGCGGAAGAGCTGAAACAGGCGGGGCGGTTCTACGAATGCTTTGAATCGCCAACCGAACTGGACCTCAAGCGCAAGAAACTGCTGAACATGCAAAAGCCCCCGGTCTATGACCGTGCCTCGCTGCGTCTGGACGAGGCGGAGCGAGCCGCGATGCGGGCCGAGGGGCGCGAGGGCTA
>JAIYDR010000354.1 GCA_027487395.1 Rhodobacter sp. | reverse complement strand
GGGGCCGCGTCGGGTTGTGACTCGTCCACCATCGGGGAAGCCATATCCGGGGCGGGCATATCCAGAGAGACCGGAATTGGAGAGGCAAAAGCCCGAGGCGCTTGGGCCGGGGCCGCATCGGGTTGTGACTTGTCCACCATCGGGGAAGCCATGTCCGGGGCGGGCATATCCGGAGAGACCGGAGTTGGAGAGGCAAGAGCCCAAGGCGCTTGGACCGGGGTCGCGTCGGGATGGGGCTTGTCCACCATCGGGGAAGCCATGTCCGGGGCGGGCAGATCTTGCGAAGCCAAAGCAGGGGACGTCGGCGCCACAGAAGCGGCGGCCAATGAGGATGGTGCCAGCGGCTCTGGTGCCGATGCATTTGGGCTTGGTGAGCCTGAAGTCGGCAGGTCCAGAACCGAGGAAGACATCACCCGCGGCATTGGGGCCGAAGCAAAGCCTGTACGGCCCTTCTCCTCTGGGATCTGGCTCCCAAGCATAGCGTCCTGCTTTGCCTGGTCTGTCGGGCTTTGGCCCTCTGGCTCTCTTCCTTTGGCTGGGGTCCTGTCTGTTGCGGTGATTTCTTCGGCCCGAGTTCTCGGTCGGTCTGTGTCTGTGGCCAGAGGGATTTGGCCTAAGGCGAGTTCCGACGGGTCGTCCGCAATCGTTTGAAGCGAAGTCTGATCCCCGGCCATCCTGCCGTCACGAACCGCAGCGTCCTGTGCCACGGCTGCCAGTGCCTGACCGGAGGCCTTGGCATCCAATAGCACCGCTGGCGTGGCGGATGGGCGTTCCGTCCCGGCTGGTTCATTCGTCAAAGCGGCCGAGTCAGATTCAACGGCGGGTCGCCCCGTCAACACGGCATGCGCTGGCAAGGTCACCGCTGTCTCTGCCAAAAGCGATGGCGCAGGATGGTCGGGCTTTGGACCAAGCGCGGGGCTGGCGGGACCCAGGTCTGCATTCACTTTGGGCCATGCTCGGTCGATCAGCTTGGTCTCTTCGACTGTGGCATCCAATGATCCGGGTTCCAGTGGCTTGGCGTCCACCGATTTGGTCTCCGCCGGACGGACCTTTGCCGGTCCCGTGCTCGCCGCCTCTGTGCTGGCCTGTTTTGGGACCAGCAACACCGTGTCCGCCAACCCGACTTCCACCAGTTCATCCTTGGCAAGTTCAGGTGCCGCAGAAGGTGAGTCCACGGCAGCAAGCACAGCATCTGTCGACAAGGGCTCTGCCGGGGCTGCAAACGACATGTTTTGCGCCAGAACCTGCGCGAAATCGGTGGCCATAGGGGATCGTCCGACCGCGTGGATCACGGCAGGCGCATCTGGACTGCGCGCGGGGATCAGAAAGTCGGCGGCGATCATGGCGGGGTCAGGTCCTGACGGGAAAGGGCGTCTCAGCCAAAGAAATGCAAGTTCGGTGCCACTTGGCGCATCACCGTTTACGCGGTGGCTGGGCCGCGTCGATCTGCGTTTGTTTCTCGCGCGCGGCCTCGATCTTTGCGGCCTGTGCCTTGTCGCCAAGGGTTTGCAGCCGGTGTTCTTGATGCGCCAGCTCTGCCTGATGACGCACGAGGTCTGCCGCCAGCGTGGCCCAGCGTTGTTTTTGCTTCTCGGCCTCGGTCAGCAACTGCCCGGTCAGGCGGCGTTCGGCCATCAGGTCTGTCGCCAGCCGTGGCCCTGTCGCGCCCTCACGGCGTTGGGCGAGCATGGCGTCCAGCCGCTCGGCCATCGCCGCGGCTTCGGCCTTTTGGCGGGCGATTTTGCTCACTTCGGTCAGGGTTTCGGCGATCTGGGCCTTTTGCTTCAGGGCCATCAAAGAAAGGGTGCGGGCCTTGTCGGTCATTCGGTGATCCCTGTCAGGTCAAGCAGCGCGGCACGGCTGGCCGCAAAGTCAGCGGGTTCGTCGGCAGTCTGGCGGATCATCGCCTCGATCCGGGGCCACAAGCGGATCGCCTCGTCAAGGTCCGGGTCTTGGCCGGGGACATAGCCGCCCATCAGCATCAGGTCGCGGTTGTCCATGTAAAGCGCAATCATCCGGCGCAGCTTTTGCGCGCCGGCACGATGCGCGGGGTCGGTGATGTCACCCATCACCCGGCTTGCTGATTGCGGCAGGTCAATGGCGGGGTAAATCCCCATCTGCGCCTGCCGCCGCGACAGGACATAATGCCCATCCAGAATGGCGCGGGCCGTATCGACCACGGGATCATTCATCGTGTCATCGCCATCCGCCAGCACGGTGTAAACGGCGGTGATCGCGCCTTCACCCGGCAGCCCTGGCCCGGTGCGTTCGATCAAGCCGGGGATCAAGGAGATCACCGATGGCGGATAGCCCTTGGCCGTTGGTTGCTCGCCCAAAGCCAGACCGATTTCGCGTTGCGCATGGGCCACACGGGTCAAGCTGTCCATGATCAGCAGCACTTGCAGACCCTGCGCGCGGAAGTGTTCCGCAATCGCCGTTGCCCGCCGCGCGGCGCGCAGACGCAAGAGCGGAGAGCGGTCGGCAGGCACGGCCACCATGGCGATTTTCTTCGCCGCCTCGCCCTGCATGATCGAGCGCACGAAGGCGCCCACCTCGCGCGCGCGCTCGCCGATCAGGCCCACCACCACGACATCGGCGGTGGTGAAACGGGCCATCATCTCCATCAGCACGGATTTACCGACGCCGGATCCGGCGATGATGCCAAAGCGCTGGCCTTGGCCCACTGTCAGGGCGGCGTTGATGATCCGGATGCCCACATCCAGCGGCTTGTCCACTGGGGTGCGGGCCAAAGGGTTCATCAACCGCCCTGCCAGCGGCCATTCCGCCGAACAGCGCGGCGGCGGCAACCCGTCCAGGGGGTGGCCTTCGGCATCGATGACGCGGCCCAAAAGCTCTGGCCCCACCTCGGCCATTTGACCACCGTCGATCACATGCAGCCGCGCGCCCGCGATGATGGCGGCCCCCGGTTGGTTCAGGAACAACAGGGTGCGCCCGTCGCGGAAGCCGATCACTTCGCCCTGCACAGGCGTGCCGGTTTCGGTGGTGATTTCGCACAGGGTGCCGGGGCTTGCGGGAAAGCCGGTCGCCTCAAGGATCAACCCGTCATAGCGCAACACTCGGCCCTCAACGCGCGGCACAGGGGGGGCGGTATGGCGGTGCAGATCACGGGCGAGGTTGCGTAGCATCACGCCCCCAGCACATCGGAAAGGCGGATGCCATCGGCCCGCACCTCGATATCGCCCCGTCTGAGCGCTGGGTCGGGGGTCAGGGTCGCCCCAACAAGATCGGTTTCCGCCAGATGCGGCGCGATGGCGGTCAGATCGTCAGGGTTCAGCCGCAGCGTGACAGTCCGGAGGCCCTGCGCCACCCGGTCGGCCTGTTTGGCGATCCGCGTGATAAATGGCTTGGGCAACGCATCAATCGCCTGCCCGGCCCGTTGGGCAGCCAGGTCGCGCACGGAACTGGCCATCAGTGCGGCGATCTGGTCGGACAGGTCGGGGGCGGCGAGGGACAACCCACGCGCTGCCGCAACAAAGGCGGCGCGGGCGGCGTCCAACTCTGCCAGCGCCTGTTTGTAGCCTTCGGCCAATCCTTTGGCGTGACCTTCGGCCAGTCCCGCCGCATGGCCACGCGCCAGTGCTTCAGCCAGCAGTTTTGCCGGATCGGGCGGCGGCGGTGCGGTGGGTTCGGGGGGCGCTGCGACGGGTGCGGGTTCTTCAACCCACTCCGCCTCGACCACCTTGATCGGGGTCAGCGAGACCCGTTCAACCTGATCCAGTCGTAGTGCCTTGAACGCGGCCTCGCCGACCGAAACTGACGGGCGGCCAGTGAAGGCGCGGTTTTGGGCTGCCCGCAAGCGCGCAGCCAGTTTTGCGGGATCAATGACGGAGTTATCCTGCGTCATGCGTTACACCATCTGCTCGCCGCCGCGACCGGCCAGCACGATCGTGCCTTCGTCGGACAGCCGCCGCGCCACGGCGATGATTGCCTTTTGTGCCTCTTGGACATCGGACAGCCGCACCGGGCCAAGCGCCTCCATCTCGTCGCGGACGTTGGCGGCGGCGCGGGTGGACATGCAGCCCAGCAGTTTCTCGCGCAGCGCTTCGTCTGCACCCTTCAGGGCCAGCACCAGCTGTTCGTTTTCAACATTGCGCAATAGGGTCTGCAAAGACCGTTCATCGGATTTAACAAGATTGTCAAAGACGAACATGTTGTCCTGAATCGATTGCATCAGGTCTTTATCGTCTTTGCGAACCTCGCGCATGATGCGCTGTTCCATTGCCGTTTTGGTAAAGTTCATGATCCGTGCCGCCGCCTTTACTCCCCCGATTTGGCTGGCGCGTGAGGTGCTGGAGGCTTTGAACTTGCGCTGCATGACGTGTTCAAGGTCACGCAACGCTTCGGGCTGGACGGTGCTCAGATTGGCGATGCGGCTGACAAGATCAGGTTGCAGACTGTCGGGCAACATCGCCAAGACCTCGGCCGCGAGCCCGTAATCCAGACAAGCGATCACCAGCGCCATGATCTGTGGATGTTCATCCGCGATCAATTCCGCGATGGACCGCGCGTCCATCCATTCCAGAATTTCGATGGGGCGTTCCGCCGAGGCGGGATTGATCCGGCTGATGATGGACTGGGCTTTGTCCTCACCCAGCGCCTCGGTCATCATCGATCGGATGTAGATCGGCGCGCCGATGCCCAATCCCGTTTCTGCGGACAGGCCGCGCAGGAAGGTTTCCACCAACTCTTCCAACTCGGACGGATCAACATCGCCAATCGAATACATCGCCGCCCCCAAATGCTGTACCTCAAGCGGCGACAGGTTCTTCAGGATCGCCGCTGCGGCGCGTTCACCAAAAAGCAGCATCAGCACAGCGGCACGTTCCAGATTGGTCAGCGGGCCGCGCGGGGTGCTGCCGTTATCCGTCGTTTGTGTGGGGCGTGGGGCGGGCATGCTGTCCTCATCAACCGGCGGTGGGGTCGATCTCGTCCTTCATCATGCGCTGAAGGACAGAGGCGATGCGGGCGGGATCTTCCTGCGCGATCTGGCGCAGGACGGCGAATTTATCCTCGCGCGCGACATTGGCGCCCAAGGCTGCAGTGGCAAGTTTGGCGCGCCGCGCCTCAAGCCGGGCTTGGACATCATCAAGACTTTCGCCTTCGCCGACCTCGACCCCTGGCAGACCGGCAAAGCTGAGGGGTGTCGTTTGGTTGGCAGGCGCATCTGGCGTGGTGGAAATCCGGCCCAAAAGTGGGCGCACGATGCCAAGCGCCACGATTGCGATCCCGGCCAGAAGCACCAATTGCTTGGTCGCTTCGGGCAGCCAGGTCATGTCCATCCCGGCCGGGACCATCTGTGCCTCTTCGACAAAGGGTTGGGCAGCAATGATGATGCTATCCCCCCGGTTCGCGTCAAAGCCGATGGCGGTCTGGGTCAGCTTTTCCAGATCGACCTTAAGTTCAGGCGGCAAGGCGGGCTGCGTCTCGGTGCCATCTTCGGCGGTGACAGTGGGGGCAGCGCGCAGCAGGATCGCGGCAGATATGCGGATGATCTTGGCGGTCTGGGGTTGGGTGGTCGAGACGGTCTTTGACACCTCGTAGTTCCGCGTCGCGGCTTGACTGCGGTTGGTGGCCGCTTGTGGCGCTGCCGTCGCCGGGGCAGCACCGCCCACCGGGGCGACATTGGCCTGAACAGGGGGAGCATTGGACACTGCCCCCGGCACGCCCCGCGCAGGGGGGGTGCTGTTTTCAGTGGTGGTCTCTTCTTCGGACAGCAGGGCGCTGCCAGTGGGATCAACCTTTTCTTCGGTGATCTGACTTTGGGTGAATTCCATATCCACCGTCACCTGTACCGACAGATTGCCTGGGCCGGTGATTGGCGTCAGCAGCGCCTCGATGCGTTGCTTGTAGAGCCGCTCCATCTCGATGCGGTGCTGCAATTGGCGGTCCGACACCATTGCCATCGGATCATCCGACCCGCGCGAGAGCAGCCGTCCCATCTGATCCACCACGGTGACTTCGCCGCGCGCCATGCCGGGAACCGCCGAGGAGACAAGGTTCACGATCGCCTCGACCTGCGAAGCCTCCAAGGCGCGTCCGGGGGCGAGTTGCAGAAAGACGGATGCGCGAGGCGGCTGGCTGTCGCGCAGAAAGGCGGTTTTTTCCGGCAGGGCCAAATGCACCCGTGCGGTGGCAACGGCGGAGATTTCGGTGATGGATCGGGCCAGTTCCAGCTCCTGCGCCTGCCGCAGTCGCGCGCCTTCAACCGACTTGCTGGCCCCCATCGGCAATTCGCCCAGCACAGTATTGGCATCGGGCATTGACGATGGCAGGCCCTTGGACGCCAGTTCCATCCGCGCCTTGTGATAGTCGGCGGTCGGCACATCGACCTCGCCCGTCATGCTGTCGATGCTGGCGGTGATCCCGGCGGCGGTCAGCGCTTCGACGACGCGCGCCTTGTCGGCTTCGGCCAGACCGGGATAGAGCGTCATTGTTGACGGCTGGCGCAGCAACACAAAGGCCGCCAACCCCAGCACGGCCACCGACAGGATCAGCACGGCAGGCAGCGCGCGGCGCACGGCGGGCTGATCGCCCATCCGCAGCACGTTGGAGACCACACCCCGCGCTTGTGCCACAAGGGGATTGCCCGAAGACGTCTGAGAGACAGGGGAAAGCGCCATATTGGATTACACCGGCATGTTCATGATGTCGCGGTAGGCACCCAGCGCCTTGTTCCGCACGTTCAGGGCAAACTGGAACCCCAGTGAGGCGATTTGCTGTTCCACCATGACGGCGGCCAGATCGCTGCGTTTTCCGGTTTCGAAATCCGACGCGGCCTGTGTTGCGCTGGATTGCGACTTGGCCAAGGACTGCACCGCATCGCTGATCCGGTCAGCGAAAGCCTTGCCGTCCGGGGTGGCGGTGATGTCGGCCTTTGGGGCTTGCACCGTCAGCGGAAGCGGCTGAAAGCCGTTGATCGAAGAGATGGACATTGTTGGGTGCCGCCTGTTTTCCGTGTCTTGCTCTGCCGCTTTAGACCGCGCGCGCCAGCGCCAGTGCAGCGCTGCGGGCCGTCACGTCGATCAACAGATCATGAGAATGGATCGTGCCACCGTCCTGCATCACCAAGGCGCGCTGGATCACGTTTTCCAACTCGCGCACGTTTCCGGGCCAGGAATGCGCCAGAAGGGTGGAAATCGCCTCGGGTGTCAGCAAGGGCAGGGCTTGGCCTGCGGGGGTGTGGCGGCGGATCAGGGCCGCGGCCAGTACGGGGATATCGTCAGGCCGTTCGGCCAAAGCGCGGGTGGCCAGCGGGAACACGTTCAGCCGGTAGAACAGATCTTCCCGGAAGCGCCGCGCCTCGACTTCCGCTGGCATGTCACGGTTTGAGGTGGCGATGACGCGGATATCCACTGGAACTTCGGTCTGCGCGCCAATCGGGGTCAGAGCACGTTCTTGCAAAACGCGCAGCAGTTTGGATTGCAGCCCCATCGGCATCTCGGAGATTTCGTCCAGCATCAGCGTGCCGCCTTCAGCTGCGCGGATGATGCCTTTGTTGGCCGCGGCAGCGCCGGTGAAGGCGCCTTTCTCATGGCCGAACAGGATCGCCTCCAGCATGTTTTCCGGGATGGCGGCGCAGTTGATGGCGACAAAGGGGGCACCGGCGCGCCGGCTGGCGGCATGGACCTGACGGGCCAGAACTTCTTTGCCCGAGCCTGTGGGGCCATTGATGAACACGGTGACATCGGTGCGCGCCACACGGGCGGCGAGGTCGATCAGTTGCTGGGTTTCCGGATCCGCCGCAACCATCGCCTGAAGCTGGGCCCCAAGGAGATCGGCCAGCATCATCAGCGCGCAATCGCGCAAGGCCTGCGGGGCCACTGGCGCGGGCAGGGCGACGCGCAGGATACGGCCTCCCTGTTCTTCGGTCACGATCAAGGCGGGGGCGTCTTCGGTTACGATAACCAGCGTCTTGGCTCCGGCGGCGCGCGCCAGATCCATCAGTGCGCGGGGGCCAATCTGCACCTCAATTGCTGCCGAGGCCGCCACCACCTGCGCGCCTGTCTGGGGCTTGGCACCGCGTTCCACCGCCACACGCCGCCGGGCCAACAGCAGCGCCAGTGGCTGTGCCGCGGAAAAGCTGTTCTCGATCAGGTGGATATGTGCCATTCTGTTCCGTCCCGGATGTGAACTTCCTTGACGAATACAAGGCAGGATGCGTGCCAGTCCGAACCGATGCGCAAAAAAAATGCATCAGCACGCTAAAATCGCCGGTCGCCGGGTCGAATTAGGGGCTTAGCGTGGCAATACATTGCTTGTTCCGCAGGCAAGTCGACGCAGTGCCTTGGGTCAGTCTGTCAGAAAACCGTTTTTCGACACGACCTTGGTCCAGATCGAAGCCAGCCGGTTTGGCGGTATGGCACCCTTGGGATGGGCGGACCTACCCGGTCTAGGCATCCTATTTGGTGAAAGTCGTACAGCCAAGGCCAGACCCATCCGTAGGGACATATCAACAATACCCTATGCCCGGTCGTTCTGGCCTCAGTGAGTGGAACAACTTTGAGGCACGTGCTCCATGCTTTCCAAGACATATCATCTGAAATTCCCCAGCCTCGACGCAGCACAGATCGCGGCCCCATTTGTTATCGAGGCGCTTGGGAACGCCATTCCCTCCTGCAATCTAACGGGACTGAACGTTCTGATCAGCAAAGAGGGCGACGTTTCGATAAATGTTTTCTTTCCTTCTGTCAGTGACTTGAAGGTTTTTGAAAAGAAACACGGGGGTTTCCTCGACACGATGAAAAAGACGTTCCTGTTCAAATCCACCGGCTTTGACGGGGTCTGCATCTTCAACTTCGATCGCAACGAGGAAGCTGCCTGATCCCCCTCGCTGCATCGATGCGGCGCATATGGCGCGGCATTTGCAGTCTTATACCGAAGCAAAAGGGCAATTTGACATGGCGGCCGTTGGAACAGGGCACGTCTGGCACGTATCGAACCTTGGGCATCGCGCACCGAGGGGTTTTGCCGCATGAGTGCACCCAGCCCCGAAGCAAGCGCGCCCGACTCCGGGTTGATGCGCGTTTCCTCTGATAAGATTAGCCGTCTGATGGACCTGGTGGGCGAGTTGTCGCTCTCGGTCTCTGAAACTGTGCAGTCATCGGATTTGTCGGGGTTGGTGCTGACGAATTTTGATGCCGCTGTGCATCGTCTGAATATGATCGTGCGCGAGGTGCAGGACGCTGCCACTGAGTTGCGCCTTGTCCCTGTCGATGATGTGTTCCGCCGCCTGCGCCGCATGGTGCGCGAGTTGGAGCGTCAGACCGGCAAATCCATCGACATGGTGATCGTGGGTGGCGATACGGCCATCGACAAGCTGGTGGCCGATAAGCTGTATGATCCCTTGCTGCATGTGGTGCGCAATTCTGCCGACCATGGGCTGGAAACACCGGAAGAGAGGGAAAAGGCCGGAAAATCCTCGCAAGGCCGCATCACCCTTTCTGCCGCGCAGGTGGGGTCAGAGGTGCAGATTGTCGTCGCTGATGACGGGCGCGGTCTGTCGCGTGAGCGCATCCTGAAAAAAGCACGCGAGAAAGGGTTTTTCGGCCCAGACGAAGAACCCGAACCGGCAGCGCTGTGGCGTGTGATCTTTGAGCCGGGTTTTTCCACGGCTGAGACGGTGTCGAACCTGTCCGGTCGCGGTGTCGGTATGGATGTGTTGAATTCCACCATGACCGCCCTGCGCGGTCGCATCGGCGTGGACAGTACGGCAGGGCAGGGCACGCGGGTGGCGCTGCACATCCCGGTGTCGCTGGCTTTTCTGGATTGCATCATTCTGCGCTTGGGCGTGCAACTCTTCGCGGTCCCGATCGACGTGGTGTCGGAAATCGCCAAGCCGGCGCCGGGTGATCTATTGAACATCTCAGCGGGTGACAGGTCCGAGATGTTCCGCCTGCGCGGCAATTACATCCCCGTCTGCCGTCTGGATCGCTTTTACGGCGATACCTCCCGCAGATTGCAAGGCACACATCCCGATCCTGTGCTTGTGGTCTTCAACACCTCGTCCGGATCTATCGCGGTGCCGGTGGATGAAATCCTTGACCGCCAGCAGGTCGTGATGAAGCCACTGATTGGCCGTCTGGCCAAAGTGCGGGCAAGCTGGGGCTGCGCGCTTTTGGGCACCGGTGAGGTGGCGCTGGTCCTTGACTGTGAACGTCTGGGCGCGGGGGTTAGTGCATGATCCCTGCCACCGACCTCGCCGGATGTGAAGCAATCCGCGATTGGCTGACGCAGCGGTGCGGCATCCATTATCCGCAGCACAAGACGGACCTGTTGCGCCAGCGACTGACACGGGTGCAGCGCGCCTTTACCCTGAATGATCTCGGCGAACTGGCCCGCCGTCTGAACTCTGAGGTGAACCACGACTTACAACTGGCAGTGATGCATGCCGCATCCACCAACCACACCTATTTCTTCCGCGAGACCGAGGTTCTGGACACCTTCCGCGTCAAGGTGCTGCCGTCGCTGGCCGCGCGCGAGGAAATCCGCATCTGGTCTGCGGCCTGTTCGACAGGTGACGAAGCCTACACGCTCGCGATCATCGTTGCCGAAACGCTGGGCTTTGCCGCGCTGAAGCGTCTGCATATCCTGGGCACCGATATCAGCGCCCCGGTCGTCCAGCAGGCTGAGGCGGCGGTGTTTTCCGAACAGCGGCTGGACCGCATCCCACCCGATCTGCGCCGCCGCTACTTTGATAGCGTGGGCCTGTCGCAATACCGCATCAAGTCGGAACTGCGGGCGGCCTGCACCTTCCGGCAGATGAACCTCAAGACCATGCCCTATCCCTTTCGTAAGACCTTTCAGGTGGTGTTCTGCCGTAACATTCTTTACTATTTCGAACGCTACGATCAGACCGCGACGTTGAACGCCATTTATGACGTCACCGAGCCTGGCGGTTGGTTGACCACAAGCGTCACCGAAAACGTCCGCGATCTGCCCACCCGTTGGATCCCGATAGACAATGGCATCTATCGAAAGGCGTCGGCATGACCAGCGCTGCGCCCATAAAGGTCTTGATCGTGGACGACTCCGCCATGGTGCGCCGTGTCCTGACGACCGGACTTGCCACCGACCCGCAAATCGAGGTCGTGGGTGCCGCCTCAAGTGCCGATGCGGCCTGGACCTTGATGCAAGAGTTGCGCCCCGATGTTGTAACACTGGACATCGAGATGCCGGGGACGGACGGGCTGACCTTTCTGAAAACCTATCTCAAGAAACTGCCGATCCCCACGGTTGTGATCTCATCCCTGACGCGAGAGGGCGCACAGGTCACCCTTCGCGCCATGGAGGCTGGGGCCGTCGATATCGTCGCCAAGCCCACCTTGGGTCTGGGGGATGGCTTGCCATCGATCATGTCGGGTCTTTGTGCCCGTGTGCGGGCTGCCGCCAAGGCGCGGGTCATTGTCGGTGGTCGCAAGCCGCCGCAGCGCACGATGGTTCAGCCGCCTCCTGTGCCGACCGGTAACCCGTCGCTGTCTGTCATCGCGCTGGGCGCGTCGACAGGCGGGGTGCAGGCGTTGTGCCGCATTCTACCATTGTTCCCCGCCGACAGTCCTGGTGTCGTGGTCGTGCAACATATGCCCGAAGGCTTTACCAGCGCCTTTGCGCAACGGTTGGACTCACTTTGCGCAATGACCGTGCGCGAGGCGCAGGACGGTGATCTGGTCCGCAACGGGTTGGTGCTGCTGGCCCCCGGTGGCAGCCGACACATGGGCCTTGTGCGGCGTGGCATGGGTCTTTGCGTGATCCTGACAGCGGGCGAGCCGGTCTGCTTTTCGCGGCCATCGGTCGATGCGCTGTTTGTCAGCGTTGCCCGCGTGGTCGGGCCCAATGCCGTCGCGGCCCTCTTGACCGGAATGGGGCGCGACGGGGCCAATGGTCTTTTGGCCATCCGCAAGGCCGGTGGCCGGACCTTGACGCAAGATGAGGCGACCTCGGTGGTCTATGGCATGCCGATGGCCGCGAATGAACTGGGTGCCTCGGAAGAGACGCTGCCCCTCGACGCCATTCCGAACCGACTTCTGACGATTATGCCCAATCCCCAAGCCAAGGCCCGGGCCTGACATCCGTTCAACTGACCCAAGCGACACATAAGGAGACCGACATGGCAGAAGACACTTCCGAAGCGAACCGGTCCCGCAGCGCGGGTCTTGGCGTGACCGACACCGACAATATTGACGAGATGTACCTGACCTTCGCCTTGGCCAACGAGGAATACGGCGTAGGCATCGCCGATGTGACTGAAATCGTTGGTATGCAGCGCATCATGTCGGTCCCCGACGTGCCGCATTACATTAAGGGCGTGATCAATCTGCGCGGCAAGGTCATCCCGCTGATGGATGTTCGTTTGCGCTTTGGCATGCCGGAACGCGCCTATGACGAACGCACGGTCGTCATCGTGATGGATGTCGCCGAAGCGCCCATCGGCCTGATTGTCGATGGCGTGTCTGAGGTGTTGGAAATCCCACCGGCACAAGTGGACCGGCACGCGCAGTTTGGCCGCTCCTCCAGCCGTCCGGTGATTGCCGGAATTGGTCGGGTGGGCGAACGTGTGGCAATCCTGCTGGACGCCACTGTTCTGGTATCTGAAAACGATGTGGCCTTGCCTGCCGACATTTCAGTGGCGGCACAATGATGCGCGTTCTGATCTACAACCAAAAGGGTGGCGTCGGGAAGACCACCACAGCGGTCAACCTTGGTGCGGCACTTGCCCGTGCCGGGGCGGGGCGGGTGGTGCTGGTCGATCTCGACCCACAGATGCACTTGACCGCATCGCTTGGCCTGACCGGGGCCTCAGGCTTCAGCGTGGCAGATTGGCGCGCAGGCAAGGCGGGTCAGCCGGTCGATGTGGCCGATTGCCCCAATCTCGCGGTCGTGCTGGGCCATCCTGAACCGGCAGTCGAAAATGCGCCAACCCTTGATCCGGACGCCATTGCGGCGGATTGGGTGATCTACGACGCGGCCCCAGGCTGGAACCCCGAGGTGGCCCGCGTCATGCAGGCTGCCGACACTGTCATCAGTCCGCTGGAGGCTGACTTTCTTGGCCTGAACGGGGTCAGCCGGCTGATGAAGCGGATGCAGGAGTCAGGCGTGTCCTGGGATCGCCTTAACCTGCTGATCTGCCGCTATTCCGACCGGTTGGCCGTTCACCGCGAAGTGCGCGCCCGTCTGGCCGAACGCTTTGGCACGCGAGGTCTGATGCCAATCGTGATCCGCAACTCTGTACGTTTGGCCGAAGCGCCGGGCCTGGGCCAGACAATCTATGGCCATGCGCCCACCAGTACGGGTGCTGCGGACTATTCCGCTCTCGCCCGGCACTTGATGCCTGCGGGTGGAGCGGGTGGTGCGAAGAAAAAAACAGGAGCCGTGTGATGGCGAAGAAACCAATTTCTCCAGATTCACCAGACAATCGACCACGATTGATGAATGATCCTCTTGCCTGGATCGACTCGGCACCTGTGCGTCCCCCGGTTGCCGCACCCGCCCCGGCGACCGTGGCCCCCAAGCAGGATGCGGCACAACCCGCGCCGAAGCCAAACACCCGCGCGACACGGATCGTCGCCCGCGCCAATCCGGACAAGGACCCGACCGAAACCCCAAAGCCTCTGGCCAAAAGCCTGGCTGCTTGGGACGGAATGCACACGTTCCAAGTGCTTGATTTGCTGTCCAATCCAGTGATGGTCGTCGACCATGACATGATAATCCGCTATGTCAACGAAGCCGCCTTCACGATGTTTGAAAGGCTCGAGGATGGCATCCGCCGTGACCTACCGAGCTTTCGGGCGCGTGAGGCAGTGGGCAAGAACATTGATCTGTTCAACATTGATCCTTCCCACCTACGTTCTCTGATGCAGGGCATGACTACGCCGCATGAGGGAAATCTTACCATCGGCGGGGCAAATCTGGCCTTTCGCGCCACGCCCAAGACCCGCGCTGACGGCAGTCTTGGCTGCGTCTTTGTCGAATGGCGTGACCGCACGGCCGAAGCCGAAGCGACAGAAGACCTGTCGGCCATGGTCGCCGCCGTGCGTGATATGGCGCGCGCGCATATTGGGGGCGAGATCAATGTCCGCGTCGACGCGGCAGCGTTCCGCGCCGAACTGCGCGATACCTTGACCTTGGTCAACGACATGGTCAGTGAGCATATCGCAACCAAAAAGAAAGTCGTCGACTGCGTCATCCAGATGGCGCAGGGCAATCTAGATGCGCCGATGCAACGGTTCAATGACCAGCGTGTTTTCCTGAATGATGCCATCGAACTCATCCGTGGCAGCCTGAAATCCTGCGACACCGAAATCAAGCGCTTGACGGATGACATGACCCAGATGGTCGCCGCGCATAAGGCAGGCGATATTGACCATTTCATCAACGTCTCTGGCTACTCTGCGCGCTATGCCGAGGTGGTTGCCGGTGTGAATGCGATGATCGAAGATCATTTTTCAACCAAGCGTAAAACGCTTGAATGCATGATGCAGTTTGCCAACGGCAACTTCGACGCGCCGTTGGAGCGTTTCCCGCGCAAGAAGGCCTTTGTCAACGAGGCAATGGACGCAATCCGCAACAATTTCCGAAGCCTTATTCGGGATGTCGGCACCTTGGCACAGGATCTTGCGGATGGCGTTCTGGAAAGGCGTGTGGACAGTTCCGTTCATCACGGCGAATTCCGCAAGCTGTTCGACACGATCGACCACATCCGCAGCAATTTTGGGAATGTGGCGTCAGAGATCGAACGTCTTTCCCAGGCCATGGTGGCGGGCAAGCTAAACGTTGACATTGTGCCGGACAACTTTAAGGGGGCGTATCGTCAACTCATCGAGGCTTTCGATCAAGCCTTCGCCAGCCTGAACAACGCCTTCCGTCTTCTGGGCCAGCAGGCGCATAATGTGTCGATCACGGTCGAGCAGATGACCGGCTCGTCGCAATCCCTGGCGACGAACGCGCAGGTTCAGTCGTCATCGGTGGATGAAATCTCGTCTTCGGCAGAACAGACGGACAGCCAGGTCAAATCGAATGCGGCGGCGGCGGCGGCGGCCAGCAAGTTGGTGACCGGCGCGGCCGAGGTGGCCGAAG
>JAIYDR010000309.1 GCA_027487395.1 Rhodobacter sp. | reverse complement strand
TGATGGCCGCCAAGGCGCTAGCGATCGCCGACAACCGCATCGCAGAAAACGTCGGGTGAGACGATGACCTCCTGCAATCGGAACTGGCGGGCAAGAATGCATGGTCCGGACGAAACCGAAGAGAACAGCGAGGGCGGTATCTGTCCGTTCGATTTTAGCCTGCGCGCATGCCCCATCAAACCGTGATGCGCGACTTGGGCCTTGGGTATGCTGAGTGTTGCCTTGTAGGCATTTTGATTGCTGGCCAAGAGTGCGCCAATTGCGCCCCGGTACCGCCCTGTCAGATCGTGGGACGCTGACCAAAGCCGTGCATGCCCGTGGCCCATTGATAGCCGACCAGCATCCCCTTGATACGGGGCAACATCATCAGGGACATCACGGTTGCCAAGGCGCAAAGCAGGATAGCGATCAGCAAGGGACTTTCCATCAGATAGCCCGAAAGGCCATGCAGCGCGAAGCCCATGATATGGCCAACCACAAGGATCGTCAGATAGGCCGGTCCGTCGTCGGCGCGCTGGTGATGCAGGTCCTCGCCACAATGGGGGCAGTTGGGGGCAACCTTCAGGTAACGTGCGAAAAGCTTCCCCTCGCCACAGGCCGGACAGCGAAGGCGAAAACCGCGCAGGACCGCCGGTTTCGTGTCACGGATTTCCTCGGACATGGCGATCATCTGACCTCTCGGCTTCGGGCGCTGCATGCGGCCTTGTAGTGCGCTTTGACCGAAAGTTGAAGCCATCAATTCTGTCAGAATATCGGAATTGCCATTTTTGCATGGCATTCATTTATGCATACAATGCACATACATTAATCCGACCCTCCTCGCCCTCTCCCGGGCAGGCAGCTCTCAACCGGCAAATCGCGTGCTCAGCACAGCTATGCTTTGCCCGTCCTCGCGCACCACCCGCGCCAGATGGCCCATCCTGCGGTCCCTGTAGGACACCGAAACCTGTTCGCCGGGCTCAATATTGCCGGTGTAAACCACATGCCGCCCGGCCAAGAGGCGCCCTTGGGTTTGTGCCACCGGATCATCGCAGCGGTCGGTCAGGGCGGCGAAACTGGGAAAGTACAAAAGACCCGCCGCGTTGAAATCGGTGGCCACACAGGGACGGACGGTTGCGCAGCGATTGTGGGCCGCAAGGCCGTCCATCTGGCGACTGACCATTGCAGCATGGCGCGCAAGGTTTTGCAGGGCAAAGGGTGCCTCTGGCAAAACCGCTATGGCAGGCGGCATCCGCCGCACCATCGTCCGGTTGCTGGCCGGATCGCTCCGTCCGGCAAAGGTCGACACAAGGCGCAACCGCCCCACCATGCCGCCGGGAACGCCAAGGGTAATCTCGCTGGCCAGACGGTTGCGGCCGATGGACCACAGGCGGGCCGACAGCCAAAGCCGGTCGCAGAGGTGCGGCAGACGCGGCGCGGTCAGCCGCAAGCTGCTGGCCAGAAATGTCGCGTAAAGCGGCTTGCCCTCGGCGCAGGTGAAGGCCGCGTCGCGCTGGCCCAGTGCCCGGGCAATCAGGCGCCAGTGCATATCACCCGCCCGACGCATCAGCCATTGTTCCGACAGGCCCGAAAACCCCATTTCGGCCATGCCTAAGACATGCTCTTCCTCAAGGGCCAGCGGCGCGGGGGTGGGACGCGGGGCTGGGATCATGCCGCAAGGCCCGCCTTCTGACGGGCGACGATCTGTTCGGCCAGATAGCGGCTATCCTCGTCGATCCCAAGGAAGCGGCCCGAGCCCCAGGTATTCAGCCAGCCAAGGCCGATGAAATAGACCCCCGGCGCGCGGGTGATGCCACGGTGGAACTGGGGGCGGCCCCGGTCGTCCAGACAATCGACCTGCAACCAGCCGTAATCCGGCCGGAAGCCGATGGCCCAGATGATCGAGGTGATGCCTTCGGCCTTCAGGTCGATCGCAGTGATCTCGGTTTCAGGCCGCCAGAGCGGCTGGAACGGCGGGGCGGGCGGGGCGTCGATCCCCTGTGCCTCGATCCAGGCGTCGATCTGGCGGCAGATGCCCAGATAGCTGCGGTCGGCGTCGTCGAGGTTCTTTTCAAGATCGGGCAGGAAGTCCAGGCGTGTGCCCTGCCCGCCTGCGACCGAGCCATAAAGCCGAACCCCTTCCAGCGCATAGCGGCGCAGGTCGATTTCTTTGCCGCCATCGCGCCCGGACATATAGTGGTTGGTCTGGGTCAGCGCCTTGATCGGATCGGGGTGCTTGTCGATGGTGATGTTGTAATGGCCCGCCTCATGCAGCCAGTCGGTCGCATCGCGGCCCCGGTACTTTCGCGGTGAACGCGGCGCGGGGCCGACAGCCAGATGCACAGGACGACCTTCCAGATGGAAGTCATCCATCAACTGCACGCCCGACTGTCCGGTGCCCACGATCAGCGTGCCGCCCTCGGGCAGTTGCGACGGGCGGCGATAGTCGCGCGAATGCATCTGAGAGATTGACGCATCCAGCGCATCGGCAAAGGGCGGCACGATGGGCGTGTCATAGCCCCCCGTGGCGATAACCACCTGATCGGCGGTCAAGGTGCCGATGCTGGTCTCGACAACATAGCCCAGGGCATGCAGGGCCACGCGGGTGACGTCGACATGTTCGCGCAAGGGCGGATTGAAGCTGGCGGCAAAGCCATCAAGGTATTCGACGATTTCATCCTTCAGCATGAAACCGTCCGGATCGCTGCCGCGATAGGGCCAGCCCGGCAGGCGGCATTGCCAGTTGGGTGTCACAAGGCAAAAGCTGTCCCAGCGGTTGTTGCGCCAGCTTTCGAACTTGCCTGCGCGTTCAAAGACGACGTGTTCGATCCCGGCGGCGCAGAGGTACCAGCTGACCGACAGGCCAGCCTGACCGCCGCCGATGATGATCACGGGAAGATGGGAAGGAAGGGGCTGGGTCATGGCATCGGGCTTTCGGTTAGAGATCTTGGGACAGGGCCAGACAGGCGACCTGACCGGTGATCGGTTGCAGGGCGGCGCGCTGTTCGATCCGGTCCAGCTGGTCCATGGCAGAGGAACAGGCATAGCCGTACTTCGCTGCCACCCGGTCCGAGGCCTCGGTCAGACCGGCACGGGTGCGGGACAGGAACTCGGGCAACGGATAACTTGCGCCCGCCTGCAGATGCCGCCCGACCGCGGTGGATGGGGAGTAGCAGCTTTCCTCATGGCCATCGGGCCAGCGGATGGTGAAGCGGACCTCAGGCATGGGCGGGCTCCGGCGTCAGGGCAAGATAAGGGGCGGCAGCGTGATCCCAGAAGGTGGCGCGCGACTCTCCCTGGATCAGGTCGATCCGGGGCGCAGGGATGGCGCGGCCGATGGCGGCGGCGCTGATGCCCCGGACGGCAAAGCGGGCGCAGACGGGGGCCACCGCTTCGGGGCGAAGCGACAGAAGAAAGCCAAAGCTGGGAAAACTGCGCAGCCAGCGGTCCAGCGCGATGCCGGGCGGTACGGGAACACGGTCAAGTTCGATCTCAAAGCCGCAGCCCGAACATTCGGCCAGCATCAGCGCCGTTCCCGCGATGCCGCCCTGACTGATGTCCTTGCCCGCATCGACAAGGCCCGCTTCGGCCAATTCAGGCAGGACCTCCAGATC
>JAIYDR010000152.1 GCA_027487395.1 Rhodobacter sp. | reverse complement strand
GACGCACGGCCAGGGCTTTGGACACCATCGCAGCGGCGGCCTTGCTTGCGCAATACTCCGCCCGCTGGACCGCCACCGCAACGGCGTTGGCGGAGGTGACGTTGACGATGGAATGAAACAGTCCCGCAGGCCGTTCGCGCGACAGCAGGCGGCGGGCAAAGGCTTGGGACAGAAAGAACATCGCCTTTGTGTTCACGGTCAGGCAGCGGTCCCAGCTTTCCTCGGTCACCTCCAAAAGATCACCGCGTTTCAGCACGCCGACGCCCGCGTTGTTGACCAAAGTGGTCAGCGGGCCAAGCGCGGCTTCGATCCGCGCCAGTTCGGCATCGTGGCGCGACAGATCCGCCACGTCGAAGGGGGCGACGAGGACGGGAACACCAAGCGCCGCGATCCGGTCCACCGCGCGGGAGAGTTCCTCATCCGCAAAAGGACCATTCACAGCGATGGCAAAACCTTCCCGCGCCAGAGCCTCGGCCGTGGCAAGGCCGATGCCGCGCGACGATCCGGTAACGAGGGCAACCTGTCTCATGCGCGCGCGCCTTTTTTCAGGAGTTCCCGCGCAATGATCATGCGCTGGATCTGGTTGGTGCCTTCGTAAATCTGCGTGATCTTGGCATCGCGGTAAAGGCGTTCCACCTCAAACCCGCGAATATACCCCGATCCGCCAAACACCTGCACCGCATCCGCCGTTCGGGCGACGGCCATGTCGCCGGCAAAGCATTTGGCCATCGAACAGGCTTTGGTCGCGTCCTGTCCCCGATCGATCTTGCTGGCGGCAGACTGGACCAGCAGGCGCGCAGCTTCGATGTCCTTGGCCATATCGGCCAGCAGCCATTGCACGCCCTGAAACTCGGCGATCTGCTTGCCAAACTGCTTGCGCGTCCCGGCGTAATCCACCGCGGCCTCAAGCCCGGCCTGCGCGATGCCAACGGCCAATGCGGCGATGCCGACGCGCCCCTTGTCCAGCACGCTCATCATCATGTGAAAACCGCGGCCCGCCTCACCCAGCAAGGCATCGGGGCCAAGGCGGACATCGCCAAAGGTCAACGCGCCGACCTGACTGGCCCGCTGGCCCATCTTGTGTTCCTTGGGGCCACGCTCCACCCCCGCCGCATGCAGATCGACAATAAAGATCGACATGCCCCGATTGCCCGCCTCTTTGTCGGTGCGGGCAAGGACATAGCCATAATCGGCCACCGGAGCATTGTGGATCCAGATCTTGCCGCCGTTCAACCGCCAGCCGTTACCATCCTTGTCGGCAGTGGTGCGGATGCCCGAAACATCGGTCCCCGCCTCGGGTTCGGTGATGCAATAGGCGACCTTCGCGCGCATCGACAGCACATCCGGCAGCATCTTGCGCTGCGTTTCAGTCCCGTGCCGCACCAAAAGCGAAGAGATCAACTCCACCAGACCGCATTGATCGGCCACGCTGGAATAACCGCGCGACAGTTCTTCCATCACAACAGCGTAGGTCAGCGTGTCGAAACCGGGGCCACCCATCGACTCAGGCACGCCAATCCCGAAAAGGCCAAGCTTCGCCATCTCATTGTAAAGTTCGGTCGGAAAGCGTTCTTCACGGTCCAGTTCTTCGGCGACGGGGCGGATCACCTCATCGGCAAAGGCCCGCGCCATGTCCCGGACCTGTTCTTGCATCTCGTTCAGATACATCGCGCCACCTTCCGCTAGTAACTATCCAGTTACATAAACGGTCCACAAATCCGGGGTCAAGTCCATTCTTATGGATGAGACGGGTTTTCCCTTGCAGGCGGGCTGCAAGACTGCCAACAATGCACCAAATGGTTACTTATGGGAGGCCAGCATGACACCAGACACCAAGCGTAGATTTGGCCGCGTCGATCTGGACGTGACCGCCTTTGCCTTTGGCACGGCGCCAGTCGGCAATATCTTCGCCGAGATTGACGAGGAAACCTCAACCGCGATGTTCGAAACCTCGTGGCAAGCCGGGGTGCGCTTTTATGATACCGCGCCGATGTACGGCCATGGGCTGTCTGAAATTCGCACCGGTCAGGCGCTGCGCTGGAAACAGCGGGATGACTTCGTGCTTGCCTCCAAAGTCGGGCGCGTGCTGCATCCGGCCAAACGCAGTTCGATCAACTTCGCGCCCTGGGTCAACGCGGCCCCTTTTGCGATCGAATTCGACTACAGCTATGACGGCACCATGCGCTCCTTTGAGGACAGCTTGCAGCGTATGGCGCTGGAGCGGATGGACATCGTCTTTATCCATGACATCGATGTTTTCACCCGCGGCAAGGACCAGCCCGAAGTGTTCAAGCAGGCGATGGATGGTTGCTATCGCGCGCTGGAGGACCTGCGCTCCCAAGGCGTGGTCAAGGCCATCGGCGTCGGCGTCAACGAATGGGAGGTCTGCCACGCGGCGTTGCAGATGCACGATTTTGACTGCTTCCTGCTGGCCGGACGCTATACCCTGTTGGAGCAGGACGCCTTGAACGAATTCTTGCCCCTGTGTGAGGCGCGCGGCGCGGCGGTTCTGGTTGGCGGCGGCTTCAACTCTGGCATCCTTGCCACGGGGGCCAAGCCGGGGGCGAAATACAACTACGCCCCGGCCCCAGCGCATATCATGGACAAAGTCGCGCGGATCGAGGCAGTCTGCGCCGCATATGCCGTGCCCCTGCCCGCCGCCGCGCTGCAATTCGTCGTCGCCCATCCAGCGGTGCCATCCTTCTGTGCAGGGACACGGACGGTGGCGCAGCTTGAGCAAAACCTTGCGTGGTTCAGCCATCCCATTCCCGCCGATTTCTGGGGCGAATTGAAATCACAGGGCCTGTTGCGCGAAGACGCGCCAGTTCCGGCATGACGGGGCACGTTCTGAAAGCGGGATTCTACGGCCATGCTGATCTTCTGATCGGTGACCGGATAAAGACCGGACATGTCGTCGTCGCGGCTGAGATGATCGACCGCTTCGCCGACCTGTCCGGTGATCGCTTCGCACTGCACCTCAGCGATGAAGTGGCGCGGGAGCTTGGCTTTCCCCGCCGTGTCGCGCATGGGCTATTGGTGCTGTCGCTGATCGACGGGTTGAAAAACACAGCCCCTGCGCAGGTGCGCGCCGTGGCCTCGCTGGGCTGGGACATCCGGTTCAGCGCACCCGTGCTGGTGAATGACCAGATAGAGGCCGTGTTCACTGTCACTGCAAAGCGCCCGGCGCGCGACGCAAACCGCGGGATCGTGACTTTGGGCGTCGAGGCGCGCAATCAGGACGGCGCGATCATCCAGCAAGGCAGCACCACCTTGATGCTGCTGCCCTGACGCTTAGCGGATCAGGATGGCGCGGAAGTCGTTGACGTTGGTGCCGGTCGGTCCCGGTGTGAAGAGGTCACCCAAGGCCTGAAACGCGCTAAAGGCATCGTTGCCCGCCAGCAGCGCCGCCGGGTCTTGGCCCAATGCCCGCAGGCGTGCGGCGCTGTCGCCGGTGGCAAAGGCACCGGCATTGTCTTCGGACCCATCGATGCCATCCGTGTCGGCCGCCAGCGCAGCAAAGGGCACGCCTTCCGCCGCAAGCGCCGTGGCCAGCAGGAATTCGCTGTTGCGCCCACCCCGCCCCTTGGCGCGCAGCGTGACCGTGGTTTCCCCACCGGACAGGATCACCACAGGCCGCGCAAAGGGGCGGTTGCGGGCGGCCACCTCACGCGCGATGGCGGCATGGACGCGCCCCACGTCGCGCGCTTCGCCTTCGATGGCATCCGACAGGATGACCGCTGGCAGGCCATGCAGCGCCGCTGTGGATGCAGCCGCCTCAAGCGACAGGCGGGCCGAGGCGATGACGCGCACCTCATGGCCTGCAAAGACAGGATCGCGCGGGTCGGGGGCAAGTCCCTGATCCGCCGCCAGCCACGCCGACACAGACGGCGGCAAATCGATCCGCCAGCTTTGCACCATCGCCCGTGCCTGCGTGCGGCTGACGGCATCGGGGACGGTCGGGCCACTGGCAACTTGCGCCGGATCATCGCCCGGGACATCCGACACGACCAGCGACACCACCCGCGCTGGGTGGCAAGCGGCAGCCAGACGACCGCCCTTGATGCCCGACACCTGTTTGCGGATGGCGTTCATCACCGATATCGGCGCCCCTGATGCCAGCAACGCGCGGTTCAGCGCGGCTTCATCCTCCAGCGTCAGATTGCCGGGTGGGCAGGGCAAAAGCGCCGAGCCGCCACCACAAACCAGCGCGACGACAAGGTCATCGGGACCAAGACCGCGCACCGCCGCAAACAGCGCATTTGACGCGGCAAGCCCCGCCGCATCCGGTACGGGATGCGCCGCTTCAAGCACACGGATTTTGCGGGTCGGGCAAGCGTAGCCATAGCGGGTGACCACCACGCCCTCCACCGGACCCTCCCAGAGCCGTTCAAAGGCTGCGGCCAATTGTGCCGCCCCTTTTCCCGCGCCTATGACAACAGTACGCCCTTTGGGCCGGTCCGGCAGATGCGCGGCAAGCGCATGCTCTGGATCGGCAGCGGCAACGGCTGCCTCAAACAGCGCTGTCAAAACCTGCCGGTCTTCAGGCGTCACAGGGCCACATCCGCGACAAAGACGCCGTCAATCCCGCCTTCCACTTCCGCAACCAAACGTGCGCCAACGGCCTTGTGGGCCGGATCGTCCAGATAAGTGTCCCGCACAGCCACATCACGGAAATCGAACCAAAAAAGGTCATTGAACCCGCGCACAGCAGGCGTTTCCACTGAGACATTCTCAAAATGCTGAAAATCGAGGATGCCATCGATATGGCCCGACAGGGCAGCAAGGTCGCTGTAAAGTGCCTGTTTGGTTGCAATAGTCGTTCCCGCGCGAAAGCGCAGCGCAACAATGTGACGGATCATGCCTTGTCCTTTTGTCCAGAGAACTGAGGTTTGCGCTTTTCGCGAAAAGCAGCAAGACCTTCGGCAAGGTCCGGCGATGCGGCGGCAATGGTTCCGGCCAGCGCCTCGATCACCCGTTCGCGTTCTTCGCCTTCGGCCGCGTTGATCATCATCTTTGTCAGTTCCGCGGCACGAGGCGATCTGGCGCGCAGACGCTCGGCCACCGCTTCGGCGGCGGCATGGCCCGCACCGGTGGGCACGACCTGATCGACGATGCCGAGACCAAGCGCATCCTCGGCAGAAAACACCTCTCCCATCAGGGCCATCCGGCGCACCGCCTGCGCACCAAAGCGACGGACCGCGCGTTGGGTGCCGGACCAGCCGGGGATGATGCCAAGGCCGGTTTCGGGCTGCCCGATCTTCACATGCGTCTCGGCAATCCGCAGGTCAGCGCAGGCCGCCAGTTCCAGCCCGCCGCCAAGGCAATGGCCATCCAGGACCGCGATCACCGGTTGCGCAAGGCGCGCCAGCGCGTCAAAGGCGGCATGGCCGTCACGCACCCAGTGCCGCCCAAAATCCTCGGGGCTCCATCCCGACCAAGCAGAGATATCGCCACCGGCGCAAAAGGATTTGCCTCCTTCGCCCGAAAGGATGACCACAAAAGCGTCTGATCTTTCGATCTGGCGGCACAGGGGCAAAAGCGCATCAACCATCGCCGCGTCCAGCGCGTTGAGTTTGTCTGGACGGCGGATCGTCAGGCGCGCAACACCATCGGCAAAGGACAGATCAAGGCGCGGGTCCGTCACAAATCCAACCCCATCAGTTCGGGCTGGAACAGCCGCGCGTCCATCTCGCGCAGGTCGGGTGACACCATCAGGGGCGTGGCGGCCTGATCCAGCACATCGCGTTGCAGATCAAGACCGGGGGCAAGCTCGGTGACCATCAGGCCATCCTCCATCAGCCGCATCACGCAGCGTTCCGTGACATAGGTGATGTGCTGACCCTGCAAACGCGCCCGACGCCCCGAAAAGCTGACCTGATCGACCTTGGGAACAATCTTGGCGATCTTGCCTTCCTTGTCGATCACCAATTTGCCCGCTTCGACCCGCATCTTGGCACCGGCGTTGAAATTGCCGCTGAATACGATCTTCTTTGCCCGTGCCGTGATATCGACGAATCCGCCTGCCCCCGCTGTCCGATGCGGTGTCGCCGACAGTCGGCTGACGTTGACCGAACCGTCTGCGTCGATCTCAAGGAAAGACAGCAGTGAGCAGTCGAACCCCCCTGCCTGAAAATAGATGAACTGGTGGGGTGAGGCGACGAAAGCCTCGGCGTTCGAGGCGCAGCCGAACTTGAAATCCAGCAGCGGGACGCCCCCAACGGCACCTTGTTCAATCACCCAAGTGACCTTGCCGTGGTGACCTTCTTCAAGCAACACGCGCGGCACGTTGGCGGAAATGCCAAAGCCGATGTTGACGGCCCAGCCCGCCCGAACCTCCATCGACACGCGCCGTGCGATGACCTTTGAGACGTTGAATTCCGGCGTCCGGAAAGAATGCAGTGGACGAAACAACTCGCCCGAGATCGCCGGATCATAGGGGGTTGCGGTGGTTTGCAACTGGTCGGGTGCTTCGACGATGACATCGACAAGGATGCCCGGCACCCGCACGTCATGCGGCTTCAGCGTGCCTTGTGCCGCAACGCGACGGACCTGCGCGATGACGATGCCGCCAGAATTGCGCGCGGCAAGCGCCATTTCCATCGCGCCCAACGTGGCACCTTCCTGTTCGAAAGTCAGATTGCCGTTTTCATCCGCCGTGCTGGCGCGGATGATGGCAACATCAGGGTGGATGGCTGGAAAGTGCAACCAGGTGTCACCGTCAAATGCGACCTTGCGGACCAGCGGCATGTTGCGCGCGGTCTGGTTCATGGCACAGCCATCCTGTTCAGGATCGACGAAGGTATCCATGCCAACCTGCGTCAGCACCCCTGGCCGCTTTGCCGCCCCTTCGCGCAGCATGTCAAAGACGATGCCGGACGGCACGTTCCACGCTGCCAAATCCTCGGCCAGAATGCGCTGCCAGATCAGGGGTGGTTCGGCATTGGTGGGTCCCGATGGAAAAGAGCCGCCGATGATCCGCGAAATCATGCCCTTATGCGCGATGTGATCGACGCCTTTGGTGCCGAACATGTCTCCAGCGGCAATTGGGTGGATAGTGGTCAGCCCGCGCGGCGCGCCTTCGGCAAGGAATCTTTCGCCGAGTGCCTTCAAGACCTCATCCGGGCACAGCAGCCCTGAGGATGAGTTCACCGCCACCGTCGCCCCATCTGTCACAAGACGCGCCGCTTCGGCGGCAGACTTTACTTTTGACATGGGCTTCTCCTTCCGCGGTTGGCAATAAGTAACTAACCGGTTATAAAGATACCGAGGATCGACACGGAAGATCAAGCGACAAAATGGACGGAGTCCGTCGGTTTCGCACCCAAACGGCAGGGAAGGACAAAAGCCCATGAACATCATGTTCCAGAAGACCCACCAGCGTGCCTTTGGCACATTTCCCCTGAAAGGAGAAGTGCTGCGCGCCGCCATCGAAACTGCGGTTCTTGCTGGCTATCGCGCCTTTGACACGGCGCAGATGTATGGAAATGAGGCCGTTACCGGCGCGGTCCTGGCGGAATGCGGCGTGGCGCGGGAGGATCTCTGCATCACCACCAAGGTGGGCGTCGATAACTTCACCGAGGCGGCTTTTCTGCCGTCCGTGGAAGCCTCGCTCAAGGCACTGCGGATCGCGCAGGTCGATATCCTTTTGCTGCATTGGCCCACCCCCGGCGGCGACATCGCACCCTCGTTGCGCCGGTTGCAGCAGGCCTATGACCTAGGGCTGGCCCGCCACATCGGCATTTCAAATTACACAGCCGCGATGATGCGGCAGGCGCGCGCCATCGTCGATGCCCCGCTTATCACCAATCAGGTCGAGTTTCATCCCTTATTGGATCAGTCGAAACTCTTGGCCGCAGCTCAAGAGACTGGGGTTCCTCTATCGTCTTATTGTTCAGTCGCGCGGGGTGAGGTGTTCAAGTATCCGCTCTTTGCCGAAATCGGCACAGGCTACCGCAAATCAGCGGCACAAGTCGTGCTGCGCTGGATTTTGCAAAAGGGTGTGCCGATCAACACCATGTCCACCAAACCAGACAACATCCACGCCAATTTTGCCGTGATGGATTTCACCCTGTCGTCCATCGACATGGAGCGGATCGACCGGATGATGGCCACCGGATACCGGATCGTGGGCAAGAACCTTGTCCCCTATGCGCCGGACTTTGACTGATGGCAAAGGGGCGGCACCAACCAGTGCCGCCCCAAGTCGCGCATCAGCCGAGAGATGGCCTAACGGTTGCCGCGGATCAGGTCTGCGGCCCGTTCGCCGATCATGATCGACGGCGCGTTGGTGTTCGATCCGACCAGCGACGGCATGGTCGAACTGTCGCAGATGCGCAGTCCGTCCAACCCATGCACCCGAAGTTGCGGGTCAACGACCGCCATCTCGTCCTTGCCCATCTTGCAGGTGCAGGTCGGGTGATATGAGGTGCGGCCGTATTGGCGGGCATAGGCCTCATATTCGGCCTGCGTGCGCACATTCTGGTCCGGGAAGCGGATCGCCTTGATGTATTTCTGCAAGGAAGCCTGCCCGAAAATCTCACGGCTGATCTTCACCCCTTCGACCGAGATGCGAAGGTCATCCGGGTGGCCAAGGAATTTGGGGTCAACGACAGGTGCCGCCTTGGGATCAGCCGAGCGCAAGGTGACCGATCCACGCGATTTCGGCCGCAAGGTGTAGCTGTTCAGGGTGATGCCAGAGGAGCCTTTTGGCACGCTGGGGACGCCCGCCTCGGCCCCCGCGCCGCATAGGAAATGGAATTGCAGGTCAGGATTGGCCCGCGACCCCGGCCCGTCCGCATACCAAAATGCCCCGCCTTCCACAACATTCGAGGTTATGGGGCCGGACTTGAACAGCGCATATTGTATCCCCGCCCACAGCGCCCAATGTGGTTTGTTGTACTTATCAAGGCTTTCGTGACCGTTTAACTCGGCCACAATGTCGATGCCGAAATGGTCATGGAGGTTCTGCCCGACACCGGGCAAATCTTGCACAACCTGAATGCCATGCTGGCGCAGATGGGCTGCCGGACCGATACCAGACAACATCATCAGCTTGGGGCTGCCGATGGCGCCAGAGGTCACGATCACCTCAGACTCTGCACGCGCGACGGTTGGGGTGTCACCAAGCGCATATTCCACCCCAACGGCGCGCCTGCCGTCAAACACGATCCGCAGGACCAAGGCCCCGGTGATCACTGTCAGATTGGCCCGCCCCATCGCAGGTCGCAAATAGCCGACCGCGGCCGAGCAGCGGCGATTGCCGCGCGTCGTGGTCTGGTAGATGCCCGCCCCCTCTTGCTGCGCACCGTTGAAATCGGAGTTATAGGGCATCCCCAGTTCCTGACAGCTTTGCACAAAGGCGCGGCTCAATGGGTTGGGATCGGGGGTGTTGGACACGCCCAGCGGACCATCGGTGCCGTGCCAGCCGCCCGAAAGGATGGTGTTGCCTTCAGAGCGCAGGAAATACTTCTGGATCTCCTTGAAAGACCAGCCGTCCGCTCCTTCGTCTTCGGCCCAGCGGTCGTAATCGGAAGGGTGGCCACGCGTAAAGATTTCGGCATTGATCGACGACCCCCCGCCCAGCACGCGCGCCTGTGCATAGGGAATTTCGCGCATGTTCGCGTGCTTTTGCGGTGCGGTGACCAGACCCCAGGTCAAGGGTCCGGTGGTCATCTTGGCAAATCCCACCGGGACATGGATCAGCGGATTGGTGTCCTTGCCGCCCGCCTCGATCAGGCAGACGCGGGCGGATGGGTCTTCGGACAGACGCGCGGCCAGAACGCATCCCGCCGAACCGCCGCCCACGATGACGTAATCAAACCCCTGTGCCATGTCATTTGATCCAATGGTTGCGCTTGCCAATCTCAACATGCACGGATTTCACCTGCGTGTATTCCTCTACTCCGTATACCCCGGCCTCGCGGCCCCAGCCCGATTGCTTGAACCCACCCAAGGGCATTTCCGGCCCCCCCGCCATGATGCAATTGACCCAGAACCGCCCCGCACGCACGCGGCGCGACACGGTCAGCGCGGTGTCGATGTTCTTTGACCAGACGCTGGCCGCAAGACCGTAGACCGTGTCATTGGCCAGATGGATGGCCTGTTCCATCGTGTCAAAATCAAAGGATGCCAGAACCGGACCGAAGATTTCATCGCGTGCGATCGCCATGTCGGGCGTCACGCCGGAAAACAGCGTCGGCGCGATGTAGCTGCCGCGCCCAAGGTCCATCGCGGCACCACCGGTCAGTACCTTTGCCCCTTCGGCCTTGCCCTTGGCGATATAGGACAGGATCGTCTCATTCTGGGCGTCGGTGGTGATTGCCCCTACTTGCGTCGCCTCATCCAAAGGATCGCCCACCACAATCTTTTTCATCTTCTCGGCCAGGATCGCCTCAAACTCTGCCTGGACACGGCGGTCGACAATCAAGCGGCTCGAGGACACGCAGCATTGCCCCGTGTTGAAGCTGATCCCAAAGGCCGCAGCATCGGCGGCATCCTCCAGATCGGCATCGGCAAAGACGATGATCGGGTTCTTGCCACCCAACTCCAGCCCCAGTTTCTTGAAGTTGCTGTCAGCCGCCGCATGGACCACCGACCGGCCCACTGAGGTAGAGCCGGTGAAGGACAGCATATCCACTTCAGGATGTTCGGTCAGCGCCTGCCCGATGGTCCGCCCCGATCCGGTGACGACGTTGTAGACGCCCTTGGGCAAACCGGCCTCGGCCAGAATTTCGCCCAGCATCAGACTGGTGACACTGGTCACTTCGGACGGTTTCACGACCATCGTGCAACCCGAGGCGAGGATGAACGGCACCCGCTCACACAGGATCAGGAAAGGGAAGTTCCACGGGGTGATCAGACCGACGACCCCCACCGGTTCGCGCAACACCATGCCAAACAGGCTGTCACCAAGGCTGTTGAAGCTGTCGCCATGCAGCAGTCGCGCCGCCCCTGCGCCGACTTCGAAACAGGCGATGCAATGGTCAATTTCGCCCCGCGCTTGTGAAATGGGTTTGCCATTCTCCAGCACTTCCCAATAGGCGATCTCGTCGCGGCGGCGGCGCAGGATCTCGGCGGTGCGCAGCAAGACGGCGGCACGGTCGGCACCAGACAGACCCGCCCAACTGCGATCCTCAAACGCCCGGCGCGCGGCGGCAACGGCGGCTTCCAGATCGGCAACCGTGCATTTCTGTGTCCGCGTCACGGCAACGCCATGGCCAGGAGAGGCGCGCTCAAACAGGGGACGCCCGCCTTCCCATGCGCCATCCAGCCAAAAACCAAATTCGCGCGGGGCTGCGGGCAAGCTGTGGAGTGTCCTGCGCTGGTCCATGTACCGTCTCCTGTCAGATCCGCTTCTGAGAGCGGTGTCAATTTTGTAACTGATTGGTTACTTTTAAGTCAACCTTGCCCGGATCAACCGATGCGGATCTGGGTTTTCAGATCGGCAGGCCGCTGTGCCAACGTGTCAAAGGCTGTCTGGATATCTTCAAGGGCAAAGGTCGCGCCGGTGAAGGCATCGGTCCGGAAACGGCCATGCGCCAGCAGGGTCAAGGCGTCGTGCATATCCTCGCCCATGCCGGCGACGCTGCCTTTCAGGCTGTTCTCCTCCAGCACGCTGCGCAGGATGTCGACGGGCACAGTCTCTCCCGGTCCGGTGATCCCGAAGAAAGCCACATGCCCACCCTTGCGGATCAAATCGAAGGCCTGCGCGTAAAGCCGGGGCGAGCCGACACTTTCGATCACCAGATCGGCCCCACGACCGCCCGTGCGTGCCAGCACCTCGGCCTTTAGGCGCGCGGGATCGCTGACGGCGGCATCAGCCCCCACCTCCAGCGCCATGCGGCAGCGATCCTCGCTCAGATCAGCGGCGATGATCGGGGCCGCGCCGCACAGCCGCAGCATCTGCACATGCAGGTTGCCAATCGGACCCGCACCCAGAACCACCGCAGATTGCCCAAAGCCGACCCGCGCTTTGCGCGCGGCGCGCACCACGCAAGCGACAGGTTCGACCAGCGCCTGCAACGCTTCGGGCATTCCCTCCGGCACGGGGATCACCAACCGCGCCGGGACCACTACATATTGCGCAAAAGCCCCATCGCGCCCGATGCCCACTTGCGTCATGGCGGGGCAGTTCAGCACCTCGTTCCGGCGGCACCAATAGCAGGTGCCGCAGCCGATGTTGATGTCAGCCACGACAGCCTGCCCTTCAGACAAATGCCGCACATCCTGACCAAGTTCCGCGACCGTGCCGCAGAATTCATGACCCGGCACCATTGGCAGACGATCAGCGGCATAATGGCCGTTAAAGATATGCAGATCCGTGCCGCAAATGCCCGTGCGGGTGACGCGGATCAGAACCTCATCCCGGCCTACGTTTGGGATGTCGACCTGTTGCAGATCAAACCGCTTGGGTTCGACAAGAACAGCCGCCAGCATCTTTGACATGTCACTTCACCGTCCGCAGTTTTGAGCGGTCGATGGTCAGTGCAATCGCCACGATCAGCACCAGTCCAAACACCATCTGTTGCTGCGTCGCCTGCACCCCGAAATAGAGCATGGAGGTCCGGATTACCGCCACAATCAGCGTGCCGATGGCGGTATTGAGGACACCCCCCACCCCGCCCGTCAAAGGCGTGCCACCCACCAGCACCGCCACGATGGCGGGCAAGAGAAAGCCGTTCGCGATGGTCGGCGCGCCTCCGGACAGCTTGACGCTGAACAAAAGCCCCGCAATCGCCGCCATCGCCCCCGAAATGGCAAAGGCCAACATCTTGTAGCGCGTCACATTCAGACCAGAGGCCGCCGCCGCCATTTCTCCCGCGCCGACGGCCTTTAGTGCACGCCCCAGCGTCGTGCGCCGTTCGATGAACAGACAGATGGCCAAAAGCCCTGCGGCGATGAACAATTCATTGGGGATGATGCCGGTTCGCCCGATCATCCAGCCAAACAGTGCGTTTCTTTGTTCAGCATCCATGTTCAGCGCGCGGTTTCCCGACAGCCATTGCGCCACGGAAAAGCATACCCCCCCAACGGCGAGGGTGGAGATGAACGAGGGCACAAACATCCGTGTCGTGATGAAACCTGAAAGCAGCCCAAGCCCAAAGCCCAGCACAACGCACAGCGCCGCCACCCAGAGGCCAAGGCTGGCCAGATAGACCGAGGCCACGACCGTGATCATATTCGCCATCGACTGCGCCGACAGGTCGATGCCACCGATGTAGATGGCGAAGGTCAGGCCCAGCGCCATGATGAACAGGGGCACGATGTCCCCGGCCAGCGACAACAGGTTGACCGGTTTCAGAAAGTTCGGGTCCGTTATGCCGACAAAGGCCACCAGAACGACAAGGGTGATCCAAGGGAAATGCGGCTTAAGGCGTTGAAGGTCCATCTTCTTTCCCGTCAGATCATGTAATGAAGCAGGTCAAACAGCGTGGGCTTTGCGCCCGGCTGGCAATCGAACCTCTGTTGGATGGCGCCGTCTTTCACCACGATGATGCTGTGCGACAGACCAATCGCTTCCTCCAGCGTGTCGGCCACAAGGACGACGCCCACACCGTCATCCGACATGTCGCGGATCATCTCATAGACGTCCTCCTTGGCCCCGATATCGAGACCGCGTGTCGGATGATCGAGCAGCATGATTTCTGACCCGCCTGAGCGCCATTTGGACAGCACCACCTTTTGCTGGTTGCCGCCCGACAGGTTGCCGCAATCAGCATGCTCGGTATGGGCCTTGATCGACAGCTTGGTGATCCAGTCCCGCGCCAAAGCCCGTTCCGCTGCGACGTTCAGCACGCCAAAGCGGGAATAGCGGCCCATCTGCGACAGTGTCATGTTCTCAAAGACGCTCATGCCCGCCACGATGCCTTCGATCTTGCGTTCGCGCGGCACATAGCCGACCCCCGCAGTCACGGCGGCCTGCGGGTGGAATGAAGTCACCGTCTGCCCCTTGATCCGCACGGTCCCCGCAACCGGGGTGCGCATCCCGTAGATCGTGCGCAAGATTGCCTCACGTCCGGATCCTTCGGTTCCGACAAGGCAGAGCACTTCACCCGCATGGACTTTCAGGCTGATGTCCTTGATGCGCCCCGGAAGGGACACCCCGTCCATTTCCAGCAGAACCTTTGCGGCATCAAAGGGCTTTTGCCGCTGCTCGCGGTAGTATTCGCGGTCTACATTGCGGCCCACCATCTTGTGCTGGATCTGCTCGACCGTCGAGCCGCCCTGTTGGACGACATCCACCACCGCGCCGTCCTTCATCACATAGATGCGGTCCGATAGTTCCATCACCTCGTCCAGACGGTGGCTGACGAAGATGAAGGACGCCCGTTTGGTCAGGTCACGGACGATGGCGAAAAGCATCTTCACCTCATCCTCGGCCAGAACGCTGGTGGGTTCGTCCAAGAGGATCACCAGATCGCCTTCGACCCGTTCTTCCAGCGTCAAGACTTTGGCCAGTTCAACCAATTGGCGCTGCGCAAAAGACAGGGCAGAGGTGATGGTTGCCGGATCGATGTCCAGCTTGACCTTGGCCAATTGCTTGCGCGCTGCCGCCGCCATGGCCTTCCAGTTGATGACGCCAAAGCGAACGAACTGCTGTTCATAGCCAAGGTAGATGTTTTCCATCACCGTCAGGTTCGGGATCAGCGATTGCTCCTGGAACACCATGCCGATGCCCTTTTCCATCGCCTGACGCGGGTTCTGGAACCGGACAGGCTTGCCACCGATGGCAATCGTGCCGCCATCGGGCTGGTAGGCCCCATAGATCACCTTCATGAGCGTGGATTTGCCTGCGCCATTCTCGCCGACAAGTCCCACGATCTCGCCGCGCTTGATCTCAAAATCCACGGATTTCAGCGCGTGGACACCGGGAAATTTCTTGTCGACGGCCTTCAGTTGATACATGGCCGCGCCCTCATTTCACGAAACTGATGGCGCGGCGGTCGGTCGAAAGCACCACCGCCACGATGACCAAAAGCCCCAGCATCCCGTCTTGCAGGAAATCCGGCAGACCGATCACCACCATGCCGTTGTTGATCACGTTCACGATCAGCACGCCGACAACGGTGTTCCAGATGCCGCCGATGCCGCCCCAAAGCGCCACGCCGCCTACAACGACCGAGGTGATCGAGATGAACATGAAATTCGCGCCCGAGACGGATTCCGCCTGCCCCAGTTTGGCAACCTGAAGGATACCGGCCACGGCATAGAACACGCCGGCCAGCACGAAGCCCATGATCCGCACGCGACGCACGTTCAGACCCGAGGCGTGGGCCAGTTCCTCTCCCCCGCCCACGGCATAGAAGTTGCGGCCCAAGGTCGTGTGCGACTGGATGAACCACGCCAAAAGCGCCATCACCGCCACGACATAGACCATCAAGGGATAGCCCGCGATGCGCCACGTCAACAGCGCGCGGAAGGTGTCGT
>JAIYDR010000156.1 GCA_027487395.1 Rhodobacter sp. | reverse complement strand
GATCATGGTTCTGGACGAGATAGGCCTGCATCCCGTCCCAGAACTTCGGCACGATGATGTGGCTGCCCTTGACCAGACGGACATTGCGGCTGGAGTTGGTGCCGGTGACCCGCCCGATGATGTCATTGACCCAAGGGCCCCCCGCATTGACCAAGGCCCGTGCCATCACGCTGCGGCGGGTGCCGTTGCGGGTATCGGTCATCTCAACCCGCCACATCCCGCCCTCGCGCCGGGCAGAGGTGCAGGCGGTGCGGGTATAGACCTTTGCCCCCTTTTCCGCCGCATCCAGCGCGTTCAACACCACCAGGCGCGCGTCATCGACCCAGCAATCCGAATACTCAAACCCCTTGACGTATTTCGCCTTTAGCGGTGCCCCTTCGGGATCGCGCCGCAGGTCCAGCGTGCGGGTGCCAGGCAGGCGCTTGCGGCCCCCCAGATGGTCATACAGAAACAGCCCCAACCGCACCAACCACGCGGGGCGGTCATCGGCGGAATGGGGCAGCACAAAGCGCATCGGCCAGATGATATGCGGGGCAGAGTTCAGCAGCACTTCGCGTTCGATCAGTGCCTCGCGCACCAGACGAAACTCGTAATACTCCAGATAGCGCAAGCCCCCATGCACCAGCTTGCCCGACCGAGACGACGTTCCCTGTGCCAAATCGTCTTTCTCACACAAGACCACCGACAGACCCCGTCCCGCCGCATCGCGCGCGATGCCCGCGCCATTGATGCCGCCGCCGATGATGAACAGGTCTACCGTCTCGGTCATCTCAGGTGCCTTTTGACTGGGTTCCGTAGGAGGCGAACCCTTTGAAGGTGTCTTCTAGCTCTGCCTCTGACAGAATGTACCCACCGCCGATCAGAAGCGTGTGATAGTGCTGATGGGCCAAGGCTTCCAGTTCATTGGCCAGCCACAGTGCATGGGTCAGATCGCGCCCCCCCACCACCATGCCGTGATTGGCCATCAGGCATCCGGCGCGACCTTCCATGGCGATCAGGATGCCCGCCGAGAGTTCCGGCGTGCCAAAGGTGGCATAGGGGGCAAGGCGGATATCGGGGCCGCCAAAGGCCGCGATCATGTAATGCACCGCCGGGATGGTGCGCCGCGCGATCGAAAGCACGGTGCACCATTGGGAATGGGTGTGCACCACAGCGTTGATCTCTGGCCGCGCGTTCAGGATGTCGCGGTGAAAGCGCCATTCGACAGAGGGTTTCTTTGGCCCCTCCCAATCGCCATCCCCGGCCAGCGCCATGCGGGCGACCTGATCCGGCGTGATGTCGCGCGGCGGGATGCCGGATGGAGAGATCAGCATATGATCGCCATCCCGCACCGACACATTACCCGAGGCCCCCCGGTTCAACCCGGTGTCGACCAGCGCCACCATTGCGGCGCAGATATCCTCGCGCGCGGCCATCAGCAGGGGTTCCTTGGCGGCTCACCCGCCAGATAGCGCCGCACCTCCTCAGCCGCTTGTTCGGCGGCGAAGGTGACGGTGCGGACCGAAGCGCCGGCGATATGCGGGGTGATGGTGACATTGGGCAGATGCAGAAGCGGCAGGTCCGGCGGGGCGGGTTCCACTGCAAAGGTTTCCAACATCGCGGACCCAAGGGGACCCTCCGTAAGCGCGGCATAAAGCGCGTCATAATCGCAGAGCGGCCCCCGCGCGGTGTTAAGAAAGAGCGATCCCTTTTTCATCCGGGCAAAGGCATCGGCGTTCATCATATGCTTGGTTTCCGCCGTCACGCGGGCGTGCATCGTGACCACATCGCTTTCCGCCAGCAGGCGGTCAAAGGCCACGAGTTCAACCCCCGCCGCCGCATCTTCGGGCGCAAGCTGGATATAGGGATCATGCACCAGCACCTTGGCCCCAAAGGCGCGGAGCAGGCGCACCACCTTGGTCCCGATATTGCCGTAGCCGATCACGCCCACGGTCAATTCGTTGAGTTCCCGCCCTGTCACGTCGGCGCGGTAAAGGTCGCCGCGCCATTCGCCGCGACGCAAAGCCTCATGCCCCTCACGGATTTTGCGGGTTTCCGACAGCATGGCGCCAAGGGTGAACTCGGCGACGGCAGAGGCATTCCGTCCCGGCGTGTTGACCACCAGAACCCCATGATCCCGCGCCGCCGCCATGTCGATATTCACAGGCCCGCCACGAGAGACAGCGATCATCTTCAGCTTGGGCAAGCGTTGCAGCATCCCGCGCGACATCGGCGCGAGCTGGGTCACCAGAATCTCGGCATCGCCTATGAATTCGACCACGTCATCGGCGGTGCCAAAGTACTCTTTCAGCCCGTCCATTCCCTCTACGGCGTAGCCATGTTCCATCGGCTCATCCGGCCAGTTGTCCTTGCGGGTGCGGATCGACAACCCATCGCCGCAGAGGGTCAGGATTTTGTCCTGAAACACCTCGGGGAGCATGAAGTGGTCACCGATGATGGCGACGGTCTTTGCCATTGTCTTCGTCCTCAAACAGTCGAAAGCCCGTCCCAGACGGGTTCCAGTGCCAGCCGTGCCATGCGGTATGCCGGATAACGGCGGGCGTAAAGCGTCGTCAAATCAGGATCGGCGGGTTCAGCGGGGCCAAGTGCGGGCGTCACCCAGTCGGCGATGCAGGCGGCCATGTCGGGATAGACGCCATTCGCCACGGCGGCCATCATCGCGGCACCTGCCGCGCCCGCCTCTTCGCGCGACGACACGCGCGTGGGCGCACCGATAGCGGCCCCCAGCACGCGGCGCAGGGCGGTGGAGCGTGCCGCCCCCCCGGTCAGGCGCAGTTCGGTGGGCATGTCGCCCATGGCGGTGTAGCAATCGCGGGCAGAGAGGCCCAAACCTTCGATCACCGCACGCATGATGTCGGGGAAACCATGGCGCGAGGACAGGCCGATCAGGCTGGCGCGGGCGGCGGCGTTGACAAAGGGGCCACGCTCCCCCGCCTCAGAGATATAGGGGTGATAGAGCAGCGCGCCGGGGGTGCTTTCGGCCATCCACCCGTCAATCCGGGCAATCAGGGTGGCGCGGTCCTGCGGTGCGCCGAAACTGGCGGCGAGGTCACCTGCCAAGGCCAAGGCCCAGTCGATGTTCAAGGTTGCGGCCATATTGGATTGCAGCATGGCGATCATACCCGGGAGGGGCAGACACATCACATAGCCGGTGAGTTCGGTGTTCAGGACCGCATCCGCAGCCATCTGCGCGCGCATATGCATGCCGGTGGAGCCGATGATGGTGCAGGCGGCAGGGGCGTCGGTCACGATCCCTGCGCCAAGCGCGGTACAGACCACATCGACATAGCCAAGGCTCACTGGCGTTCCCGCGCGTAAGCCTGTCTGGCGGGCAGCGGCGTCGGTCAGCGGGTGGGTGGACTGGCTGCCGTCAAGGATCGGCGGCAGCAGGTGGCGCTGTGCCTCCAGCCCCAAAGCGCCGATGGCGGTGTCAGAATAGCTGCGGGTGCGAAAATCGCCGAAGGTAAAGCAGGCCTCTGACGGGTCCGTGGCGCGGATGCCGGTGAGGTTGAGGAAGAGCCAATCCTTTGGATGCAGCGCCACTTCGGCGGCGTGAACAACCTCGGGCGTTGTCGCCAGCATATGGGCGATCTGGCTGCCCATCTGGCAAACGTTCAGCCCTGATCCGGTGTGGTGAAACCGCGCGATGTCAGCGTCCGTGCCACGCAGGCGTTTGACGGTGTTCACGGCGCGGGCATCCAGCCAAATCCAGCCATCGGTGACAGGTTCATTCCCTGCACCCACCAGCCAAGTCCCATCCCCCTGCGCCGTCACTGCCACAGCCAAAGTGCGGGCGGCAAGGTTCGCCACCTTTTCCCCCAGCGCGCGCAAAGTGGCGGCGCAATCGTCCCAAGTCTGGGCCATATCCTGAAACGCCGCGCCATCGGGGCGGGTGGTGTAGCGGTTGGGGGTCGAGGCCACCGCCAATTGACGCCCGCCCAGATCAAAGGCCACCGCCTTGATCACCGACGTTCCGGCATCGATGCCGATCAGGATGTCAGCCCCCGCGGTCATGCCGCAAGCTCATTCCCATGGGACAACGCAAGACCCGAGGTCGGATCGAAGATGTGCAAATCCTGTGGTTTGATCTCAACCTTGATTGGCTCGCCTTCTGTCAAATGGGCGCGGTCATGTTCCACCAGGACGATGGTTTTCCCGGCAAAACTCGCGGCGATGTGGCTTTGGTCGCCAAGCCATTGGTTGGCCACCACCCGCGCCGCCGCGCCCTGTTCGGCGCGATGCACGGCATAGGGGCGCACGCCGATCATCACCTGTTTGCGGTCCAGCACCATCTTGCGCACGCGCGGATCAAAGGCGGATTCCGCATAGCGCAGGTCCAGCCCCCCGGTCAGGTCAAAGGTCAATGTGCCGCCCGAAACGCTTGCCGTGGCGGCAAAGACGTTCATCGGCGGTTCGCCGACAAAGGTGCCGGTGAACAGGTTCGCGGGGCGTTCCTTGATTTCCGCCGGGCTGCCGTATTGCTGCAAGACCCCGCCCTCCATCACGGCAATGCGGTCGGCCAAGGCATTCGCTTCGGTCTGGTCATGGGTGACAAGGATCGCCGTCAGACCACGTTCCTTGATGTAATGCTTGATCCGGCCGCGCAGCAGGGTCCGCAGTTGCGGTTCCAACTGCCCCATCGGTTCATCCAAGAGATGCAGGTCCGCATCGCGCACCAAAGCCCGCGCAAGGCTGGCCCTTTGTTGCTGCCCGCCCGAGATGGAAAACGGGAAGCGGTCCAAGATATCGGTGATTTCCAGCATATCGGCGACATGGCCGACACGGCGCGCCACCTCTGCCTCGGCCAACCGAGACGCCTTCAGGGCGAAGGCGATGTTATCACGCACGCTGACTGTGGGGTAAAGCGAGTAGCCCTCAAACGCCATCGCCACATTGCGGCGCACGGGGGGCAAGGTCTGTACTTGCTTGCCCGCCAGTTCGATGGTCCCGCGTGAAACCGCTTCGAACCCCGCGATCATCCGCAGCGTTGAGGTTTTGCCGCAGCCTGAAGATCCCAACAGCGCGATGATGTCGCCCTTGGGCACAGCCATCGTGATGTCCTTGACGGCATGGACGCCTTTGCCCACCGGGCCATAGAATTTATCCACGGATTTCAGCGACAGTTGGATGGTCATGCCACCTCCTCCTTGCGGATGATCTTGTGGACGGGGGCGATGCGGCGGCCAGAGGCGCGGTCAAACAGGATGGCGGATGCCGCATCGACGGCAATATGCGCGCGGCCTGAGGTTGGGCCGGGGGTGCCTGCGGGACGCGAGACCATGATTTCACGGCCCCGCAAGGTCAGCGCCAAGGTGACGGTCTTTTCGTTCAGGGGGGTCTCGGCCTCCACCTCCACCGGGATGGCGCCGGGGGTGTCTTCGGAGACGAAGCGCAGCGCCTCGGGCCGCAGGCCAAGGATGCAGGCTTGGCCGATCTGCGGGGCGTAATCTTCCAGCAGCGGAATGGCGGTGTCAGAGATCAGCGCCACCACTTGGCCCGCACGGCGTTCGGGCACCACGTCCAACAGCGTGATCACTGGATCGCCGAACAGGCGCGCGATGTCGGTATTGGCGGGCGACAGGTAGATGTCCTGCGGCGTGCCAATCTGCTGGATGCCGTGATCGTTCATCACGGCGATACGGTGGCCCAAGGCCATCGCCTCCTTATAATCCTGCGTGACGTAGATGACGGTCGCGTTCTGGTCTTTCAGCAGGCGGGGCAGTTCCAGCCGCATTTCAAAGCGCAACTTGGCGTCAACGTTCCGCAGCGGGTCATCCAGCAACAGGATCGACGGCGCGGCAGAGAGGGCGCGGGCCAGCGCGGTGCGTTGCTTTTGGCCGTTCGACAGTTCCTTGGGCTTGTGGTGCAGCACATGGTCGATTTTCAGCAAACGCGCGACCTTTTCCACCGTGTCCTTCATCACCGCTTTGGACTGGTGCCGCGCGGTCAAGGGGGCGGCGATATTGGCGAAGGCGTCCATGTGGGGGAACAGGGCGAAGTTCTGGAACGCCATGCCGATGCCGCGATCCTCAGGCTCTACCCCGGCCATGTTCTGGCCATTGACGTGGATTTCCCCGGCATCGGGTTCAATCACCCCGGCGATCAGGCGCAGAAGCACCGTCTTGCCCGCACCCGAAGGCCCGAACAGCACCAGCGTTTCGCCCGTGGCGACGGAGAGCGAGACATCCTCAAGCACCGTGTTGGTCTTGAATGCCTTGCGGATGTTTTTCAGCGTGATCGTCATGGCTTATCCCTTGACGGCGCCCAGCGACAAACCTTCGACAAGGTAGCGCTGTGCATAGAGGGCGAGGGCGAAGGTCGGCGCAATCGACAAAACGATCCCGGCGGCGACTTGGCCATATTGGATGCCAGAGGCGGTGACAAAGGCCAGCGCCCCCACGGTGACGGGTTGCTTGTCGGCGGAGGCCAAGACCAGCGCAAAGACAAAGTTGTTCCACGCGAAGATGAATGACAACAGCCCGGCCGCCGCGATCCCCGGACCGGCCAAAGGCAGCGCGATCCGGCGGAAGGTGGACCAGAAATCATGCCCGGCGATGCGGTAAGCATATTCGATGTCGGCGGGGATATCCTCAAAATACCCGCGCACGATCCAAAGGATCAGCGGCAGCACAATCAGCTGATAGACCCAGATCAGCCCGCCATAAGTATTGGCCAATCCCAGTTGCTGGAAATAAATCGTCAGCGGCAACAGCACCAGAAGCGGCGGCGCAAAGCGGAACGACAACAGGGTAAAGGCTATGTCCTCGGACCCGCGAAACTTCAGCCGCGCAAAGGCATAGGCCGCAGGCACGCCAAGGATCAGCCCGATGGCGACCGATGCGGTGGACAAGAACAACGAGTTCCAGAGGTTGCCCATGAAGTCGATGTCCAGCGTGCCCGCCTGCGTTTCCAGCTTGCCGGTGATCAGTGCGGTGTAATTCTCAAGCGTCGGTGCGAAGATGACCGAGGGCGGAACGCGCAGGATGGTCTCATTGGTCTGGAAGCTCATGAGCACGATCCAGACGATGGGGAACATGAAGAACAGGCAAACCAGCGTGATGGCGATGCCACGCAGAAGGCGTTCGACGGGGGAAGTGGTTTCCATTTCGGCCTCCTTAAGCGTTGCCGCGCTGCTTTTCGCGCAGGCGCAGCCAGTTCTTGATGAAGATATTCGACAGCACATAGGTGATGGCCCAAAGGATCATCAGCAGCGCCGCCGATCGGCCCACGTTGGTGGACTGGAAGAAGTTCAGATAGGCCTCAACCTGGAACACCGTCAGCGTGTCGCCGGGGCCGCCTTGGGTCATGGCATAGATGATGTCGAATTGCTGGATGCTTTCGATCACCCGGAACAGCGTGGCCGTCAACAAGAAGGGCGTCAGCATCGGCAGCGTGATGCGCCAGAACACAAACCAGCGCGGCACCCCGTCCAGCGCCGCGGCCTCAAACGGTTGCGGCGGCAGCGAGCGCAGACCTGCCAGCAGCAGGATCATGATAAACGGCGTGTAGACCCAGACATCGACAATCACCACGGTCAGCATCGCGGTCTGCGGATCAGAGGCCCAGTTGAAATCCTGAATGCCCAGAAGCGTTGCGAAATAGGACAGGATGCCGAACCCCGGATTGGTCATCAGCTTCCACATCAGCGCCGCCAAGGCGGGCGCGGTCATCAGTGGCATCAAGAGCATGATCGAGATGAAGTTGTTGGTCCGGTTGCGCTTTTGTAGCAAAAGCGCGATGCCCAGACCCAGCAAAAGCTCCACCGTCACGGTCAGGAAGGCATAGGTCACAGATACCTTGAGCGTGTTCCAGAACGCCGGATCGGTGAAGAAATTCAGGTAGTTTTCACCCCAGTTGAACTTACGCGCCCAAGGCTGTGACAGCCGGTAGCGTTGCAGCGAATAGATCACCGCCGTCAGGAAGGGGATCAGGATGCCGATACAGGTCAAAAGCGCCGGCAGCGACAGCAGATAGGGCAAAACCCTACGGCTGACGCGGAAACGGCGGCGGCGCGGCTGATCGGTCGCGGCGGTGGTCATGGGCGTTACGTCCTTGCGATCCCCGGTTGGGCCGGGGAGGGGGGAATTGGGTCAGGCTGGGGCGGCATGGCCCATGCCGTCAAGAGGGCCTTGCGCCGCAAAGAAAGGTGCCCCCCTGCGGGAGCAAACAACAGGGGGGGGAAGTGGCGGGACGTTTGCCCCGCCACCCAAGCGCGACCTTAGCCCAGACCGGCTTCTTTCAACTGGCCGTTGACGCTTTCGGCCAGCATGTCCAGACCTTCATCAACCGGGACTTCCTTCGCGACCATCTTCTGAAGCGTTGCCGCCCATTCGGTGGTCAGGTCAAAGAACAGCGGCTGCGGCGTGAACTTGATCGACGCGCCGGGAGCCGAGGCGTCGTGCATTTCCACATAGCCCGAGTAGGACTTCGACAGCTTGTCGCGGAAGGCCCCATCCGCCCAGACCGAAGCGCGGGCCGGGTTCACAAGGTCCATGGTCTGCGCGCCGAACAGGTCATGTTCCGGCCCGGTGACCCACTGCAAGAAGTACCAGGTCGCATCCTTGTCGGCCGAGAAGGACGACATGGCCATCGACCAGATCCAGATATTCGGCGTCGGTGCTGCCGCCGCCGAGTTGGCCTTGAACGCCGAGAAGGCAAGGTTGCCCGCTTCGGCATTGCCGGTGCCGTTCATGAAGTAGCCAAGGATATCGGCGTCGAACATCATCGCGGACTTGCCCGCGCCGACGTCTGTGCCGACCTGATACCAGGTGTGCGTCGACCAGTCCGGCGCGCCGGAATCCTGGATCATCTTCACCCACTTGGTGTGGTATTCCTTGGACACATCCGTGTTCATCGCTGCCGACAGCTTGCCGTCTGCGTCGATGTTCAGGTCTTTCTGGTCGAAGTTGGCATAGCCCGACAAGAAGCCCGGGTGGATCGTCGCCCAAGAGCGCGAGCCGCGAACGCCGATGCCGTAGCCGCCGTTCATCACCGACTTCGCCTTGGCGGCAGTGTCCAGCAGTTCGTCAAGGTTGGTCGGAACTGCGATGCCGTTGGCGTCGAACACCCGCTTGTTGTAGGTCAGGTTGTTCTGTTCGTAAGCCATCGGGATGCACCACTGCTTGGCGTCATCCGAACCCAGCGCGCCACCGGGAACCCCGTTCCAAGCGCAGGACTTGATCACGCCCGGCAGGAAGTCATCCCAGGCGTAAAGCGGGTTGGTTTTGGCCGGGTCCTTGACCCACTGGCTGAGGTCTTCACACCAGCCGGCAGGGCCATAGGTCCAGGTCATATAGGCGCCGGTCATGAAGGCGTCATATTCGCTGGAGCCCGAGGACAACGCGGCGGTCACCTTGTCGAAATAGACGTCTTCCGGGAAGACGTCATAGACGACATCCATACCGGTCAACGACTTGAAGTTCTCGATGTTGGCGATCATCGCGTCGGTGTAGGGGTGCTTGTTGAGCAGCAACTTGACCGTCTTGCCCGCATGGGCCTTCCAGTCGAAGTCGGCTGCCAGCGCGCGGGTCGCCGAAGCATTGAGCAGCACGCTGGCGGCGGCGGTCGAAAGACCAAGCGCACCCAGCCCTTTGATCATCCCACGACGGCTGACCGAACCGCGAATATACGCGTCGATCAGGTCCTTTTCCTTTTCGTACATTTACACTCCTCCCAGATTGCCCGGCCCGTTTAACCGGGTAGGCCGTTTGCAAGCGCATGAGCCGTGCGCTCATCGGTGATGAGCCCGCCAAGCAGGCCGCTCATCAGCACAGACCTGATCGCGCAGGTCTTTTCCGCGCCGCCAGCGATGGCGACGATCCTTCTGCCCCTTAGCTGATCCAGCCCAAGGGAAAGCGTTCTTTGGGTCAGCGATGTTTCAATTGCGCGCCCTTGTTCATCAAAGAAATGGCCAAGGATTTCGCCCATGCCGCCTTGGGCCTTTACCTCGGTGATCTCGGCCATCTCGACCATGCGGGACGACACCAGTTGCGCGTGTGGCTCTGTCGTGCCGATCCCCACCAGCATCAGGTCCGCCGAGGCCGCCAACCGAAACACATCCGACACGCCGCGCTGCGACAGCAGCACTTCGCGATCCTCGACCGTGTTGGCAAAGAAGGGCACCGGCATCACATAGGCCTGCGCCCCGGTCTTTTCCGCCAAACGGTGCATCACGTCATGCGGGTTGGCCGCATAGTTCCGCGTCAACCCACCCAAGAGCGAGACAAAGCGGATCTGCGACGCATCGACATGCGCCATTTCCCGCACCGCCGCCGCCAAAGTCCGCCCGTGACCGACGCCAATCACGCAATCGGGCTGGCTTTCGATGATCCGCTGGATATAGCCCGCCCCGGCATGGCCCAAGGCGCGCATCGGCAGACCTTCTTCGGCAAGGTCGGGGACGATCTCGCAATAGCCCAGATTGAACTTGCGCGCGAGGCGATCCTCAAGCGCCACCAACTCGGCCACGTCACCGTCGATGGTGACCTTGACGATGCCCGCCTCATTCATCCGGGTGATCAGGCGATGTGCCTTCACACTGGTGATGCCCAGACGCTTGGCAACCTCTGCTTGCGTCAGCCCGCCTGCGTAATGCAGCCAAGCCGCCCGCACGGCGAGACTGTCCTCCGCATCCCTAAGGCGGGGTGTCCTTGCCATCGCTCCTCCCAAAGCCGGCGGATCGAGTGTGTCCCGATCTGTATTTTTTTGCACATGATGTAACTTCTTACAGATTCGCCGAGTCTGTCAATGGGGATGTGCAGGCGGATCGCGAACCCAGATCCGCTCATGCGCCCGCAGCTTTGTCAGCACGTATACAGAGCGGTCAGGGTGAGCTTGGGTTGGGCCTTATGCCGGTCTTTGCGACGGGCATCGACTTCCTCGCCCAGGGCGCGGAGGGTGACCTTTTGCACAGCGGTGGAGTCAGGAAAGCGGATTAGGTACTGTGCTTGGTTGTAGTCCGAGTCGTTGCCGACACCCAACCAACCATCAGCGGCGTCAGCTGATCCGACGTGAAAGTGAAAGAAAAGGTCGACGCGGGCGGCAATACCGTCAAGACCGATTTCGACCAGCTTTGCATCTGGCAAGATCTCGAAGTCCAGAAAACCGAACAGGCGACGCTTGGCGGTCTGGCATACGGCGATGAAACGACAGACGTTTTCCATCCTCGCACGCAATTTGCTCCGCGGTTCCTTGAAATTGCGGGCGATATTTCAACCTTAAACCGGACCGCCGCTTGCAGCATGGTCCCTTCAGATGAAGGGGTTTCAACAAAAAAAGG
>JAIYDR010000384.1 GCA_027487395.1 Rhodobacter sp. | reverse complement strand
CAGCGCGCCAAACGTTTTGTGGCGATGTTGAAACCGGAATGGCCGGTGTTCATGGCCAAAGTCTCTGCATATTTAACGGAAAATGCAGGGAAATTTGATATTGGGCATCAGATCATGCCCCAAGCCATGCGCTATTGGACACCCTTTGCGGCGCATGGTCTGCCCTATGTCATCGGTCCTTTGGGGGGCTCTTTGACAACGCCACCGGGATTTGCCGAGGAAATGGGTCATGCCAAATGGTACACACGCCTGCGCGCCTTGGATTCGTTGCGGCTGCGTCATGATCCATGGTTGCGGAAAGGCTATAAAAATGCCGACCTCGTGCTGGGCGTGGCACCCTATGTGCGTGACTGTTTGGCCGACATTCCCCTGAAACGCTATGCCAATGTTCTGGAATTGGGCATCGACAATGTGGTGCCGTCTGGCGATCGCGTGCCGTCAGAGACAGGCCGATTGCGCCTGCTGCATGTCGGTCGCGGGGTCAGGACCAAGGGTCTGCGGGATGCGATCCGGGCGATGGCCTTGCTGAAGGACCGGCTGGACCTGACCCTGACCAGCGCGGGTGAGGGCGAGGATATCGACGCCTGCCGCCTTGAGGCTGCGCGTCTGGGCATCGCTGACCGTGTGCGGTTTCTGGGTCTGCGTCCTCGGGCTGAAGTTGAGTCGCTTTATGCGCAATCGGATATGTTTCTATTCCCCAGTTTTCGCGAACCGGCTGGCAATGTGCTCTATGAAGCGATGCGCTGGGGTCTGCCCGTGATCACCGCCGCGCGGGGTGGGCCGGATTTCATCGTGGATGCGTCCACGGGCATTCGTGTGCCAGTTACCACGCCGGACCGCTTTGCCCAAGACATCGCCGAGGCGATCCAGCGCTTGGCCGAAGATCCGGCGTTGCGGCAGCGCATGGGTGATGCGGGGCGGGCGAAAGTGGCGCGTGAAGGGCTTTGGCCCGTCAAGGCCCAAGGCATGGTGCGGGAGTATACCCGCTGTCTGGAGGGGCGTCAGGCCGACGTTCTGTCGGTCGCCCTGACCGCATAGCGCTGCGACAACACTGCCAGCACGGTCAGCTGGATCAGGTGAAACAGCATCAAGGGCAGCACCGTCAGCGCCAGCTCTTTGGCGGGGAACAGGATGCCCGCCATCGGCAATCCGGTGGCGAGGCTTTTGGTTGACCCGCAATAGAGCAGCGCCAGACGGTCAGGCAGGGGCATCCCGGCCATCCTTCCGGCCAATGCGGTGATGCCCATCACCACGGCCAGCAGCGCAGTACAAAGCCCGATCACGACCGCAATCGCCTGCCATGACAGCAGGTGCCAGATGCCGCCCACCACCCCCGCCGAAAAGGCTGCATAGACGATCAAGAGGATCGACCCCCGGTCCACGATCATCAAGGGCAGTTTGTGCCGGTTCAGGAACCCCGCCAGCAGCGGGCGGCACATTTGACCAAGGAGGAAGGGGATCAGGATTTGCTGGGTGATCTTCCAGATGGCCCCGGCGGCCACACCTTCTCCCTGCGTCGCGTGCAAGAGCACGGCCAACAGCAACGGCGACACCACCACCCCGATCAGATTTGAGATTGACGCGGCACAAAGCGCACCCGCCACATTGCCACCCGAGACGGAGGTAAAGGCGATGGAGCTTTGCACCGTCGAGGGCAGGCAGCCGATGTACAGAAACCCAACCCCCACGGCGGCAGGCAAGGCCAGCGCCGCCAAGGGCTGCACGCCCTGCGCCAGCAGCGGGAACAGCGCAAAGGTGCACAGAAGGCACCCCAGTTGCAGCTTCCAATTGGTCAGCCCCGCCCATGTGGCGGCCAAAGACAGCTTCGCGCCGTAAAGGAAGAACAGCAGGGCCACAACCCAGAAGGTCACCTGCGACAGACCCTGCGCCACCATCCCCTGCGCAGGCAACAAAGCCGCCAGCAGCACCGTGCCGAACAGGCACAGCATATAGCGGTCAATCCCGATGCGCCGCAGTGCGGCCTCTAGCCCTGCCAAGTTCATTGCCCGTCCTGTCTTGTCCGCGACCTGTAGTCTGCGCCGAGTGATCAATACCCGGCGGCCATGCCGTCCTTGCGTGGGTCCGACCCGCCGGTCAGGGTGCCCCGCGCATGGTCGATCCAGATCGCCTGCCCGCCGCCCAACGGCTCCGGGGCCTCAGTCACGCGGTGACCAAGGGCGCGGAGCCCGGCGACTGTGTCAGCCGGAATTCCCCGCTCCGCCGCGACCGCGCCATCGCGCCAGAACACGCGCGGCGCGTCGAGGGCCGCTTGCACGTCCATCCCGTAATCCAAGAGGTTGGTCAGAAGATGCACATGCCCCACGGGCTGGTAATCGCCGCCCATCACGCCGAAGGGCATCACGGCCCGTCCGTCCTGCATCAGCATCCCCGGCATGATCGTGTGCAGGGGCCGCTTGCCGGGGGCCAGCGCGTTGGGGTGGGCGGGGTCCAGACGGAAGCTCGCCCCCCGGTTCTGGAAGATCACCCCGGTGTGCGGGCAAGTGATGCCTGCGCCAAAGGAATAGTAGGTGGAGTTGATGAAGCTGATCGCATTGCGGTCCGCATCGACGACAGAGATATAGACCGTGTCCGACATCGCCAATTCCGGCATCGGCAGGTCATCCATCGCACGGTCCGCACGGATGCAAGCGCGCAGCTTTGCCGCATGGGCAGGCGATAGAAGCGCCGGGATCACCGGATCATGGGGCGACAGATCGCCCAGACGGCTGTTGCGTTCGTGATAGGCCAGACGCGCGGCCTCGACCTCCAGATGCAGACGCGCGGTGCCGTCCGGGTCCAGCGCGGCCAGATCATCCCCCGCCAGAATGTTCAGCATCACCAGCGCGGTCATGCCCTGATTGTTCGGCGGCATCTGCACGACCTCATAGCCGCGATAGGGGGTGGCAACCGGGGTGACATAATCGCAGCGGGTGTTGGCGAAATCCTCTGCCGTATGCAGACCGCCCAAGGACCGCAGCTTTGCCACCATCGCTGCCGCCACGGGGCCAGCGTAAAACCCTTCGCGCCCCTGTTCGGCAATCGTCCGCAATGTGCGGCCAAGCGCGGGTTGGCGGTGAACGTCACCCGCCTGCGGGGCCTTGCCCCCCGGCAGGAAGATTGCCGCGGTATCGGCATCGGCGCGCAGAAGATCGACCTCATCCCGCCAATCAAAGGCCACGCGGTCATGTACGACATAGCCCTGTTCGGCATAAGCGATGGCGGGGGCCAAAACCTCGGCCATCGTCTTGCGGCCATGATCGGCCAAAAGCCGCGCCCAGGCATCCACCGCCCCCGGCAAGGTGACCGAATGCACCCCTTGCGTTGGCACGCGGTCCAGACCCATGGCGCGATAGGCCGCAATATCGGCCGCGGCGGCCGCGCGTCCCGATCCGTTCAGCGCGATGACCTGCGAGGATCCGGCAGGGGCGTAAAGCACAAAGCAATCGCCGCCAATGCCGGTAGATTGCGGCTCCACCACCGCCTGCACCGCCGCCGCCGTGATGGCCGCATCCACCGCATTGCCGCCCGCTTGCAGCATCGCCACGGCGGCTTGCGTCGCCAAGGGGTGCGAGGTGGCGGCCATCCCGCCCGCTGCCCGCACCGGCGACCGTCCGGGACGCTGGAAATCACGCATGGGGGCATCCTTTCGGTCCGGGATTGCGCAAGACGGGAAACGCGAAAACCCACCATCGGCAAGGATCGCGGCACTGTCCACCCCCCGGTTACGTCCACAGGGTTTGACGGCAGGGCGTAACGGATGCCAATTGGGCAGAGAACCCCGCCAAAAGGACCGCGTCATGACCATTCCCCGCAACACCATCAGCCTGTGGTATGAGCGTGACGCCGAAGCGGCGGCACAGTTCTATGCCGCCACCTTTCCCGACAGCGAAGTGACCGGGGTTGTCCATGCCCCTGCCGACTTTCCGGATGGCCGGGAAGGGCAGGTGTTGGCCGTGACTTTCACCGTCATGGGGATTCCTTGCATGGGCGTGAACGGCGGTCCCGCCTTTCGCCAGTCCGAGGCGTTCTCGTTCCAAATTGCCACCGAAGATCAGGTGGAAACCGACCGCTATTGGAACGCCATCACGCGTGATGGCGGACAGGAAAGCGCGTGCGGCTGGTGCAAGGATTGTTGGGGCGTGTCATGGCAAATTGTGCCGCGCACCCTGACCGAAGGGCTCGCCGCGGGTGGGGCAGAGGCCGCGCGCACCTTTGCCGCGATGATGCCGATGGGGAAGATTGACGTGGCCGCGATTGATGCCGCGCGGCGGGGGTAATCACCGTTCGCGCAGCGCCTCTGACCCGCGATAAAGTGGCTTGGTCAGATAGGTCAGGATCGTTTTTCCGCCGGTGTGCAACTCGACCTCGGCCTGCATGCCGGGGCGGATTTGCAGGTCTTGCTGGCGGTCGGTCAGCTGCGTCAGGTCCACCCGCAGCGTCACCTTGTAATGCGGATCGCCATTCGGATCACGCGAGCGTTCGTCGGTGAAGGTATCCGCCGAGACGAAATCCACCTTGGCCTTCAGCGTGCCGTAGATCGTGTAATCATAGGCCGTCAGCTTGATCGTGGCATCCTGCCCTTCGCGGATGCTGGCGATGTCAGAGGGTTTGACCTTGGCCTCAACAAACAGCGCCTCATCCAGCGGGATCAGTTGCAGGATCTCTTCACCCGGACGCACGACCCCGCCGATGGTGGTGATCGACACCTTGTTCACCACCCCGCGCATCGGCGCGACCAGCACCGTGCGTGCCAACTGATCCGCCGAGAGTTTCAGCTTTTGCCGCAGCGCCGCCAAGTCGGCTTGGGTCTTGGAATAGGTGTCGGCGCGTTCCAGATCGGTGGTGGTCAGCACATCATTCAACCGCGCCTCGGCGTCGTTCTTTTCCTTCTTGGCGCGGGTCAGTTCGATTTCAGGCGCAACGCCTTGGTCGAACATGGCCTGTACCATCTCAAATTCCCGCGCTGCCTGTTTCAGCACCGCCTGCGATCCGGCCTGTTTGCTGTCAAAATCTGACAGGCGGGCAGTCAACAGTGCCTGTTCTGACGCCACAATATCGGGCACCCGGGCGGCGAATTCGTCCGGCACGGTGAAGTCGATGGCCCCGGCGATCTCTGCCTCAAGCCGCAGACGGCGGATTTCCAGGGCGGCGATTTGGTCTGACACCTCATCCATCACGGCCTGATATTGCGTGGCTTGCAGACGGGCGAGGGTCTGGCCCGCCTCAACCACATCGCCTTCGCCGACGGCGAGTTCCGCAAGGATACCGCCTTCAAGGTTCTGGATGATCTGCGGGCGTGATGAGGGCACGATCTGCCCCGGCGCGCGGACGATTTCCTCGACCCATGCGACAGCCGCCCACAAGATGAACACCACCACCGTCAACCCGATCAGCCATGTCGTCAGGCTGGGACCGCGCATTGCCATATCGTCGGGGGCGTCAAAGGTGGTCATTTGCCTTGCGCCTTTTGCAGATGGGCCAGAACGGCATCGCGCGGACCGTCCACCGCCAGATGCCCGTTTTGCAGGATCAGCGTGCGGGTGGTCAGTTGCAGGATTGGGATACGGTGGGTGGCGATGATCGCGGTGCGTCCGTCCAGCCAGCCTTTCAGGCGCGAAACCAGCGTTGCCTCTAACGTTTGGTCCAGCGCGGCGGTGGGTTCGTCAAGGATCACCACGGCGGGGTCTTGCAGCCAAAGCCGCGCCCATCCCATCGACTGGCGTTGACCGACCGACAGGCCTTCACCCATTTCCTTGATCTCATGATCCAAGCCCCGCGCATTGGCGCGGACGAAGGCCCCAAGGCCTGCGAAATCCAGCGCTTCAAGCAGGCGGTCGTCGTCGCGTTCCAACTGGGTCAGGTTCAGGTTATCGCGCAGGGTGCCGGAGAACAGCCGCACCTCTTGCCCCAGATAGCCAATGCCCCGGCGCAGGTCGCGGGGGTGGATTTGGTTCAGGTCCACATTGTCCATCAGGATGCGGCCGGCGGTGGGTTCATACAGCCCTGCGAGCATCCGCAAGAGCGTGGACTTGCCTGATCCATTGGTGCCCAAGACCGCCACATGCTGCCCCGGCAGGATCGACAGCGATGGAATATCCACAGTGGGCGCGGCCTGCGGATCATAGCGGAATTCCAACTGCCGCAGGTCATAGGCGCCAGACAACCGCTCACGCCGCAGATAGCTGCGACCGGCCTCTTGCATCTGTTTCGCGCGGGCGACGTGCTCCAACCCGTCAAGCGCCGCCTTCACATTCGCCCAGCGTGACATCGTGGCGGCAAGGCTGGACAAAGGGCCAAGCGTGCGCCCGGCCAGAATGCCGATGGCGATGATGGTGCCCACGGTGAATTGCCCGGCAAAGACCATGTAGCAGCCGATCATCACCGACAGGATATAGGTCGCCTGCTGCACCCCTGCGGCCCAAGTCGTCAGCCATGTGGTCAGCTTGCGTTGTTCTGATGTCTTGACCGCCGACAGCGTGGTCAGTTCCGTCCACAGCCGCTTAACCCGTTCTTCGCCGCGTTGCGTGGTCAGGGTTTCGTGGTCAAAGACGGATTCATACAGAAGTTTCGCCGCGCGGGTGCTGGCCCCTTGGGTCTGTTCGGTCAGCGCCATCATGCGCTTTTGCATCAGAAAACCGGGGACGACCATCAACAGCCCCCCCGCGATCATCACCCAGACGAGGTTCCCGCCGATCGAGGCGATCAGGAAAAGAAAGATCAGGATAAACGGCAGATCCGCCAAAGTGCCGATGGTGGAGGCCGTGAAAAACTCCCGCACCGAACCGAAATCGCGCAGGGCGTTGAAGATGGCGCTGGGCTTACGCTCCCCCGGCGCGGCCTTCATGCCAAGGATCCGCTCCATCAGGCGGTTCTGCACATCCATCTCGATCCGCCGTCCGGTCATGTCCATCAGGGTGGAGCGTGCGATCCGCAGGGCAGCATCCAGCGCGATGGCGATCAATGCGCCGATGGTCAGCACCCAAAGTGTGGGTTGCGATTGATGCGGGATCACGCGGTCATAGATTTGCAGCGAATAAAGCGCGATGGCTGTGGCCAGAAGGTTCGCCACAAGTGACCCTGCGGCCACCTCGAGCATCTGGCGGCGATAGTGGCGGAATTCGCCCCAGAACCAATGCGGCTCTGCCGCGCCATCGGTGTGGCGATGCTCCACTTCCGCAAAGGGCAGTTTGGCGGACAGGGTGCGCCCGGTGAAGACTTGCGCGAATTCGGACCACGGCACCTCGGCCCGGTTATCCGGCAGGGTCTGGTCGTGGATTTCCGCCATACCATCGCGCTGTGCCAGCACCAGCACGATCTGGCCCGAGGTCATCTCGGCCAGCCCCGGCCATGTGGGGCGCTTGGCTTGGCCAATGGACACGGTCAGACCACAGGCGCGCAGGGCGTGGGCAATCTCTTCCAGTCCCAACCGCCCTTGGCCTGCGGCCAATTGCAGGTGGTCCAACAGGTCGGCGGGCGGAATCACAGTTCCCAACAGCCCGGCATAGGTCGCGGCAAGTTCTGCGCGCGCCAAAGTCCGGTTGCGGTGGCGCGGACGGCGCGGCGGTGGGGGTGTGTCGGGGGTGACGGTCAGAGTGTGGGCAGGCGTAGGCGAAACAGGAGCAGGCGTTGCAACAGGTCCAAGGCTGATCGACAGCGGAACCGAAGGAGCAGCCGGTGCGGTGGCCGTGCTGCCACGGTCGGGTCGCAGGTCAAAGGCAAGCACCTTAGGCCCTGTCACATCCGCGCCCCATCCACCAACAGGCCGCGCGTTTCGGCAATCTGTAGCTGTACCAGCGCAATGTCATAGGTCAGCGACACCTGATCCCGCTCCAGCCGCGCGGCAGAGTCATATTGCCCGACCAGTTCCAGCAAAGACCGCCGGCCCAGTTTGTACTGTTCGGTAAAGAGGTCGAGATTCCCCAGCGTCTGGCGCAGCACCGCCTCCCCCTGCGTTTGGCGCAGTTGCAGCGCGGCAAGGTCTGAATTCAAACCCGTCAGGCGACGATTGGCATCCTCTTCTGCCTGAATTGTCTGGCGTTCCACCAGATCGGGTGCGGCCTCCAAAGCGCGGGCCTGCGCGGCGGTGCCCATACCGAGTTTCGCCCCCCCAAAGGTCAGACCGGGGGTCACCTCGCCCGACTGGTCCAAGCCCACGGCGGCAGACAGCCCCGGCAACAGGCCAGCGCGGGCCATCTTCGCCTCGGCCAAGGTGCGCGCGCCATCAGCACGGGCTTTCAGGACCGACAGCGCCTCGGGTGCGCCGGGATCCGCGGGCAGGGCATCCAGCCCGGCCAGGGCCTCCATCGGTTGGCGGGTCAGCGTGGCCAGTTCCTGCATGTATTGCTGCGCCGATTGCCGATCTGCGGCCATCGTCGCGTACATTTCCGCGCGCTTCTGGGCAATGACCTGCTGTTCGGACCGATCCGACAATCCGCCCTGCACCCGCAGGTTCACGATGTCCTCAAACCCCATCAACCGCAGCGTCGCGCGTTCGGCCACGCCTGCCTGTGCCTGCGCGCGCTGAGCGTTGACATAGGCCGCCAACCCATCATGCACCCGCCCGTTCAGGTCCTGCACCAGCATCACAGCAGAGACTTCAACATCCGCCGCCGCGTGATCGCGTTCGGCCTTTCGCCTGCCGTTGTCCAGAATGGCCTGTTCCAGCACCAGTTGCGCCACCACCGACCCGAGCGATGTCAGGCTTACCGTCGGCCCGAGGGTCGGCAGCCAGTTCTTGGACCGCGCCTCGGCCTTCAGCCGCGCCATCCGCAACTCTGCCTCTGCCGCCCCTGAGGAGGCTTGCAGGACAGACTCGGCAATTCGCGCATAGGTGCCGCCGGGGGGCAGCACCGTTTGCCGTGCCCGCAGCGCGTCAATCACCGCCGACCCGCCCTGCGCCGGGGTGGCGAGAGCCGGATCAGCGGGAGAAAAGCTCCGCATCGTCGCCGGTTCGGCCTGCCGCTGAAACGAGGGCAAGCACCCCGCCAAAACAAGCACGGCGAGGGGGACAAGAACGGCGGGGCGGAGGGACCTGAAACCGGGCATCGCTGGCCCTCTCTCTGATCCGGCCTCAGACCACGCCGTTGCGCTGGATGTCGTCATCCACCAACACGCGCGTCCCGCCCAAGCTGAAGATGCTGTAGGTCTGCCCGTCGATGGTCTGGTTCAGATTGGTGTCCTGCGCCCCGGTCATCGTCACCACATCATCCGTGCCACCGCGGATGACCAGAGTCTTGTCCGGTCCGGTGATGGCGTTGATCTGTGCTTCGGTGATGGTCAGGTTGGCATCCGAGGCGCCAAGATCGATGGCCGCGATGTCAAAGCCCTGCAACCCCGGACGGTTCAGATCCACCGTCACCTCTGCCGTGGTGTTGCGGATGTAGAGCGTGCTCGACTCGTTGCCCGCCACATCCATGCTGCGAACGACCAGATAGCTGCCATCCGGTACGGGCGCATTGAACAGCACAAAGTCGCTGGCCACTTGCCGCCCGTCGACCGTTGCAGTCACAGCCATCTCTGGCGTGGTGGAAATCTGCGACGCTGCCCCGGACGTTCCCAAGGTATGGAAGGTGTAAAGATCCGAAGACGCCTCGGTCGCGATGCCGTTGATAACGTTGGTGTTGCCGAAATCCTGCGTCACCCACGGATGTTCGGGCGCGATGGTATCGACGTTGAAGGTCAGATTGTGTGGCCCGCTGACGTTGCCTGCCGGGTCGGTCGCTGTGACGGAAACGACGACGCCATTCACCTCACCCGAGGGAAGTTCGGCCTTGGTGAAATTGGCGGTCCAGTTGCCGTTGGCATCGGCCACGATGTTGTGGCTGACCCCGCCGATGGTGACCCTCACCGTCGATCCCGCCTCGGCCTTGCCAGTGATGGGCAGGCCCGCCGCTGCCTCTGCCGCGTTCAGCCAGCCATCGCCCGCCGATCCCAATGAGATGTTGGCGGCGCTGAAATTGGTGACCGAAGTGTCGATGGCGATGGTCTGCGACAGCGTTTGTGAAACGTTGCCATATTGGTCGCGCGCGGTGACGGCAATCGTAGCGCTGGCATTGCTGCCATCGGGCAGGACGTTCGACGGAATGGTATAGGACCATGTGCCGTTCGCGGTCTGGCTGGCCGGGATGGTCTGGGTCCAGCCGCCGACTTGAATGGTCACAACCGACCCCGGTTCCACCGTGCCTTGCACCGGCAGACCTGCTGCGCGTTCAGCCGCGTTCAGCGTGGTTGCATCGGTGGCGCCGGTATTGGCCGCGCCGATCAGGTCCGGTGCCGGGAAGCCGAAATTGCGCACCACGGTATCGACGTCCAGCGTATGGGTCACCGTGGCCGAGGTGTTGCCCGCCGCATCCACAGAATAGACGCTGATCGTGCGGCCCGCTGCACCCGATGAAATCTCACCACTCGGCAACTCCGACGCGGCAAAATTGACCGACCAGCTGCCGTTGGCATCCGCCGTCACCGGCTGCTTGGTGGTGCCGTTGAAGCTGACAAACACCTGCGCGCCGGGCTCTGCCGTGCCGGTCAGGGTCAGCCCTGCTGCGCGTTCGGTGCCCGACAGGACGTTGTCGCTGCCTACCGGTTGCGGCATCAGCGTCACATTTGTTTCAAGGTCAATCTTGACCGGCAAGGTGGCGCTGGCGCTGTTGCCCGCACGGTCAGACGAGGTAACGGTAAAGGTTGACTCCCGCGTCACCGCCCCCGCCGATCCGGCGGGGAAACTGACGGTCCAGCTGCCATCTGCGGCCACTGTCGCCACCTGCGCGCCGCCCGTCCAGGCGACGGTGACGGCGGTCGATCCCGCCTCGGCCTTGCCGGTCAAGGTGATGGTGCCTTGGGACTCCGCCATGTTGACGAATCCGTCGCGCAGTTGCGTGTGGTTGGTCACGCTGTCGAAGCTGACGCTGTTTTCCGTGTCGATGGTGATGGTTTTGGTCACCTGCGTCGGGTTGCCTGCTGCATCCACCGTGCTGGCGGTGATGGTGCGGTCATAGGTGCCCGCCGGGAAAGTGCCCGCAGGCGCGGTAAAGGACCAAGCGCCATTGGAATCTGCCGTGGCGGTAAAGGTTCCCGGCACACCTTGGATGGTGATCGTGACCGTGGCCCCCGCCGCCGTTGTGCCGCCGATGGCGACGGCAGAGGTGATTTCTGTCCGGTTGATGAAATTGTCCCCCGCGACCGTGCCGATGGTCAGCGGATTGGGAATGGTGTCCATCACCAATGTGTCGGTGATGGTGGTGGTGTTGCCATGCGTGTCGGTGGCGGTCACGGTGACGGCATGTGTCCGCTCACCTCCTGCGACCTGCTGTTGTGTAAAGGTGACCGACCAGTTGCCACCGGCATCCACCGTGGTGGTTTGCGTCGCGCCTGCGACCTGAACCCTGATTGAAGCGCCCGGCTCACCCGTGCCGGTCAAGGTGACGCCATCGGCATATTCGGCAAGGTTTTCGACATCGCCTGCCGATCCCGTGCCATCTGTGGTCAGGACCGCAGGCGGCGTCATGTCGATGACATAGCTCGGCCCGGTCAGGTTTGTGGTGACGCCATTGGTCTGGTTCACCACGACCTGTGCGGTATGATTGCCATCGGCTGGCAGGCCATTGCGCGGAAAGGTGACCGTCCATGTGCCGCCTGACCCGATGGTCGTGGTTTGCTGCTCGCCGCCGATGGTCACGTTGACCCGATCGCCGGGATGGCCGCTTCCCGACACCACAAGACGCGGATCCGGCGTATTGGTTGTCACGGTGCTGCTGGTGCCGGTGCCGTTCACTGTCGGCGGGGTATGGGTGGGCGTGCCACCGCCGCCGCCGCCCGTGCCGCCACCGCCACCGCCGCCCGTGCCACCGCCACCGCCGCCCGTGCCGCCCGTGCCACCACCCGCGCCGCCGCCACCACCCGTGCCGTCTGTCCCTGCCTCTGTCCCGTTTCCACCGCCGTTACCGATCAGCGCGGCGCCACCCAATACGGCGGCACCTGCGGCCACCGCACCAAGACCGGCCCCTGCACCAGCGCCGCCAAGTCCGACCAGACCGGGCAGGAACATGCCCATCCCGGCGGGCTCATCCTCTGCGCTGATATAACCTGCCAGCATGTCGGGTTGGTCATGGCGCAGACCGTCCAGCGGACTCCACTTCTCGGTCATCATGGTGTCAACCGGGGCATAGCTGGCAAACAGCGTACCATCGCCGCTGTCCATCAGATAAACCTGCTGGAGGTTGCCATCGGTCGAGAAATACAGCGTCTGCGCGCCCATCGGCTGCTCGTACCAGCCATCCAGCACGATGACCCGGCCATCCACCAATTCGATGACCAAGTCGCCACCACTGTGTCGATAGGCGACAACGCTGGCCTGCGAAATGTTAAGGGAGATATTGTCGCCTGCATTCACGACGATGGTTTCAGAAAAGCCATCGCCAGATACAGCACCGTTCTGCAAGCCGCCCGCGGCGTTGCGAACGGCGAAATCAATCGCCGAACTCATGTGATCTACTCCGCCTCGAAATGGCATCCCTTGGCGGGCGCCGTTATGAACGGCCATCAAGTGGCCCTATTGCCACCACGTTTACGCGCCTTTCGATAGAATTTCCAGCACCGTATGTATGTTTAGTGAAAAAAGCCCCACCTTTCGGATATATTGTGGTCAATCCAGCAACAGACCCGCCCAGACGACCATAGATTGTGACCCGGTCAAAGCCAGTTTCGCCAGCGAAAAAAGGCCCAAGCCCCGACCGATGAGGTGACCATCGCCGCAAGAGCTGCCGGATAGCCCCAGCCTTGCGCCAGTTCGGGCATGTAGTTGAAGTTCATTCCATAAATCGACGCGATCAGCGTCGGCGGTGAAAACAGCACGGCCACCACCGACACGATCTTGACCGTAGAGTTTTGCGCCAGGTTGATCATGCCCAGCGTCGCATCAGAGGCAAGGCCCACGCGTTGGGATAGAAAATCGCAATGCACTTCAAGGGCTTGAATGTCGCGAAACAACGATTTGACCAGCGGACGCAATCCCGCCGCGTTGCGAGCATCCAGCCCTAGACCGAAAAACGACAGGGCGCGCTCCATCGTCAACAGCGCAAGGCGTACGATCCCGATCAGATCCCCTTCCCGCCCCAGCTTTTGCAAAGCGCCCTGCAAGACGGCTGACTTTGGCGTGTCATTGGCAAAAGTGCTGCGCGACACCTCATCCAGGCCACGTCCGACGCTTTCCAAAAGGTCGGCAAGGCGACCGATGATCTCTTCGAAGAGTGAGAGCAGCAAGCGATCCGCGTCAGCGCACCCCGGCCCCACCTTATCCGCGCGCTCGGGATAGGTCTCAAACGGGCGCGAACGGTGGTGGCGCACGGTAACCAAGCGCGTTGCTTGCAGGATAAAGGTGACAGGGCCGGAAATCGGTTGATTGGTGTTGGAATGACCCGACAGCACGACTGTCATGTAATCGGTGCCGTTCTCGCGGTAGAGTCGGTTCGACACCTCGATTTCTTCCATGTCTGCCAAGGACGGAACCTCGACCCCCAGCGCATTGACCGCCGTCACCTGATCGGCGCGCGGGGCGAACAGGTCGATCCATACGGCTTGCGACAGGTCATCTTCCGGTCCCATCAAGGACAGGCGACCGTTGATATGGCGATAGGCTTTCAGCATGGCGGCCCCCTTAGGTTGACGCGCCTGCGTTAGCCCAAATCCCTGTGCCTGTCAGCCTTTCAGCGGCTTTCGCTACAGCCAGTTCTTCCAGCGGAAATAGACCCAGGCCCCGATGGATGAGGCAACCATCGCCCCCAGCGCTGCCGGGTAGCCCCAGCCCTGCGCCAGTTCGGGCATATGAGCGAAGTTCATGCCATAGATCGACGCGATCAGCGTTGGCGGTGAAAACAGCACTGCCACCACCGATACGATCCGAACCGTCGCGTTTTGCGTCAGATTGATCATCCCCAAGGTCGCATCCGATACCAGACCGACGCGCGCCGACAGGAAATCGGTGTGCACCTCAAGCGCGGTGATATCGCGGTTCAGGTTGGCGACGGCTCCGGCCAGACCCTCATCTCCGATCCGTGCCCCTGCCGTCTGCGCGTAGAACCCAAGCGCACGCCCCATCGTCAGAAGGGCAAGGCGGACTTGGCCCAGCATTTCGCCCTCGCGCCCAACGCGGCGCAGCGCGACCTCCAGCCGTTGTTGCCGTGATCCGCGTTCGGTGGGATCGTGAATTTGGCGCGACAGATGTTCCAGACTGCGACCGACAGATTCCAGCAAATCGGCCAAACGCCCGATAATCTCTTCACACAGCGATAGAAACACCTGATTGGCCGTTGTGCAGCCCGGACCGACCTTGTCGGCACGGGTGGGATAGGTGTCAAACGGGCGGCTTGCATGGTGGCGCACGGTAACGATGCGCTGCGGCTGAAGAATAAGGGTCATCGGCCCGGTCAGCGGCGTGTCGGTTTCCGAATGTCCGGTCAACACCACGGTAAGGTAATCCGTCCCGTCTTGCCGATACAGGCGGTTGGAAATCTCGATCTCTTCCATATCCTCCAGCGTTGGCACCTCGATCCCCAAGGCGGCGACGGCTGCCGTGTCTGCCTCGGTCGGGCGAAACAGGTCAATCCAGAGCGCATCCGTCAATGGCGCGTCGGGGGCCAGCGGCAGTAAATGCCCGCCGTCGGGCCGAAAGGCGCGAAGGCTGGGGGCTTGGGTGACAGGGGCGGTCCGTACGGTCGCGCTACGACGTCCGAACAAGCGGTTGGCAAGGCGGGCAGGCCAAGGTTTCACCCGGAATAACCCCATAACTGATACGCTTCCGCAGCCGAGTATCGGCCAAGCCGCACATCTTCGGCAATTGCCGCGGGATCGCGCGACACAGGATCACCGTAGCCGCCACCACCGGGCGTGCGGACGCGAACGCGGTCTCCCGGCGAAAGGGCAATATCCTGCGCTTTGGACAGGTGATCGGGGATGATGACCTGATCGCCTTTCAGGATTTCCACCCGATTGACTGCGCCGTCCCTTCCGCCTTGCGCGCCCTGCGGCCCTGTGCGCCCGTGGTCCATCACGAAAGAGGCCCGTGCCGTCCCGCGCAGAAGTTCGATCTCATAATCCAGTCCAAAGCCGCCGCGATGCTGCCCGGCTCCGCCCGATCCTTCGTGCAGCGCATATCGGCGGTAAAGGACTGGGAAGGTCTGCTCCATGATCTCGACCGGCGGGGCTTTTGAGATGCCGATGGTGGAACAGCCATTCGACAGCCCGTCATGGCGCGCATTGCCGCCATAACCCCCGCCAGAGATTTGATACATCACATAATCCCGGCCCTTTTCCGGGTCATGCCCACCAAGCCCGAAGTTCCCCGACGTTCCCGCAGGCGCGGCGGTGACCTTATCCGGCAGCGCCTGCACCAAGGCGGCAAAAACCGCCTCAGCAATCCTTTGTGACACCTCTGCCGCGCAGCCCGACACGGGCCGGGGGTATTGCGCGTCAAGGAAGGTGCCTTCGATGCCGGTCACGGTTAGGGGTTCAAAGGCCCCCGCAGAAATAGGCACATCAGGGAAGATATGCCGCATCGCGAGGTACACCGACGACAGCGTGGTCGCCCGGACCGAGTTCATCGGCCCCATGCAAGGCGGCGAGGTTCCGGCGAAATCAAAGGTCAGGCCCGCTTCGCCCTTTGTCACCGTCAAGGCAATCGTCAGCGGTTCATTCACCACCCCGTCACTGTCCACAATCGCCGTTGCCCGGTAGCTGCCATCCGGGATCAGCCCGATATTGGCGCGCATCTGCCGCGCGGCCAAAACCCGCATTTCGGCAATCGCTTCGGTCACCGCAGCGTCGCTGTAGCGGTCCATCAACTGCCCCAGCCGATCCGCACCCACCAGCAGGGCCGAAGCCTGTGCCTTCACATCGCCAATTCGTTGCTCTGAGACCCGGATGTTAGAGCAGATCACCTGCCACAACTCCGTATCCATCACCCCGCGCTTGAACAGCTTTACGGGGGGCAGACGCAGCCCCTCTTGTTCGGCACTGATGGCACTGGCCGAAAACCCGCCGGGCACGGCGCCGCCCGTGTCGGGCCAATGGCCGGTATTGGACAGCCAGCAGAAAATCTGACCCTCCCGATAGAACGGCATGGCGAACCGCACATCCATCAGATGCGTGCCCCCAAGGTAGGGGTCATTGACGATGTAGATATCCCCCGGTTCCGGCGGCAGGGTCTGCCCGCTGGCGATCCGTTCCACGATATGCCGCGTGGAAAACTGCATCGTCCCGACAAAGACCGGCAGACCGCGCGCGCCTTGGGCGATCAGACTGCCATCGCGGGCGGAATAGATGCCGTCGGAGCGGTCGTCGGCTTCGGCAATCACCGGAGAAAAGGCCGCGCGCGAGAAGGTCAGGTCCATCTCATCGCAGACCTGCTGCAAGCCCGCTTGGATGACGGCCAGCGTAACGGGATCAATCATGCGCCCACCCCTACGATCAGGTTTCCGTCACTGTCGCCCGAGACGGTGCAGCCGGGATCAATCACGATGGTCGTGTCCATCTGTTCGATGATGCAGGGGCCGGTGAGGCCGGGATCAAGCGGCAGGTGGTCGCGCCAATAGACTGGCGTATCGATCCAACCGCCAAACCAGACCTGCCGATGCGCCTTTGGCGTGGCGATGGCCAAACGCTCGCTTGGGTCAATCAGGCGCGACAGGTCCATATCCGGCCTACGTCCGATGACCGAGCAATTCAGGTTCACAAGGTTTGCCCGAATGCTGGGCAGATCAACGCGGAAACGGTCGTGATAGGCCCGTTCAAACAGCGCTTGCAGATCCGCGCGCGACGGGGTCGCATGCGGCAAGGCAATCCGCAGCAAATGCGTCTGCCCGACAAACTGCATATCGGCGCTGAATTCGGCCCGCACCTCAGCCAGCGTGATCTTTTCTGCCGCGATCAGCGCACGGCCTTCGGCCTCTTGCCCCGCCAGAATCCCATGCACCTGATCCATATCGGCAACGTCCAAGGGCCGGTTCACCGTGCGCACAAAGTCATGCCGCAGATCGGCCACCACACAGCCCAAGGCATTGGTGATTCCCGGACGTGCCGGGATCAGGACCCGCGGCACTGCCAATTCGCGCGCCAAGGCGGTCGCATGCAACGGCCCCGCCCCGCCAAAGGCAAACAGCGCGAAATCGCGCGGATCGGCACCCATGCTGATGCTGACCATGCGGATTGCGCCTGCCATATGGGTGTTGGCGATCCTGAGCACCGCCTCTGCCGCCTGCTCTACCCCCAGACCCAAGGGTGCTGCGATCTGGTCCGCCATCGCTTGCCGCGCATCCTCGGCTGCGACCCCAAAACGATCGGCAGGCAGGCGACCAAGGATCAGGTTCGCGTCCGAAATCGTGACCCGCGTGCCACCCCGGCCATAGCAGATCGGTCCCGGTGTGGACCCTGCCGACTCTGGCCCCACCCGCAGCATGCCCCCCGCATCCACCCGCGCAATGGACCCGCCACCCGCGCCGACGGTGCGCACATCCACCATCGGCACATGGATCGGCATGGCATATTCCACCTCGATCTCATTCGATACCGGCGCGCGGTGGTTTCGGATCATCGCGACATCGGTCGATATGCCGCCCATGTCATAGGTCAAGAGGTTCGGGAAACCCGCCCGCCGCCCCGTCGCAATCGCCGCCATCACGCCCGACGCCGGGCCGCTCATCACGGTTTTCACCGCTTCACGGCTGACCTTGCCCGCCGCGACCATGCCGCCGTTGCCGTTCATCACCAGCAGGTCGCGGGTATAGCCTTTGTCGCGCAGCCCATCTGCCAGCCGCGCCACATAGCGTTCCAGCAAGGGCTGGACCGAGGCATTGACCGCCGCCGTCACTCCGCGCTCAAACTCGCGGCTTTCCGACAGCAGGTGATGGCCGCACGTGATGTAAGGGGTGGGCCAGATCTGACGCGCAATCTCTAAGGCGCGCAGTTCATGCGCCGGATTGGCATAGGCGTGCAGGAAATGGATCACGAGGCTTTCACACCCCATTTCCGCCAGTTTAGACACTGTTTCCCGCAACTCTGCTTCGTCCAAAGGGGTGAGAACCCGCCCCTGCGCATCCATGCGTTCCGGCACTTCAAGCCGAAGGTCGCGCGGGATGACGGGGGTAAAGGTGCCGGTCATGCCATAGGGTTGCGGCCGCGTCCTGCGCCCCAGTTCCAGCACATCTCGGAAACCTGCCGTGGTGATCAGGCCCGTTTTGCACAGGGCGCGTTCCAGCACGGCATTGGTCGTGGTCGTCGTGCCATGCACGATCAGATCAATCCCCGCCAAGTCCGCTCCGGCAGCATCAAAGGCCGCCAAGACCCCCGGCGCTTGATTGGGCAGGCTGGTCGGCACCTTGGCCAGACGCACGGCACCGCTGGCAGGATCAAGGATCACCAGATCTGTAAAGGTTCCGCCGACATCCACCCCGGCGACCAGTCCCGACATTCAGACCCCCACAAATTGCTGGAATAGAGACGATTCCCGCGAAAGTTCCGCCGCTGCCACCACCGTCGCCACCCGCCCCTGCGCCATGAAGGCCACGCGATCGGCCATGCGCAGCACGGCATCGGGGCGCTGTTCCACCAAGACCACCGCCACGCCTTGGGCCTTCAGTTTCATCACCACATCCCGGATCAGCGCGATCATCGATGGCTGCAAGCCTTCGGTCGGTTCGTCCAGCAAGATCACCTTGGGCTCCAGACACAAGGCCCGCCCGATGGCCAGCATCTGCTGCTCGCCCCCGGACAGGGTCTGCGACACTTGATCCAACCGCTCGCGCAGGCGGGGGAACAGGGTCAGCACCTGTTCCCGCGTTTCATCCCCGAAACCGCGCGTCATCAGCCCGATGGACAGGTTCTCCGCGACGGTCAGCGGCCCGAACAGCCGCCGCCCCTGCGGAACATAGGCCACACCATGGCGGGGGATCAGATGCGCGGGTAAGGCGTGCAGCGCCACCCCGTCCAGCGTGACTGTCCCCGCTGTGGGCGGAACCAGACCCATAATCGCCTTGATTAGGGTCGATTTCCCCGCCCCGTTGCGGCCCATGATGCAGGTGATCTGACCCGGTTCTGCGGTCAACGATACGCCTTCCAGCACACGCACCGCGCCATAACCCGCCGCCACCCCGTCAAGCCGCAGCATCATCGCCCCCCAGATAGGCCGCTTGCACCGCCGTGTTGGCGCGGATTTCCGCAGGCGTCCCGGTGGCCAGCACCTGACCGAAGTTCAAGACCGTGATGCGCTGGGCGAGGTCCATGACCAGCTCCATATTGTGCTCGATCAGCAGCACCGTGGTTTCTGGCACCAATGACCGCACCAGCGCGGCAAAGCCTGCGACCTCTCCCGAGGCCAGCCCTTGGGTCGGTTCATCCAGGATCAGCACACGCGGGCGCAGGGCGAGGCCCATGCCAAGCTCTAACAACCGCTGATGACCGTAGGAGAGCGTCCCGGCGATTTGATCCGCCCGATCCGCCAGCCCCACCCGCGACAGCGCGGCCATGACGGCGGGGCGCAATTCGCCGGATTCGGGTGGGACGGCCAAGGCCACGTTGTCATAGACCGACAGGCGCGGGTAGACCGAAGTGATCTGGAACGTATAGGCGATTCCCTTGCGAACGCGGGCATGGGCGGGCAAGGCTGTAATGTCCTCTCCACCCAAGGTGATGCTGCCCGCTTGCACCGGAACGCGCCCTGACAGCAGGCCGACAAAGGTGGTTTTGCCCGCGCCATTGGGGCCGATCAGGGCGTGAATTTCCCCCGTATACAGGTCGAAATCGACGCCATCCACCGCGCGCAAGCCGCCGAAATGCCGCGTCAGGCCGCGTGCCGACAAGATCACGGAATCCATCGCGCGCCCCTTTCCCTTATCGTGCCAAGAATGCCTTTCGGTGCAAACAGGATCAGCAGGACCAGCGCCACCCCCACGACGAGCAGCGTCGCCGTCGTGATCCGCGCCGCGCCATCGACCAGATAGAACATCGCCGCCGTCCCCAGCAGCGGGCCGAGCGTGGTCCCTGCCCCGCCCATCAGCACCCACAACATTGGCAGGATGGAGTATTGGATGGTCGCAAAACTCGCCCCGGCATAGCCGAACAGCAAGGCATAGCCCGCCCCCGCCGCGCCTGCGAACAAACCCGACAGGACGAGTGCGGATAACTTCACGGTGAACGGGTTATAGCCCAGCATGCGGCTGCGCTCTTCATTCTCGCGCATCGCCACCATGACGCGGCCAAGACGGCTGCGGATCACGGCGAGCGATAACAGCAAGGCCACAGCAAACAGCGTAAAGGCGATCACCGCGCGGGCGGTGTCGGGGGACAGGCCGGGGATCAACGCGGTGGCGTCGGGCATGACCAACCCTTCATCGCCGCCGGTGATTTGGCCGAAATAGAGCAGGGTCAGATACCCCGCCTGCGCAAACATCAGCGTCACGATCATGAAACTGACCCCCGCCGTTCGCAGCGCCAGGAGGCCGACCAAGGCGGCTAGCCCGCCCCCCGCCAAACAGCCCAAACCGATGGCGGGCAGGGGCGACAGACCCCAATAGGTCACCGGCAAAGCCGCGCCATAGACACCAGCGGCAAAGAACAGCGCATGGCCCAGCGACAACAGCCCCGTGTAACCGAAGGCCAGATTATATCCCGTTGCAAACACCGCCAGCGTTAGGATACGGGCAAGGTTGGTGGCGTGATAGGCGGGCAGCACCGCCAGCAGCACGCCCAGAACCGCCAAGACGGCCAGATGCGCGACCCACACTTTCATGTTTTCGCCCCAAACAGCCCCTGCGGGCGGAACACCAGCACCAAGGCCACCAGCAGCGTTGCCAGAATCTTCGCCAATGTGGGCGAGTAGAAGAACGCGATCAGCCCATCCGACAGCCCGATCACTAAGGCCGCGATGACTGTGCCGCGCAAGGACCCTAACCCGCCGACAATGACGGTGATAAAGGCCAGCAAGAGCGGCTCCCCGCCCATCAGGTAATGCGCTTGCTGAATGGGCACGATCAGCACCGCCGCAATCGCCGCCAGCGCGGCGCCAAGCGCGAAAACCCCAGCATAGACCCGATCCACGTTGATCCCAAAGGCGCGGGCGGTGTCGCGGTCCACTTGCGTGGCGCGCATGACCAGGCCCGCCTTGCTGCGCGTCAGGCCCCACCAGACCGCAAGCAACACCGCAACGGCGGCAAAGATCACGAACAGCTTGTAGCCGGAATAGCCGAACCACGGGAATTGGATGCGAAAGTTGAAGGGCGGCTCTACTGGCCGCGCCTCAGGCCCGTAAAACGTCAGCGCCGCCTGTTGCAGGATGTAAAGCAGACCGATGGTGGCGACGATGGTCGCCTCTGGCTCATAGCTCAGGCGCTTCAGCACGAGGCGATCCGCCAAGGTGGCGACGGCGGCCACACCCAAGGGCGCAAGTGCCAAGGCGGCAACAAAGCCGATCCATTCTGGTCCGCCCACCCAGCCGGTGACGAACCATGCCAAGACAGCGCCCAGCATGAAAAACTCGCCATGTGCGACATTGACCACCCGCATGGTGCCGAACACCAAGGACAGCCCAACAGCGGTCAAGGCGAGTGTGGCGGCGGTGACAAGGCTCTCCATCACCGCCAGCAAAAGGAAGGGTCCGAAACTCAAGGCGGCATCCCCGAAAAAAGGGGCGGGGGATTGCCCCCGCCCTGTTAGGATCAGAAGGACATCGTGGTGTAATCCACGGCGTCGGGATATTGGCCATCCTCGATGCTGGTGCGGTGGACGCGCATCATCTTGCCCCCGGTGACTTGGCTGATGTTCTGATGGCCGAACACCTGATGGGTCTTGCCGTTGAACACCTTGTCGCCCTGCGGATTGCCCGGCCCCTCAGCCATTGTCGTCATCGCCTCCAAAGCCTCAACAAACTTTTGGCGGTCGGCGGTGGATTGATAACCCGCAGCCTCCATCCCCGCCTTGATCGTGTGAAGGGTTTCCCAGACGCTGAACATATGGCTGTAGGTGGACACATCCGCCGCATCCGTCACAGACGCGCCATTGTCATCCACGCCCACGGCGGCGCGATAGGCAGTCTCGGCTTCGGACTGGCCGTCCTGTTTAACGCGGTTCATCGCCTCCCAGAAATACGTCCCTTCCAGGAATTCCAACCCCGGCGAGGCGGTATCGACGGCCTCCAGCGAGTCGATAAAGCCGAAAATCTGCGGACGCGCGCCAGAGCCGTAAAAATCGCCCAGTTCTTTGACAAAGGTCAGTACGGCCGGACCGACCATGACGTGATACAGCACCTCAGTCTCGGCCGGGATTTGCGGCAGATAACGGGTAAAGGTGGTTTCCGTCGGCGGGATGGCGATTTGTGCGATGACCTCGCCGCCTTGGGCCTTGATCGCCTCGGTAAAGAAATCGCGGTGGTCGTAGCCAAAGGCGTAGTCGGGATAGACCATCGTGACCTTTTTGCCCAAGTTCGCCGCCACCCACGGGGCCATCGACGACACTTGCGACCGCACATCGGTGATGCCGGGTTGCAGAGTCCAGCGGTTCAGCATGCCCGATGCGACATGGTAGCCTTCGGAACAGACAAGGTAAGGGATCTTCAACTCTCCCGCGCGCGGCGCGGACCCGATGACCACATGCGAAAACAGCGGCCCGAAGATCAGATCGCAGCCGTCATTGGCCAGCTTTTCCACCACCTCTGCGCCGCGCTTGGGGTCTGTGGCGTCATCCTCGAACAGGATTTCCACCGGGCGGCCATTGATGCCGCCTGCATCATTGACGACCTTCAACGCCGCCTGCGCCGTGCGTTCATACCAGCGGCCGTAAGCCGCACCAATCCCGGTGCGATGGAGTTGGAACCCCAATTTGATGGAGGCAGAGGACTGCGCCCAAGTATAACCGGGGAAGGCCGAGGCCACGATGCCGGCCCCCATCCCCTTGAGGACCGAGCGACGGCTCGGGACGAGCAGTTCTTTCTTCATGGTCTTCTCTCCGCTGGTGATCGGGTCCGTCGTTCTTGCGGACCCTTGGTTGAAACCTGTAGGTATGCGTCTGAAACTTTACATCATTTCAGGCACTTCGCGCGGTGGAGAGTAGCCACAACCCCAAGGTTGTGTAACCCACCATCAATAAGGTAAGGGGCAGATGCGCCCTGGCGGGGGCGTGTCCGGCCAGCTTCAGGCTGAGGTAAACCGCCAGAAGATGCGCCAGCAGGATCGCCGCGAATTGCGCGGCATAGATCAGCGGCATGGTCCCGGCATCGGTCAGGAAGCCGAACGAGACAAAGAACTCCGACAGTCCCAACAGGCTATCACCGCGGAACAAAGGATCATTCAGCGCGGCAAGGGTGTATTGCCCGGCGGTCAGCAGGGTCACCAGATTATGCGCGGCATGGTATCCGGCGGCGATGGCCAGAAAGGACAGCATGATCGGCCCCGTGGCAAAGCGCCCGCCGAACCATTGCCCCAGCCGGATCGCACCAAGGATCGTTCCCGCCGTCAGCGCCCAAGCGACAATCAACCCAAGCGAGTTATCCCACATCACGCCAGATCGCCCAGTGGGCTCCAGCGGGTTTTCCCCGATCAGCCCCTGCCACCAGAAGGTTTCCGCCAGCCCGTCAAAGGTCAGCGCCGCCAAGGCCATCGTCACCAGTGCGATTTCACTGCGGGTCAAGGCTTGCATCCGCAGCACCTGCGCCCCCGGCCAGCCCAGCATCAGCCGCGCTTTCGGCCCCGCGATGTCCAGCCAAAGCGGCGACACGCGCGACAGCCAGCCCATGAGGACGGTCAGAAACTCGCCCTGTTGCAGCCAATCTTCGCCTTCCAACACGGCAAGGACAAAGATCACCAGCCAATAGGCGGCGGCGGCGGTGGCCAGCACAAAGGGATCATCCGGCGACATTGAGATGATCTGGAACCAGACAAAGCCGCCATAGCCCAGCACGGCGGGCAGATGGCCAAGGCGTTTCAGCCCGATGCCGCCGGTTCGGTTCAGCAGCGTGCGTGCAATTCGCACTGGCCCGGTCCAAGGGTTCAACGGTCGCCACAGATTGCCCAAAAGCATCGACCCAAGAGGGAGCGCGATCCAAACCCCGGTCCAGAACACCAGCGTCATCAGATTGTGCATCGGATCACGCGCGCCCAGCCAACCGACTGCCAGCAGGCCCAGAAAGCACAGGAACGCGACATAAGACGTCAGCGTTTCCGGCAAGATCACGTTTCGCTGCCACAAAAGCCGTGGGTTCGGGTCCGGCAACCGATCCGCCGCCGCCCCGAAAAGCGCCGTGAGCAGGACAGTCAGCGCCGCCCCGGTCATATACCACCCCGTCGGAAGGGTCAGGATGATGGACGGCGGCAGCGCACAGGCAAAGGCCACAGAGGGCAGGAAAACAACCACAGGCACCGCCCCAAGGATTTTGGAAAACCCTTGGCAAACTCCTTGCACGGAATTCGGGCGGTGCGGTTGTGTCATCTTAGCCCGTCCTCGCCCTTCACCTGCCAGACCTCTAGTCCGCCCATGCGGCTGTGGACCCGTCCGCCGCGCGCCATGGCCAAGACCAACGCCATCTCATGCGCTTTCGGCGCATCCTCCATCCGCACGGTGATCACGTCAAAACGCGAGCGCACATAGGCGGCGTTCAGGTGCCCCAAGGGGACATCCAGCGTGGACCCGATGCCGCCCAGTTTCATGGCGGAGGGCACGATGGCCCGACACTCGCCCAAGCGGTCGCGCATCCCGTAACCGCCCGCGACATGCCACAGCGCGCCATGTTCGGACTCGCCGCTTTCACCCACGATGGCGCCTTTGCCATAGGCATCAATGCCGTCGCGCCCGCCCAAAGCGGCGACCAGACGGTCGGTCAACAGGAGGGCGAGGGGTTTCAAGGCCTCCATCGCGGGCTGTAAATCCGGCTCGTAGCGTCCGGCGAAGGGGTTGCCCACCACGGCGATGATCGCGCCGCGCAGGGCGGGCGGATTGGCGAGGGGCCCCCCTTCGTGGTGGATCTCCTCGATCTGTGTGGTGATGCGGCGGAGGGGGAAGTCAGGCAAGTTCAGGCTCCTTCAAGCGCAGGGTGCCAAGGGTTCGCACTGCAGGGTGCAGGAAAATCAACGCGCCGTCGATCAGTCCGCGCGCCAGCGCCGCTTGCCCTGTGGCTGCACCGCGATCTACGGCGGTTTGCGCCTCGGTTGCGGTCAGGGGGGCGACATTGGTGGTGACAAGGCGGGGGCCAAGGTCACTGTCGGCTTGTAGGTCAAAAGCGGGGCGGCGGGTGATGGCGGGATGGCCCGGCAGGTCCACCGCATTGGCGACGATGGTCGCTGCGGCATCGGCCTCGGCTGCGGTTTTGCCAAGGATCGTCACTGAATCCGCGATACCCAAAGACCAACTGCGCCCCCGCCAACCCGAGGTGGCGATGCCGCGCACCCTATCGGCGGCGTGGATCGTGACGCTTCCGGCTGCCCCCGCGATGGCGCAGGTCAGGTGTTCGCCGGGGTCCAGATGCAGTGCGATGTCGCCGCCGTTGTTGGCAAAAGCGCGGGTGATGCCGGGGCGGACAAAGGCGCGCAGGATGGTGTCGGCGACGGCCCCGGCGACAGCGGCCATGGGCGTGATGAAGGTGGGGCGGAAAGGGATTACGGCAGCGGCCATCAACCGTGCGGTGGGTCCGGTCACTGCGGCATCCGGGGATCGCAGCGCAGGCAGTTCAGACACCAATTCCTCTAGAATGGTGTCGAATCTGGTCACCGCCGCCGCATAGCCCGCTTGTAGCGACCGCGCGTCGCCCCAACCTTGCAGGATCACATCAATCGGCCCGTGATGGAGGTGCAATCGTCCCCCCGGAAGCCATGTGACTTGCGCGCTCATCCCTGCCCCCTTGGATGGAGTTTCGCTGCGGTGGGGTATTCGCCGCCGTTTTGCAGGATGTCGGGGAGGGAGCGGATCGCCTCATCATGCCCGCCCAAGCGCAGATAGGAAGCCCGTGGCAGGGTGAACTCCAACGGGGCCACCAGCGCGGGTGTGGGGACATAGCCAAAACTGCCGGGCGGCAGGTCCAGCACATCGACCATGAAGGTGATCCCACCCCCGGGCCAGACATAGCATTCGGCCCCGCCGCAGGTCAGCCGAGTCTCACGCGCCTGCACGGACCGAGTTAGCCGTACCGGATTTTTCGTCACCCCCGCCCTCAGACTGCCCCCCGCGCCGCCCATGAACAGGACGGTGCAAAGCGAGGGTTCGCAGTTTTCATCAATCAATTTGACGGAGGGTTCCAGTTCCGGCGGCAACGGGTGCTTTTGCGGGATTAGAGACGCATCGAGGATGTAGTAGCCGTATTCCTCGCCCGTCGTTGACACCATCAACAGCCGCAATCCGGGCCGCGCGCCTTTGGCCGCGTTCCACGGGCCGAGGATGTCCAACGGGTCTATCAGCTTCGTGCCGCCCCATCCCAAGCCGGGATCAGACACGCGGAAGTAGCGGCCAGGGGTAGAGCGGTGGCCCTTGATGCGGATGCCTGTCGCGGGCCAGCCGATCACCTTTCCTGCCTGATGTTCGCTGACGACGCCGGTGATGTGGTCATCGACAACCACCACCTCATCGACCAAGCCCTGCCATTGGCTGGCGAACATGCCAATGGTCGCCGAGCCGCAGCCGACGCGCATGCGCCGTTCCGGGGTGCCGTCCACGATGGGCGGCTGGCCAGCCTGCACGGTGACGGTTGAGCCGCCGTCGATGGTCAGCGTCACGGCGTCACGATTGCACAGCGCCAGCATCGCGGCGCAGGTGATGCGACCTTCGCCCTTGCTGCCTCCGGTCAGGTGATGCACGCCGCCAAGCGAGAGCATCTGACTGCCATATTCGGCGGTGGTGACATGGCCAACGGGCTCGCCATCGACGCGGATCACGGCGCCTTCGGGGCCAAGGTGACGGTCGGTGTCGATCTTCACCTTGACGCCGCAATAGGAAAAGATCGCCTCGGTCACCACGGTGACCAACTCCGCGCCGTCGATCTGCGAGGACACGATAAAGGGTGCGGGCTTGTAATCGGGATAGGTCGTGCCGGACCCGATGCCAGTCACCACGGTGTCCACCGGCACAAGGCCATCCTGCCATTCGGCGGCGGCAAAGGGGATGATCTTTTCGCTGCCTCGCAGCGCATGGCTCAGCATCAGCACCGGATCGGTGCGCACAATCCGCCCTGCGTCATTGGCATAACGGTCGCAAGCCCCGGTCTGGCCGGGGGCGATGTAACACATCACCGGGCAGGCATCGCAGCGGATTTTCTCTTGTGCGGTCATCGATGCCACCTCACCCCTAAGGGGATAGGGGGATGGTTGCCGCCTTGATCTGTCCGTCTCTGTGTCTGGCCCCGGAGGGCTGTCTGCCCTCCAGACCGCCCAAGGATATCTGAGGACAATGAATGCGGGGTCATGGCTTTGCCCCTAGGATCGCGGCGCGGATGCGGTGGGGCAGGGCGGGCAGGCGGGTGATCTTGGCCCCGGTGGCGTGGCGGATGGCGTTGAGGATGGCGGGGGCGGTGGGGATCAGGACATGTTCGCCCAAGCCCTTTGCGCCGAAGGGGCCTTCGGGATCGGGGATTTCCAAAAGGATTGACTGGATGGGCGGGACGTCGCCTGTGGTAGGGATCAGGTAGTCGTGCAGGTTTTCGGTCCGGCCGGGGAGGTATTCCTCCATCAAGGCAAGGCCGATGCCTTGGGCGATGCCGCCTTCGATCTGGCCTTCGGCGAGTTGGGGGTTGATGGCGCGACCCACATCATGAGCGGCGGTGATCTTCAGCAGTTTGACGGTGCCGAGGGCGCGGTCAACATGGAGTTCGACCAGTTGCGCACCATAGCCGTAGACGGCGTAGGGTTTGCCTTGGCCATTGGCATCCAAAGGCGCGGTGGGCGGGTCATAGGTTTCTTCGGCGAGCAGGACATAGCCATCTTCGCCGATGGGCTGGGACGCGAGAGCGATGTCGCGGCGGGTGGTGCCTTCGGTGACGGTTAAGGTGCCATTGGCCAGTGACAAGGTGGCGGCGTCCGAGGCATTGGCCAGCCGCAATATCTGTGACCGCAGCGCGCGGGCAGTGTCATGGGCGGCGCGGCCGGAGACATAGGTTTGTCGGCTGGCCGAGGTTTTGCCGGCATCCGGGGTCAGGAAGGTATCCGGGCCGATCAGGTGGAACAGTTCGACGGGCAGACCCAAGGCTTGCGCGGCGATCTGGGGGATGACGGTGTTCGATCCCTGGCCGATGTCGGTGGCGCCTTGGTGCAGGACGATCTGGCCACTGGGTGTGATGCCAATGCGGATGGTGGAAGGGTTGGGCAAAGACGTGTTGCCGCAGCCATACCAGCATGAGGCAAGGCCGACGCCGCGTCCGGGTTTGCCCTGTGCCTCGGCCAAGGCGCGGTACCAATGGGGGCGGAGCGCTTCAAGACATTCGCGGATGCCGGTGGCCTGCATCACTTGGCCGGTGGCGGACAGATCGCCATCGGTCAGGGCATTGAGGATGCGGAACTCCAGCCGGTCGATCCCGGCTTTGTCGGCGAGTTGGTCAAAGAGGGTTTCTTGCCAAATGGCGGCCTGTGGCACGCCGAAGCCCCGGAAGGCCCCCGAGACGGGGCCGTTGGTGTGGATCGCGCGGGCGCGGGCGTGGACATGCGGTGTCAGGTAGGGGCCAGAGGCATGGACCGGGACGCGGTTTGCCACGGTGGGGCCCCAAGAGGCATAGGCGCCAGTGTCGAAGCGGCCTTCGAAGGCGACGGCGGTGATCCGGCCTGTGGCGTCGCAGCCGATGCGGCCCCGAATCTCGGCCGGGTGGCGTTTGGTGGTGGAGGCCATGCTTTCTTGCCGTGTGTAGGTCATCCGCACGGGCCGTCCGGTTTTCAGCGCCACAAGCCCGAGCAGCGGTTGCAGGCTGACATCCAGCTTTGACCCGAAACCGCCACCCACAGCGCTGGGCCGGATGCGGACGCGGTCATGGGGCAGGGCCAGGATGGTGGCGGTGTCATCGCGGTCCATGACGGGGGCTTGGGTGCAGGCGCGGATGTTGAGGACATCGCCCTCCATCCACGCGGATCCAGCCTCAGGTTCGATATAGGCGTGTTCGACGAAGGCAGTGGTGATCTCGCCTTCGACGATATGGGCAGAGGTGGCGAGGGCGGCGGCAGCATCGCCCTTGACCACGCGGCCTTCGGTCAGACGGTTGCCGGGGCGGTTGTCGTGGATCAGATGGGATGAGGTCTCGGCCTCGGCCGGGATCATCTGGGCGGGGCGTTCTTGCCAGTGGATCGGAAAGTCGGACAGATCAGGGGTCACCCCCGGCTCAAACGCCACCAAGGCCACGCATTCACCGCGAAACCGCGCGGGGCTGGGGGCGATGGCGGGTTGGTCGGCGAAAGGCGGGATGACGCCAAAGCGATTCAGGCCGGGGATATCGGCGGCGGTAAAGACGCCCGCCACGCCGGGACGTTGGGCATAGGCGGTCAGATCGCCGAAGGTGAAGGCCGCGTGATGGTGGGGAGAGCGGATCGCTTTCAGCGTCAAAGCTCCGTCAGGCACCACATCGGCCCCGAAAAGATCGCCCGCCACTTTGGCCGCGCCGTCAATCCGTTGAAGCGCCGTGCCAACGCCGCCGGTGGTGATCGCGGCGCTATCGGTCGTGTCACAAACGGCGGCGATGATCTTGCGATAACCGGTGCAACGGCAGAGCACGCCGCCCAAGGCCTCGGATGCTTCAGCTTCGCTGGGTGTGGGATTGCGGCGCAACAGATCAACGGCGGCCATCAGCATTCCCGGCGTGCAGATGCCGCATTGCGCCGCGCCGTGGCGCAGAAAGGCAGTGCGCAGGCGGGTGAGTTCGGGGGTCTCGCGCTCCACCGTTTCGACATGCGCGCCCGCAATCCGTGCGGCGGGGGTCAAGCAAGCGCACAGCGCGCGGCCATCCACCAGCACGGTGCAAGAGCCGCAATCGCCCGCGTCGCAGCCAACTTTGGTGCCTTTCAGCCCCAAATCCTCACGCAGCACCTCGGACAGGCGGCGGGTTGGGGCGCTGTCGGTGGTGACGGGTTGGCCGTTGAGGGTGAAGGTGATCATGCGGCCTCCGTCACTGCGCGGCGGAGGAGTTCGGCGGCGGCTTCCCTCCGATAGGCGGCAGTGGCGCGAATATCGTCGATGGGTGACAGGGCATCGAGCGCCGTAGGGGTGATCTGTTCCAGCGCCTGAGACAGCGTCAGACCAAGGATCGCGGCCTCTAGCCTTGGCAGGCGGCAGGCGACGGGACCGCAAGAGCCAACCGCCAGCGCGCAGTGGGAAATGTGACCCTTTTCCAGCGAAATCCGCACCGCGACCATGGCGATTGAGATCACCAGATGCGCCCGCGCGCCCAGTTTGACAAAGGCGGATCGTCCGGTCAGGGCGCTGTGCGGCAGCGTGATGGCAGTCAGGATTTCGCCCTGCGCCAGTGCCGTGCGGCGGGGGCCGATGATAAACTGATCCAGCGGCAGGGACCGTGCACCGGTCGGTCCTGTCAATTCCACCACCGCATCCAGCACCAGAAGCGGCGGCACGCCATCTGCGGCCGGAGAGGCGTTGCAGAGGTTGCCGCCGATGGTCCCGGCGTTTTGCACTTGCCGCCCCCCGACCTGAAGCGCCGCCTGTTGCAGGGCGGTCAAGGCGGGGGGCAAATCTGCCTCCACCAAATCGCTCCAAGTCGTGCACGCCCCGATTCGCAAGCCATCCGGACCTTGGGTCATATCGCGCAGGGCGGGGATGGCGGTCAGGTCCAGGACATCGCCCGAAAGTTCTGCCGATGCTCCGGGATAGAGGTCTGTCCCACCCGACAAAACCCGCATCCCCTGCGCCCGAAGCGCAATCGCCTGTGTCAGGGTGTCGGGGCGGGCAAACAGCATTGGGCGACCCATATCGTTTGTATGCACATGAGATTGCGGACAGGCGGAGCATCTGTCAACATTCTTGCGCGGCAATCGGTCGCGGTCTATTTCAAGCCATGACAGAGCGCCCGGAATATGTGCTGGACGACCAGATCGGTTATGTGCTGCGGCGCGTGACCCAGCGGCATCTTGCGATCTTCACCGAACGTCTGCCGCAGGTGACCTCGGTGCAATGGGCGGTGCTGGCGCGCCTGTCCGAACTGGGGCCGCTATCGCAGAATCATCTGGGACGGATGACGGCGATGGATGCCGCCACGATCAAGGGCGTTGTGGACCGGCTGGCACGGCAGGGTTTGGTGGAAACCGCCGCCGATCCCAATGACAAACGCCGCCTTACCGTTTCCCTGACCGGGGCGGGGGCGGCGTTGTTTGCCGAAGGGGTGGCGACGGCGCTGAAGGTCAGTGCCGAAACGCTCGTCCCGTTGACCGCGCCCGAACGGGCGCAGCTTTTGGCCTTGCTGCTAAAGTTGGTCTGACCTATTCCGCCGCCTGCAAAGGGGCGATTTTGGCCAGAGCGATAGGCGCTCGGCTGTCCTGCGCAGCCTCAAGCGCTGCGATTCGTTCGGCCAGAACATGCGCCGGGGGCGCCTCGGGTTCTTCCTCTTTCGGGCCGATGATCTTGCTGAACAAGAATGACATCAGGCGCGACAGGTCATCCATGATCAAAAAGAAGGCCGGGACCACCACCAGTGACAGCACGGTCGAGACGATGATCCCGCCGATCACCGCCGTGGCCATCGGCGCGCGGAACGACCCGCCTTCACCCACACCCAGCGCTGAGGGCAGCATCCCCGCCGACATGGCGATCGAGGTCATGACGATGGGACGTGCGCGCTTGTGCCCGGCCTCGATCACCGCCATGAAGCGGTCCATGCCGCGATTGCGCATTTCGATGGCGAAATCGATCAGCAGGATAGCGTTCTTGGTCACGATCCCCATCAGCATCAAAATCCCGATCAGCACCGGCATGGACAGCGCCGAATTGGTCAAGATCAGCGCCGCCGCCACGCCACCGATGGCCAGCGGCAACGAAAACAGGATGGTGAAGGGCTGGATCACCGACTTGAAGAGCAGAATCAGCACGGTCAGCACCAAAAGCAGACCAAGGATCATGGCATTGCCAAAGCTGCTGAAGAGTTCGGCCTGAACTTCGGCATCGCCGGATTGTTCCACGCGCGCGGTGCCGGGCAATGGGGTTTCGGCCACCACCTTGTCAAAGGCGGCGGATGCCGTCCCAAGCGCCACGCCCACGGGCAAGTTCGCGCCGATGCTGGCGCGGCGTTCGCGGTTCAGGCGTTCCACCACCGATGGGCCTTCGCCGATGCGAATGTCCGCCACAGCGGACAGCGGCACCGAAGCGCCCGTGGCTGTCATCACCTTAAGCGCCGCGATTCGCGACAGGTCTTCGCGGCTGGCATCATTCAGGCGCACGCGGATCGGGATCAGGCGATTGTCGATGGAAAGTTTCGCCAAGGCCGCATCGAAATCTCCGATGGTGGCAACACGCACGGTTTCGGCGATCTGCGCTGTGGTGATGCCCAGACGCGCAGCCTCGGCCACCCTTGGGCTGATCTGGATTTCCGGGCGCGGCAAGGCACCCTCTGACGCCACGTTGGCCAGTTCCGGCACCTTGACCAAAGCAGCCTCCAAAAGCGCCACAGCCGCGTTCAAATCCGCCTCATTGTCGGCGAGGATTGAATAGGACAGGTCCCGTTCACCGCGGTCATTCAGTTTGAACGCCCGCATATCGGGAAGTTTCTGGAGCCGGTCGAAAATCTGCGCTTCGATGATGTTTTGCGGGATCAGACGGCCTTTGTTTTCTATATCGGGAATCAGGTCGCCCAGCACGGGCACCTTGTTGACGATATCTGACAGCTTCAACAGCAGCGAATGGTCCAAACGATCCAGAACCACCACCACGGACGCGCGACGGACGTCGAGATCGCCGGTGGGCGAGGTGCCGCCAACGACCATGATGCGGTCAATGCCCGGGATATCCTTGATCGTCTCATGGATGAGATCCGTCGCCACTTCGGTTTCTGCCAGGGTGGTTCCCGGCGGCAATTCGACCGAGGCAGAGATGCGGCTGACGTCTTCGGGTGGCAGGAAGCTGCCCGGGACCTTGAGCATGAAGTGCATCGACACAGCCAAGACGACAAAGGCCAGAACCAAAGTCACATAGCGCGCCGGGATGAAACGCAGGAAACGGCCCGAGGTCGAGATGGCGACGATTTTCAGATAGCCGCGCATGATGAAGCCGTCTTCGGCATGTTGTTCGTCGGCATCCTTGGACCGCATCAGATAGGCGGCCATCATCGGTGTGATCAGACGCGCGACCAAAAGCGAGAACAGCACCGAAATGGCGACAGTCAGGCCAAACTGCCGGAAATATTGCCCTGGTATCCCGGCCATGAACGACACAGGCACGAAAACCGCGACGATGGTGAAGGTGGTGGCGATAACGGCCAGACCGATTTCATCCGCGGCCTCAATCGCCGCGCGATAGGGAGTTTTCCCCATCCTGATGTGTCTGGCTATGTTTTCAATCTCAACGATCGCGTCATCGACAAGGATGCCGGTGGCCAGCGTGATGGCAAGGAAGCTGACGAGGTTCAGCGAAAAACCCAAGAGGTCCATGACAAAGAAGGTGGGCACCGCCGACAGGGGCAGGGCGACAGCGGCAATCAGCGTCGCACGCCAGTTCCGCAGGAAGGCCAGCACCACAAGGATGGCAAGAATCGACCCTTCGATCAGCGTGTGCAGCGCGGATTCGTAGTTGCCATAGGTGTAGAACACGGTTTCATCAACAATGGTGATGGTCGTGTCGGGATGCTCGGTGCGCAAGCCATCCAGCACGGTGTTGACGGTTTCGGCGACCGACACTTCGGATGCGCCCTTGGCGCGGAACACGGCAAAGGTCACCACCGGGTTGCCGTCCAACCGCACGAAAGAGCGCAGTTCTTCGTAGGTATCCACCACCTCGCCCAGATCGGACAGGCGCACATGCCGGCCCGAGGGCAAGGCGATGGTGGTCGCGGCCAGACGTTCCACCGTGGCTGCGTCACCCAGCGTGCGGATCGCCTGTTCGCCATCGCCGATTTCTGACCGGCCAGAGCCGAGGTTGGCGTTGGTGGAGCGCAACTGCTGGTTCACCGCGCTGGCGGTGATTCCGTAGCTGTCCAGTTTGACCGGATCCAACTCCACCCGAATTTCGCGTTCGGCCCCGCCATAACGATCCACCCGGCCCACGCCAGGACGCCCCTGCAACGCGCGAGTCACGGTATTGTCGACGAACCAGGAAAGCTCTTCGATGGTCTGGTTCTGGTTTGCCACGGCAAAGGTCATGATTGCCTGACCTTCAACGTCGATCCGGCTGACCACGGGCGCCTCAATCGACCCCGGCAAATTGCCCCGAATGCGATCTATGGCGTCTTTGGTGTCTTGCACGGCCTTTTCCGTGGGGATTTCCATGCGGAATTCCACAGCGGTTGTTGAAACGCCGTCATTGACCGTGGAGATAACGTTCTTCACCCCCGTGATGCCCGCAACGGCATCTTCGATTTCCTTGGTGATTTGCGTTTCCATCTCCGCAGGCGCGGCCCCGGATTGCGCCACGGTCACAGCGACCAAAGGCACATCGATGTTTGGGAATCGTGTAATGGGCAGCGAGTTAAAGCTGTTCCAGCCGACAATCATCAACAAGAAGAACGTCAGAAGGGGTGCTACGGGGTTTCGGATTGACCAGGCGGAAAAGTTCATGGCGCTGCCCCTCAGTTCACGGCGGGTTCAAAGGGGACCGGGTTGATCCGGTCGCCGTCACGGACAAAGGCCCCCGCCTTTGCAACGATGGTGTCGCCGGGGCTGATGCCCTCCAGCACCTCAATCCAGCCGCCATCGCGGATGCCGGTCTTGACCGAAACACGGCTGACCACGCCATCCGAGACCTTCATCACTGTGCTGCCTTCGGCAGATCTGCCAATGGCGGTGACAGGAACCGCCAGCGCATCGCGTTCGGCAATCAGGATCTCGGCATCCATGAACATGCCAGACCGCACGGCATCGTCGCCATCAATGCTGATCCGGGCGCGGCCAAGGCGGGTGGCGGTGTCGATGGTAGGTTCCACCAACCGAACGGCGCCGGTCAGAGGCTCTGTCAACCCGACCGAGCGCATGCTTACGGTCTGACCTGCGGCAAGGCGAGGCAGGTCAACCTCGGCCAATTCGACCGTCAACTCTAGCGCGCCATCCTTGATCATCTGAAACATCGGTTCACCTTGGGCCGTGGCGACAGCACCGATGACCGCGTTCCGCGCGATGATCTCTCCGGCCACCGGGGCTTTCACATCGGCGCGCTCGACTTGCAGATCAATGTTGGCCATCTGCGCTTCGGCCAATTCCAATTGCGCGCGGGCGGCTTCCAGCGTCTGCGTCGCGGCGGTCACACGGGCAGAGGCGGCGATGGCATTGGCATTGGCCGTATCAGAGGCTGCCTTCGACGCGCTGCCCTGCTTTTGCAGCGCGGCGGTGCGGGTTGAGACGCGTGCAGCCTCATCCGCGCTGGAGCGGGCTTCGATCAGTTGCGCTTCGATCTGGGCGATTGTCGCCCGTGCCGAGGCGCGCGACGCCGCAACTTGGGTTTTCTGCAATTCCAGCGTGGTGCGCGACAGACGGGCCAGAACTTGACCGGCTTTCACGAAATCGCCCACATCCGCCTCAAGCGACTCGATGGGTTGGCCTTCGATCAAGGGGGCGACAAGGATACGCTCCACCGGCGAGACCAGACCAGAGGCGATGACACGGTCTCGCAGCAGCCGCGTTTCAACCGTTGAGACCGAAATCGCAGGCAAGGTTTCCGTCACCGCCGGTACAGCGGCTTCGGTCGCGCCTTCGGCATGAACCGGCAAGACCGGAAAGGCGAAGGCCGCGAACAGCGCGGGAGCAAACAGAGGAAAACGCATGATGTGTGTTCAGCCTTTCAGGGCGCTTGCGACGACTTCGCCAAGCGTTCGGTCTATTGTACGAAGGATAAGCGCGGACAGATTACCGCGCGTCTCTGGTTCTTGGGCGGGTTGCATCGCGGCGGCCTTGACCAACATGACGATCAAGGTCGCCTGCGCGCGAAAGCGGCTATGGGCCTCGGCCACAGTCAGGCCGGTGATGCGGGCAAAGACGGCCATCATATAGCCCGCGATTTCATCTTCCATCTTTTGCGCGACGGCCCCGATTTCGGGTTTCCGCAGCGCCGCAGCGGTGATTTCGGCCCAGATTTGCCCATCGGCCGCGCAATCTTCGTTCACCCGTTCCGCAAGGATGGCCCGCAGCGCGGCCAGTGGATCGGGCGAGCCCATCACAGCGGCAAAGGTGGCTTCGATCTCCGCCAAATCGCGGTGGATCAAACCTTCGACAATAGCGGCTTTGCTGGGGAAATAGCGGTAGAAGTTGCCGACACTCATCCCCGCCGCGCGGGCAAGGTCCTGCATCGATGCGCCGTCAAACCCCTTTTCCGCAAACGCAAGGCGCACGCGGTCAAGGATTTCGACACTGCGGGTGTCAGAAGCATGGGAAAGTGCGGCAGGCGCGGTCATGAAGGATCCGGGACAAGGGGAGGTGCGAGAATGAACGTTCATTCAGCACATAGACGCTCGTTTCGATCCGTCAAGACAAACCTGACCATTTGCACCGGAAGCCGAGGTGTTTTGCCCAGATTTATAGGCAAAGTTACGCAAATCGCACAACCTTGCAGCGAATCAGCGTGGGCGTGTACGCGAAAGACGCTCTCGTTCGGCGTGATAAGCGGCCATGGCCAAGCCAAAATGTCGGGCCAAAGGCCGGGCAAAACCGATCAGCGCAGGGCCGGGGGGCCCATCGCTGGCGCGGGCGGGATGCAGACGCTTGGGGGCGGGTGCTTTGGCCGGCGGTGGCGGCGGCAGACCGACCAGCGCAGCCAGACGGCCTGCGGTGGCGTCGGGGCGGCGGGCGGTCTCTTCATAGGCCAGATGCAGCACGGGGTTGGGCAGCACCTCCAGCCAATGCGCCATCATCCGCTCGGCGCGCGCGATGGCCCGTCCAAGGGTGTCCAACCGCGTGGTGAAGAGATTGCCGCGCCGGAATTGCTTGACATACATCGCGGCCGCAAGGTCCAGCGGATCACGGTGGCACAGCACGATGGGCACATCCGGGTGCAGCGCCGCCATCACCCCCAATCGAAACAACGTGGGCGGCGAAGTGTCGGTGACAAAGCGCCGCCCCTCTGCCGTCGCCGTATAGCGACGGGCGAGGGGGGATTGCGTCAACCCGGACAACCCCGCCACCACTGCCACGCCACCCTGCGACCAATCCAACTCACGCGAATAACGGCTCAGCAGGGCAAGTTCCCCACCCGCATGCACCCCGCCACTGCGGTTCAACAGCTTCTCGGCTAGCGTTTTTCCGGACCGGGGCAAGCCCGCAATCAGAACGGCAGGGCAACGCGGGGTCAGTGCCACGCGGCGAGCATGATCGGCCAGCACGGCGCGGGTTATGTCAAAAGCCCCGCTGGCAAAGCGGTATTCCAGCGCGGCGGGATCATGGCCAGCCGCCATCAACGCATTGGCGCGGTGGTAATGGTCCATGGCCTGATCGGGCAAACCCGCCTCGAGCCAGATTTGCCCAAGGATATAGAAGGCCTTCGCACGTTTGCTTGCAGGGCGGTCCGTCTCGGCGGCGGCGGCTGTCACCAGCGCAAGACGGGGATCGTCCAAGGGCATGGGGCGCACCAAGAGGATGCCCTTTACCGCCTCCATCTGCCGGGGATCAACGGTCAGGGCATCGTCAAACGCCGCTTCGGCCTGTGTTGCTTCGCCTTGGCGGAGAAGGATTTTGCCGCGTTCGACCCGCAAACGGCCGGATTGGGGATGTGTGGCCAGACCGTCCCCCAACACGGCCAGCGCAGCCAGCGGACGGGTCAAAAGGTCCAGAGCACGGGCGTGGAAGGTGAAGACCGACACCTCGGTGCAGCCCGCCGCATAAAGCGCTTCGGCCACCGCTATCGCGGCATCGGCGCGGCCTTCGGCCACCGCTTTTTCGCCCGTCATGATCTGATCAGAAAAGTCCATGCACACCCCCCGCGCCACTGTGAAAGCGCGCAGCGCGGGTGGTCAAGCGGACTTGGCTAAGTAGGGTGGCGGATCGGATCGACCAACAGGCGGAGACCGTTCAGAACGACCAGGACCGTCCCGCCCTCATGCCCCAAGACGGCCAGCGGCAAGGGCAGTTCAAAAAACAGCCCGCCGGTCACCAAGACCACCATCGCACCAAGCGCAAAGATCAGGTTTTGCCGGATGATCACGGCGGTGCGCCGCGACAGGCGCTGTGCAGCGGCAAGGCGGGACATGTTGTCGGACAAGAGCGCCACCTCTGCCGCTTGCAAAGCGACCTCACTGCCCGCAGCACCCATCGCAATGCCGACATCCGCCCGCGCCAGTGCGGCGGCATCGTTCACCCCGTCGCCGACATAGGCCACCGGGGCCTGACTGGCCAAACGGTCCAACAGGCGCACCTTGTCTTCGGGCAGCATATCGGCATGGATGTCCTGCGGGGAAAGACCCAGTGCCGCGCCGATGCGTTCCGCCACGGCGCGGCGGTCCCCGGTCATCATCACCACCTGCGCGACGCCACCTTGACGCAGCGCCGCGATCCCTGCGCGCGAGGTTTCGCGCGGTTGATCGGCGACGGTGACCGCGCCCAGGATCTGCGCGCCCCGGCCCAACCAGATCACGGTTTCCGCCCCATCCTGCACTCCAGCATAAAGCGGGTCCGACAAATCCGCCCCCATCCGCGCTGCCATTCGCGGATTGCCTGCCCAGACATGGCCTTGGGTGTCCTCGCCCGTGATGCCTTCGCTTGGGATTGTCGCCACATCTGCCACAGGCAGGGCGGTCAAGCCGCGCCGCGACAGTTCCGCCGCGATGGCGGTGGCGATGTGGTGTTCGGAATGCGCCTCTAGCCCGCCAAGCAGGGACAGGAACGCGGCCTCATCCCCCGGTGTCACGACGCGCGTGACCTCGGCCCGGCCATTGGTCAGGGTGCCGGTCTTGTCAAAGGCGAAGATGCGGACCGCTGCCAACCGTTCCAGCGCGGCACCGCCCTTGAACAGCACGCCACCCCGCGCTGCTGCCGACAAGGCCGACAGGATGGCGGCAGGGACAGAGATCACCACAGCACAAGGACTGGCCGCGACCAGCAAGGTCGCTGCGCGATACATCGCATCTTCCTGCGACCACCCCAGTTGCAACAGCACGACAAAGGCAATGATCGACCCCAGCAGCACCGCCACCGTGTAACGCTGTCCGAACCAGTCCGAGAACCGCTCGGACGGGGCCTTCATCGCCTGCGCCTCAGTTACCAGCGCGATCATGCGCGCGACGGTGCTTTCGCCAACAGTCTTTGTCACCTGCATCACCAAAACCGCGTGCAGGTTCACCGTCGCCTCATGCAGCGCCGCGCCGGGGGATTTCCTTACCGGCACGGATTCTCCGGTGATGGTGGATTCGTCCAGTGCCCCCGAACCTTCGGCCAGACGGCCATCAACCGGTACCCGCGCGCCGGGGCGCAGGATCACCATGTCGCCGGGCATCAGGCGATCAACCGGAACTTCTGACACCGTGCCGTCCGCATTGCGGCGCAGGGTACTGTCAGGGCGCAGGGCCATCAAAGCCTCAACCGCGCGACGGGCGCGGCCGAGGGCGCGCTCTTCCAGCGTAGAGGACAGGCTGAACAGACCCAAAAGCACCGCACCCTCAAGCGCCGCCCCCACCCAAGCGGCAGCACAGGCGGCGACAACCATCAACAGGTCAATGTCCAGCACATGGTCGCGCCACAATTCCCGCAGGGCCGAGATGGCACAGGGCACGCCCCCGGCCAGAAAGGCCAGCACCAGACCCGCCTGACCCAACGCATAGGGCAGCGGCATCAAGAGGTGATCCACCGCCGCGACGGCCAGACCCGCCAGCGTCAGCGCGGTCAACCAAAGGCCAAGGTCGGGGACAGCTTGCGGCGCGGCAGGGCTGTGCGAAACGGTCATGGCAATGTCCTTTGGGGATGGTTTCAGGATAAACCCTTGATCCGGCGAAGCAACCCTTCGTTGCGCGCGAAGGGCCCGCGGGACGATCCGTCGCGGCCCGATATGCGCTGCCGTGTCGCAACTTTGCGTTGCAGCTTCCCGCCTTTTGATTGACGCGAAAGGCGGATGGGCCGTAGCCTTTGCCGAGTGAAAAGGCATCGGCGGATCAACCGTCTCTGCAAAGACGCACCGGGGGGAATATGCGAGGATTGCTGTCGCTGTCCGGTCTGATCGACCGCTGTACCGAGGTCATCGGGCGCGCGGTGGCGTGGCTGATCTTGATTGCGGTTTTGGTCAGCGCCGGGAATGCCGTCGTGCGCAAGGTGTTTTCCGTGTCCTCCAATGCCTGGCTAGAGTTGCAGTGGTATCTTTTTGGCGCGGCCTTTCTGCTGGCTGCGGCCTATACACTGAGGCAGAACGAACACATCCGCATCGACATCGTTTACGGCTTGTTCTCGCGTCGGGTGCAGCACTGGATCGACCTGTTTGGCCATCTGGTGTTCCTGATGCCCTTTAGCCTGCTGATGCTTTGGTATCTGGTGCCCTATGTGGCGCAGTCCTTTGCCAATGGTGAGGTGTCGACCAACTCTGGCGGTTTGGTGATCTGGCCCGCCAAGGCACTGCTTCTGGTGGGTTTCGTTTTGCTGGCGCTGCAAGGTCTGTCCGAAATCATCAAGAAAATCGCGGTGATGCGCGGGGTGATCCCTGACCCCAACCCGTTCCTTTCGGCGCATGAGGCGGCGGAAAAGGAAGGCGAAGCGCTGGTCAAGGAGATCGCCAAATGATGGAATTCATTGCCATCAACATGGCGCCGATCATGTTTGCCAGCCTCGTGGTGTTTTTGTTGCTGGGTTATCCGGTGGCCTTTGCACTGGCGGCGAATGGGCTGTTGTTCTTTTTCATCGGCGTTGAACTTGCCCCCCTGTCAGGTGGCAACATCACGCTGGATTGGCCGCTGTTGAACACCCTGCCCAATCGGTTCTGGGGGGTGTTGTCGAATGAGACGTTACTTGCCATCCCCTTCTTCACCTTTATGGGGATCGTGCTGGAACGGTCCGGAATGGCAGAGGATTTGCTCGACACGATTGGCCAGTTGTTCGGACCGATCCGGGGTGGTCTTGCCTATGCGGTGATCTTTGTCGGCGCGCTTTTGGCGGCGACCACGGGCGTGGTGGCGGCAAGCGTGATCGCCATGGGCCTGATCAGCCTGCCGATCATGCTGCGCTATGGGTATGATCGCCGCATCGCTTCGGGCGTCATTGCGGCCAGCGGCACCCTTGCGCAGATCATCCCGCCGTCCTTGGTTCTGATCGTGCTGGCCGATCAGTTGGGCCGCTCGGTGGGAGACATGTACACTGCCGCGCTGATCCCCGGTCTCGTTCTCACGGGACTTTATTGCGCCTACATCTTCACCATGTCGATCCTGCGGCCCAATGCGATGCCCGCCTTGCCGTTGGAGGCGCGGACTTTGGGGCATGGCGTTACCTCACTTGCCGTGGCCTTGCTGGTCTGTGTGGCGACGACACTGGTGGCGCACCGGTTGCTCTATGCCTCGCAAGGGGCGAATGCGGATATCTTGGGCGCAACGGTGGGGGTGGTGGTGATCTACATCGCCGCCGTTCTGGACAGGACGTTGAAAACAAACCTGATGTCGCGGCTGGCGCAGCAGGTGATCATCGTGCTTATCCCGCCCTTGGCGCTGATCTTTCTTGTTCTGGGGACGATTTTCCTTGGCATCGCCACCCCGACTGAGGGTGGCGCGATGGGGGCCGTCGGCGCGCTGATCCTTGCCGCGATGAAGGGGCGGCTGACCATGAGCGTCATCTCGCAGGCGCTGACATCGACAACGCGCCTGTCGGCCTTCGTGATGTTCATCCTGTTGGGCGCGCGGGTGTTTTCGCTGACCTTCTATGGCGTGAACGGCCATGTCTGGGTTGAGCATCTGTTGACCAGCCTGCCGGGGGGCGAGACGGGTTTCCTGATCTTTATCTCGATCCTTGTATTCCTGCTGGCCTTCTTCCTCGATTTCTTTGAACTGGCCTTCATCATCGTCCCGCTTCTGGTGCCGGCGGCCGAGGTGTTGGGGATCGATCTGATCTGGCTGGGCATCATCCTTGGCGTGAACATGCAGACCAGTTTCATGCACCCGCCCTTTGGCTTTGCGCTGTTCTATCTGCGGTCAGTGGCACCAAAAGCGCCCTATCTCGACAAGGTGACGGGCAGGAAAACCGACGGCGTCACCACGGGTGAAATCTATTGGGGGGCTGTGCCTTTTGTGGTGATTCAGGTGGTGATGGTCGGTCTGGTGATCGCCTTCCCGCAGATGGTCATGCATTACAAAGATGCCCCGGTTGATCCCACCACCATCAAGATGGAAATGCCTGCGCTGCAACCTTTGGGCGGATTAGGCGGTGGTCTGGGCCAGCCCAGCGGATTGGGCGGCGGTTTGGGTCAACCGCCTGCCTCGCTGCAAGCGCCCGCGCCTTGACTCAGCCCCGGCGGATGGTGTCGCCGGGTTGGAGGGTGGGGAAAAGTTCGATCACCTCACCGCCGATGATGCCATCGGGGTGTTTCGCGGCGATGATTTCTGCCGCGCGGCGACCGATTTCCAGACGGCAGGCATCCATCGTAGCCAGTTTGCGCGGCAGGCCGTCCAAAAGTTCGACGCCGTTAAAGCCCGCCAAGCCTACTTTGCCCGGAACGTCGATACCCCGATCCAAGCAGTGCAACAACCCGCCTGCGCCGATCATATCGTTGGAATAATACAGGAAATCCACATCCGGGCTGCGGTTCAAAACCGCTGCCGTCATCTCGCGCCCCTTCAGCAGGGCAGAACCGCCCGAGTAAAACTCACGATCCGCCAGCGCCAGACCGGTGCGCGACAGCACCTCTTCAAAGCCTTGCAGACGTTTGCGCGCGCGGTGGTCGTTGGGCATCATCGTGCCAAGGAACGCGATCCGGCGATAGCCCGCGGCCAAGATCGCGTCAGCCATCTGGCGTCCGGCACGATAGTGCGAGATGCCCACGGCGCTGTCGACCGCCGCGCCGTCGATATCCATCACCTCGACAATCGGAATCCCGGCCTGCGCCAGCATCGCACGGGCGGCGTCAGTGTGCTCCAGCCCTGCGACGATCATCCCTGACGGCCGCCAAGACAGCATCTCATAGATCACCGACTCTTCGCGTTCGGGCGAATAATGCGTGACCCCCACCACGGGTTGCAGGCCAGTGTCTTCGAGCGTTTCGGAAATTCCCGTCATAACCTCGGGGAAGACCATGTTGGAGAGTGACGGGATCACCACGCCCACCAGATTGACCCGCTGCGACGCCAAGGCCCCGGCGATCTTGTTGGGGACATAGCCCAAGGTGCGCGCCGCTTCCAAAACCCGCTCACGCGTTGCATCCGATACATCGCCCCGGTTGCGCAACACCCGGCTGACCGTCATTTCGCTGACACCCGACGCTTCCGACACATCGCGCAGGGTCAGGGTGCGGCGGGGGTCAATGACGGGGGACTTGGTCAAGGAAAGGGTCCTGCGTGAATTTCATCACAGCCACTGTTAGCGCCAATAGAGGCCCTTGTCCAAGGGGCAGGAATCGCCTATGTTACCGCTAACAGCCATCGTGCTGGCGATATCCTGCGCGTCCTGCAAGCTCTCAACCCAGACGCGACGGACCGGAGGGGGAGTGGTGGGCCAAAAATTCACTCCCCCTTTTCTTTTTTGTCAGCCTGACAATCGGCAGACGTTGAATCGGCAGAGTTTTCACGGCATGAAGAGCGTAGTGGCTCCGTAGCTCAGCAGGATAGAGCGGCGGTTTCCTAAACCGTAGGCCGCGTGTTCGAATCACGCCGGGGTCACCACCTTTGTTAGACAAATTGACTCGTTCGGTGATTTTATGTTTTTGCGATTTGCGGCTTTTGCCCTGTGTCTGGCGCAACCGGCCTTTGCCGACTGCCTGACCAAGGACGACTTTTCCGAGACTGAGGTGACCGTTTTCCTGAAGGCTGGCGACGAATGGCGATTGTCGCGCAGTGAAGCGGGCGTTCAGGCCGAATACCGTGACCCAGAGGGTGAGCCGTTGCGGTGGCAGAGGACGCTTTACGGTGTCTATCCGCGCCTTGAACAGCAAAACCTGTCGGTCGATCCGGAAACGAACAGCACGCCCTTTCCCGCCGCGCAGTGGGAGATCGAGACCGTCTATGACCAAAGCGGTCCGGTTCCGGTGGCGGGCGGCAATTTCGCCACAACCGGTGTGGCCAGCGGCAATTTTGGTGGGGTGAAGAAAACGTGGTCCTTCACCGTCGCCTACAGCTTTGACCCGGAAAAGACCGTCACGCTCAACGGGTGCCGCTATCGTGCGATAGGGGTCAACGGAAACTTCTATTCCGGCCCGGTCACATGGTCCGGGCGTTGGGTCTATTTCCCCGACCTTGAGGTGGGCGTTCAAACCAAAGGCAAGGACAGCCGCACCGGCGAGTCTTGGGTGAATGGCATGGTCGGCCTGGGCGGTTAAAGCAGGCCGCGCCCCGACAGGTTGCGCATCAAGGCGGCGGTGCCAAAGGTCCATTCCGGCGCTTGGGTGGCCAGGCGGACGGTGTTTTCCAAGGTGCCCAGCGCCGGGGTGCCAATGCGGACCACATCGCCGATATGGTGGGTAAAGCCCTGACCCTGTGCGTCCCTGTCCTGCACCGGCGCAAACATGGTGCCACAATACAGCATGAATCCATCCGGATACTGGTGATGCCGCCCGCAGGTCTGGGCGGCAAGGTCCGCCGGATCGCGGCTGATTTCCGCCATGGATGAGCGGCCTGTCAGGGCAAAACCGTCGGTTCCCGCCACCGTCATGGTCAGTTCCAACTGCCGGACGTGACCCATCCCGAACGTGCCATCAAACAGGCGGATGAAGGGGCCAATGGCGGCGCTGGCATTGTTGTCCTTGGCCTTGCCCAAGAGCAGGGCAGACCGCCCCTCAACGTCGCGCAGGTTGACGTCATTGCCAAGGCTGACACCGACGATGCGCCCCGTGCTGGCGACGGCGAGCACAACTTCGGGTTCGGGGTTGTTCCAGGTGCTGATGGGATGCAGGCCCACGGTCGCACCCCAACCCACGGCCGCCATCGGCGGGCATTTGGTAAACACCTCGGCGTCCGGGCCGATACCGACCTCAAGATAGGCCGACCACAGGTTTTCGGCCTGCAACAGGCGCTTTACCTCGGCCGCCTGGTCTGATCCGGGAACCAGATTGCGCAGGCTGTCGCCGATCACCGATAGCACCCGCGCGCGGATGGCATCGGCACGCGTCGGATCGCCGCCGGCGCGTTCTTCGATCACACGTTCGATCATGGACCGGGCAAAGGTCACGCCACAGGCCTTGACCGCTTGCAGATCGCAGGGGGCCAGCAGGCGCGTCTGATTGCCCGATGCCTCAATACTCGCTGCCATAAGGTCGGACAGCGGCATGACCGTTGTGCCACCTTGCGCGGTGACGAAGGCGGGGATGTCGTCCATCTCCAGCAGGTCGCGCATGGTGGGGGCGGCGGTGCTGGTGATGTCCACCACCATCCCGTCGCGCAGCGTGACAAGGCAAGGGCCAATGCCCGCCCGCCAGATGCGCCCGACGAAAAGCCCGTCCTGCGGCATGTCGATCATGATCTTCCCCCATTCCCCTGTGGCGCAGTCTAGCGCGGGTGGCGCAAAAGGAAACGGCCCGCCACGGGGGCAGGCCGTATATCAGACAGGACTTGCCGCGTCAGAAGTCCAGATTTTCGACGTTCAGCGCGTTTTGCTGGATGAATTCGCGGCGGGGTTCCACCACATCGCCCATCAGCTTGGTGAAGATGTCATCCGCCTCGGCCACATCGTCGATCTTGACTTGCAAAAGGGTGCGCGCTTCGGGGTCCAGCGTGGTTTCCCACAACTGTTCGGGGTTCATCTCGCCCAGACCCTTGTAGCGTTGCAGCGACAGGCCCTTTTCGCCTTCGGTCAGGATAGATTTCAGCAGGTCGATGGGGCCGTAAACCAACTGCTCGCGGTCCTTGCGCACGAGACGCGCCTCATTGCGGTAGATGTCGCGGTGTTCCATCGACGCCGCAGACAAACGCCGCGCCTCGCCCGAGCGTAGAACGGCCCCGTCCAGCGTGCGCAATTCTTCGACCCCGCGCAGGACGCGGGCAAGGCGGATGCCGTGATCTTGCGTGATACGCCCGACCCAGCCCTTTTCATATTCCGGCGCAATCAGGTTCAGACGCCGCGCCACGGTATCGGCCACGGCTTGCAGATCGGCGTCAGCCCGGCCCGCATCAAAGGCCCCGGCGAGTGCGGCCTGTTCCAGAATCCCGCGCGGGTAATTGGTCGGGAAGGCATCCAATATCCGGCGGAACTGCCGCGCGCCTTCGATCACGCGGCGCAGGTCGGCCCCGGCCAGCTCTTCGCCGCTGCCCAGACGAAGGATCGCACCTTCGATGCCCATGTCGATCAGGTAATCCTCCAGCGCGGCCTGATCCTTGATGTAAACCTCAGATTTGCCGCGCGCGACTTTGTACAAAGGCGGCTGCGCGATATAAAGATACCCGCCTTCGATAAGCGCCGGCATTTGGCGGAAGAAGAAGGTCAGGATCAGCGTGCGGATATGCGCGCCGTCCACGTCAGCGTCGGTCATGATGACGACCTTGTGGTAGCGCAACTTCTTGATGTCGAATTCGTCGCGCCCGATGCCGGTGCCCAAGGCGGTGATCAGCGTGCCGATTTCCTGACTTCCCAGCATCCGGTCAAACCGCGCGCGTTCCACGTTCAGGATCTTGCCCTTCAGCGGCAGCACCGCCTGATTGGAGCGTGACCGCCCCTGTTTGGCAGACCCACCGGCCGAGTCCCCTTCGACGAGGAAGATTTCAGACTTCGCGGGATCGCGTTCCTGACAATCGGCCAGCTTTCCGGGCAGAGAGGCCACATCCAGGGCCGTCTTGCGCCGGGTGAGTTCGCGCGCCTTACGCGCCGCTTCCCGCGCAAGTGCGGCCTCAATGATCTTGCCGACGATGATGCGCGCCGGGCCGGGGTTTTCTTCAAACCATTCCGCCAGCTTTTCATTCACAAGGTTTTCGACCGCGGGCCGCACCTCGGAGGAGACCAGCTTATCCTTGGTCTGGCTGGAAAACTTCGGATCAGGCACCTTGACCGAAAGCACACAGGTCAGACCTTCACGCGCATCGTCGCCCGTAAAGTCGATCTTTTCCTTCTTCGCGATGCCTGAGGTCTGGGCATAGGCATTGATCGTCCGTGTCAGCGCGCCGCGAAAGCCCGCAAGGTGGGTGCCGCCATCGCGCTGCGGGATGTTGTTGGTAAAGGGCAGCACGTTTTCATGGTAGCTGTCGTTCCACCACATCGCCACTTCGACGCCTATGCCGTTCTTTTCGCCGACCATATAGATCGGCTCAGACATCACCGATTGTTTGGAGCGGTCGAGGTATTTGACGAATTCCTTGACGCCGCCTTCATAGAACAACTCGGTCTTTACCGGCTCAGCGGGGCGTTCATCCTCGATGATGATCCGCACGCCGGAATTCAGAAAAGCCAATTCGCGCAGACGGGTTTCCAGCGTCTTGAAGCTGTACTCAAGATTGCTGAAGGTCCCCTCAGGGATGTTGCTTTTGGCGCTGGCCAGAAAGCGCACCTCAGTGCCGCGCATGCCGGGCGCGGGGCCGACCGGATAGACATGCACCACGCAGTCGCCATGCTCAAACCGGGCGCGATACTCGGTATCGTTGCGCCAGACCGTCAGTTCCAGCCATTCCGACAGCGCATTCACGACCGAGACGCCCACGCCGTGCAAGCCGCCCGACACCTTGTAGGCGTTGCCGCTTTCGTCCGTGTTGTTGAACTTTCCGCCCGCGTGCAACTGGGTCATGATGACTTCGGCGGCGGAAACACCCTCTTCCTGATGGATGTCCACCGGGATGCCGCGCCCGTTGTCGCGCACCGAAACCGATGAATCGGCATGGATTTTTACGGAAACAGCGGTGGCGTGACCGGCCAGCGCTTCGTCGATGCCGTTGTCCACCACCTCATAGACCATATGGTGCAGACCCGAGCCGTCATCGGTGTCGCCAATGTACATCCCGGGGCGTTTGCGGACCGCCTCTAATCCCTTGAGAACTTTGATGGAATCGGCGCCGTATTCGGCGGCGTTCTTCGCGGCTTCAGCCATGCGTCGGGGACCCCTTCAATTGCCCGCGATTTATACTTTCCCTCGCGGGGATTGTCACGGGTCCACCACAATATATTGCGTCAGACGAAGGGAATCACCAGCCCGACAAGGATCAGCAAAACCCCTGAGCCCAGGTTCATCCGCCGCAGCGCTGCTGGGCTGGACAAAAGCCGTCGTGCCCGGTCCAACATGAGGGCGAGCGCCAGATTGCCCGCCATCGGGACAACGGCCGAAATCAGGATGATCGCAACGGTATCGGCGGCGTTGACATGGGCCAGATCAAAGAACCCCGGCAGCGCGCCCATGTAAAACAGGATCGCCTTGGGATTGCCGATCACCGCCGCCACCCCGACCGAAAACCCGGCCCAAAGCCCGGGCTTGGTCAGGCGGTTATCAGCGTTCAGCGTGGTCACCGGCTTGCGGATCAGCATCACGCCCATCGCCAGAAAGACCAGCGCCGCAACGTAGCGCAGGACCAGAAGGAAATCGCCGTAAACGCTTTCAATCCACGTCAGCCCAAGGATCGCGGCAAGCGGCCAGAAGAGATCACCTAAAGCCACCCCCACCGCCAGTGGCCAGGCCGCCGCAAAGCCCCCCGTCAGCGCCCGCGCGGTCAAGGCCACCCAGACCGGACCGGGCACCGCCCAAAGCGCGGCCATGCCACCTGCGTAAAGCAGCAGTTCGGTGATCGAAACCGTCATTCAGCGCCCGGCAGTGTCAGGGAGCCGTCGGCGTTCAGCGGCCAGAACGGATTCATCGCCACCTCCCAGACATGCCCGTCCAAGTCGGCCCAATAGCCGGAATAGCCGCCCCAGAACACCTTTTCCGGGGCCTTCAGCGCAGTGGCACCGGCGGAGAGCGCGGCGGCAAAGGCGGCGTCCACCTCGGCCTCTGTCGCGAAGTTCTGCCCCAAGGTCACCGCCCCGGTTGCCAAGATCGCGCCAGCGCGGCCCTGATCCGCGGCAAGGGCATCGCGTCCGTACAGCGCCAGCGCCTGCCCGTGCATCTGAAAAAAGGCGCAGCCCGGTTGGCTTTCGCCATGCTCAATCCAGCCAAGTCGGGCGTAAAAGGCCCGTGCCGCAGAAAGGTCGGACGCGCCAAGGGTAATCAAGGTCACACGCTGAGGGGTCATTCCATCACCACCGTTGAAACGCCGCCCACATCGGCGACGCAAAGTGTTTGCGCCCGTTGGCCCAGACTGTCAAACAACCCCGGCTCGGTTCCTGTCATCATTGCCTGCGCGCCCAAGGCGCAAATCTCATCATACAGCGCGGCACGGCGGGATTGATCCAGATGCGCCGCCACCTCATCCAACAAGAGGATCGGCGCGGCGCCCAGATCGGCGGCCAAAGCGCGGGCATTGGCCAAGATCAGGCTGATCAGCAGCGCCTTCTGCTCTCCCGTCGAACATTGGTCCGCCGCCACGCCCTTGGCCGCAAAGACCGCCGCCAGATCGGCGCGATGCGGGCCCGTCAGTGTGCGCCCCGCCGCCATGTCGCGCCGTCGCCCTCGGGACAGCGCGGTGGCAAGGTCATCGGGCAATTCCGGCATCGCTTCGCCCTCTGGCCCGGTCAGCGACAGGTCGGCGCGTGGAAAGGCCGTCTCGGCCCCCTCTTGCGCCTCTGCCAGTCGCGACAGCGCTGCCTGTCGGTTGGCGGTGATCATCGCCCCGCTTTCGGCCATCTGCGATTCAAGGGCTGTGTACCAATGCGGATCGCTCACCTGATCCTTCAACAATCGGTTGCGGTCGCGCATCGCCTTTTCATAGGCCAAGACTGCTTCGGCATGGTCGGGGGCGAAACTCAGCGTCAGACGGTCCAGAAAGCGCCGCCGCCCCTCGGCCGCTTCGATCCACAACCGGTCCATCGCGGGCACCAGCCACAGCACCCGCAACAGGCGCGCCAAGGCCAGTTGCGGCGCGGGCTTGCCGTCGATCCGCACGGTGCGGGCCGCCGCCCCTTCGGCCCCCGTCTCTACTTCATGCGGGGCGTCCAGACCGAGCACCTCGGCCCGGATTTTCCAGCCCAAGGCCTCGGGCCGCCGTGCCAATTCCTCGGCCCCCGCCCGCCTGAGGCCGCGACCGGGCGAAAGCAGCGACACCGCCTCTAAGATATTGGTCTTGCCAGCGCCATTTGGCCCGTGAATCGCCACAGGCCGCCCGTCAAACTCCATCCGCACCGCGCGATGGCTGCGGAAATGGGACAGGGTGAGGGTGGAAATGCCAAGCGTCATGTGATCGGCTTAGCCAAAGACTCCAGTCTAAACAAGAAAGCCCCGCGCCCGTGGCGCAGGGCTTACGATCATCGGGCCACAGCTTGCTGTCGCTGGCGGGCCCGATGGCCCCGAAGGGTCTTGAAACGGATGGTCGCCCAGAGCCGCCACGGTGCCTAGATGCTCTCTCAAAGATGTTTCGTCAAGCCCGGCAGTCCCAGTCCTTCAAGGACGCAGGCCTGTATGCGCTTCAAATCAGACAAGGGAAGCGTTTCCGTTTGATAAACGCGTCGTCCGTCTGCACCTTTTCCCAGCCGAAACAGATCAACCCGATGAAGGCCAACCGCATAGACCATATCGCCCTTGACCCAACATGAGGGGGCATTCCAACGCTCGGGAAGCGTCAGGGAAAGTTCCAACGCGCAATGATTAGGCATCACGGGTGAAGGGGTAGTCGTACTCAGCGGAACGACCGTACACAGACCGGGTCGCGACTTCATCGCTTAAGAAGTGACCACGCAGGGCCGAGGCTTGACCATCTCCGGCTCTTTGAATGCTCCATCGAAACGCACGAGCACCACACTGCCCTGCTTTGGATGGAATTGAACCGGCAAATGCCCCCCTGCCCTGTCAGACGCGCATCGGCATCACGACATAGACCGCGCTCATGTCATTGCCTTCGCGCATCAGCGTGGGATCGCCCGACGAGTTGAACAAGAATACGGCGTTCTCGCGGTCCACTTGGGACGCGATTTCCAACAGGTATTTGGCGTTAAAGCCAATCTCCAGCCGTTCATCGCCATAGGCGACAGCGAGTTCTTCCTCGGCGGCACCGCTGTCGGGGGCGTTGACGGACAGGATCAAGCGATCCTCATCCAAAGACAGCTTCACCGCGCGCGAGCGTTCCGATGACACCGTGGCGACACGGTCCACCGCCTTGGCGAACTCCGACGCATCCACCTCAAGCCGGCGGGTGTTGCCGGTGGGAATCACACGGGTGTAATCGGGGAAGGTGCCGTCGATGACCTTTGAGGTCAGCGTGATTGCAGGCGTTGCAAAGCGCACCTTGGTTTCCGACACCGAAACCGCGATGGTCGCGTCATCATCGTCCAAGAGCTTGCGCAATTCGCCCACCGTCTTGCGCGGCACGATCACGCCCGCCATCCCCTGCGCGCTGTCGGGCAGGGGCATGTCGATGCGCGCCAGACGGTGGCCATCGGTGGCCACGCAGCGCAGCACGGGGCCTGACTCACCGGTGGCGACATGCATATAGACGCCGTTCAGGTAATAACGGGTCTCTTCGGTCGATATGGCGAATTTCGCCTTGTCAAACAGGCGGCGCAGGTCGGGGGCCTTGGCGCTGAAATTGGTGGTGTATTCCGACGTCGCCATCACCGGGAAATCTTCGCGCGGCAAGGTGGCAAGGCTGAAGGTAGAGCGTCCCGCCGTGATGGTCAGACGACCATTCGAACCATCCTCCGTCAGGTTCACCAGCGCGCCATCGGGCAGTTTGCGCACGATCTCATGCAGCATCACCGCCGAAACCGTGGTCGCGCCGGGGCGTTCCACCATGGCGGGGGCGCGATCCAGCACTTCGATGTCCAGATCGGTGGCGCGGAAACTGACCTGCGCGCCCTCAGCCTCGATCAGCACATTGGCGAGGATCGGAATGGTGTTACGGCGTTCTACAACGGATTGCGCCTGAGCCAGCGCCTTCAAGAGCGTGCCGCGTTCGATCGAGAGTTTCATCCTACCATCCCCATCCGTTCTTGCCCCGCCCCTCTGCACTGACCCTTGGGCCAACCCGGGGGCCGGGGAGGCTGAAATTAGCGGGTTTATTGGCGTTCACAAGGGATTTGGCGCATCTGTGCGCAAAGCGCGGGACAAATGCCACAAGACCCCCGCAGAGACCGCGTCAATCGCAGCCCTTGGTGATGTCCGCTGCGTCGCTGGCTGCGCCCACGCTGCCAAAGGCAGGGCTGGCACTTAGCACGGCACTGGCAAACACACCGAAGCGCATTGGCTCAGCCTTGCAAAAGGCGGCGCAAAAGCTGGATGTCGTCGGACAGTTGGCTGTCCATCGTCATCAACTCTTCGACCTTCCGCACACCGTGCATGATGGTGGTGTGATCCCGCCCGCCAAAACGGCGCCCGATTTCTGGCAAGGACCGGGGCGTCAATTGCTTGGCCAGATACATGGCGATCTGTCGCGGCCGCGCGATGGTGCGCAGGCGCTTGGGGCCGATCATATCGGACAGGCGGATGTTGTAATGCTCGGCCACCTTGCGCTGAATTTCTTCGATTGTCAGCTTGCGATCCGAAGCGCGCAAGATATCGGCAAGGCAATCCTGCGCCAGTTCCAGCGTGATCTCACGGCCAACAAGGCTTGCAAATGCGAACAGACGGGTCAAAGCGCCCTCAAGCACACGGACATTGGTGGTGATGCGATGGGCCAGAAACTCCAGCACGCCATCAGAAATCTGCAGGCCCTTGTATTGGCCCCGATAATGCTCTGCCTTGGTTTGCAGGATGCCCAAGCGCAATTCGTAATCGGTCGGGTGCAGGTCCACAACCAACCCGCATTGCAGGCGGGATTTGATGCGGTCCTCAAGGTCCTTGATCTCACCCGGCGCGCGGTCAGCCGAGATGACAATCTGCTTGTTCTGGTCAACCAGTGCGTTGAAGGTGTGGAAGAATTCTTCCTGCGTGCTGTCTTTGCCCGCGATGAACTGTACATCATCGACCATCAGCACATCAACGGACCGGAAGAGTTCCTTGAAATCCATGATCTGACGTTCGCGCAGCGCCTGCACGAAGCGATACATGAACTGTTCCGCCGAAAGATACAGCACGCGCAGCCCCGTTTGGCGGCTTTGCAAGTCATGCGCGATGGCGTGCATCAGGTGGGTCTTGCCCAAACCCACCCCGCCATAAAGGAACAGCGGGTTAAAGGTGACGGGTCCGCCTTCGGCCACCCGGCGCGCGGCGGCATGGGCCAGCTCGTTCGGCTTACCCACCACGAAGTTATCAAAGGTAAAGCGCGCATCCAGCGGGGCGCTGGGCACCTCATCGGCGTCCTGCGCTCGGGCTCGCGCCGGGGCCGGGACCGGGGTGGCGCGGTTGGCCGGGGCGGAGCGACGGGGGGCAGGGGCATCCGCAGGGGTGGCCGGTGCAGCACCGGGACGGATGACGGCGAATTCAACACGTTCCACACCCATTCCGGCGGCATTCATATGCGCACGCAGATGGTCGGCAAAATTGCGCGACACCCAATCCCCGAAAAAGGACGTCGGAACCTCGAATCGGGCAACGCCGTCGACCAGTCCCGCAAGTTTCAGGGGTTCGATCCATGTGACATAGTTATTGCGTCCCACGCGTTTGACCAAATCCTCACGGACCGATCCCCAAGTGTCATTCGTCATTTCTTTACCCGTCCGTGGATGCCTTGCGGGCCACCCTGCCCGCGACATCTGCTGTTTTTCGACCGCTCACACCACCCCCGCGGGTCGCGGCGTCCCGGACGGAAAAGACCGGTCTTCCCGTCCGGCACGTCATGCCGGGGCGGGATGATCCAGTCCATTCCAGACATCAGCCAAAGCGCGGGCCATTCGGCTCGTTACATCAATGGCTGTTCCGTGCTCTGCAGTTTGCAAATGGCACAGTTCGTCTAAGCCAAAATGGAAAAGGTCTGACTATACAAAGGCTTGGCAGCATTTCGCCAGTCAGTCCCAACCCGTCGGGCCTATGTCATGTCCCCCAAGACGTCGTGAATCGCCCTAAGACGCTAGCGCTCGGAAGGCGACGACCGCAACCAATCTTCGCGCTTGACATACCTTCGCCTACCCGAATCCCAGTACCCTGTGTCGACTTGCAACAGTGGTCTGTATTGGCTTGGCAGACATGACAAAGGGCGCAGCCGCGCGGCCACGCCCTTTGTTAATCAATACAAATGTTTAGATCAGACTTTGGTGCCAGCCAGCGTCTTCACGCGCGAGGCAAGGCGAGACACTTTCCGCGAGGCGGTGTTCTTGTGCATGATGCCCTTGGACACGCCGCGCATCAGTTCTGGCTGGGCGTTTTTCAGCGCTGCTTCGGCAGCAGCCGCATCGCCAGAGGCAAGCGCTTCTTCAACCTTGCGCAGATAGGTGCGGACGCGCGAACGGCGCGCCTTGTTCACGGCATAGCGCGTCTCGGACTGGCGGGCGCGTTTTTTGGACTGTTCAGAATTCGCCATCGGTCAGGTCTTTCTTGGGTCTTCGTTGCGTTTCAATTGCACAAAGACCCCAAGACGCCGCCCCCGAAAGGACGGACTCGATTCTTGCCTAAGCGGGCCCACGCGCATGTGACGGCAGCCCTTAGTGCAAATGCTGGGGAAAGGGAACAGGGAAAACAGAACGCCGCCTTCAGCGGTCGCGGAAATGCGGCGCGCGCTTTTCGACAAAGGCGGCCATGCCCTCTTTCTGATCCTCGGTCGCGAAGCTGGCGTGGAACATCCGGCGTTCAAACAGCAGCCCTTCGCGCAGGGTGGTTTCCTGCGCGCGGTTGACCGATTCTTTCACCGCCCGCACCGCGAGTGCGGATTTTTCGGCGATCTTGCCCGCGATTTTCAGCGTCTCAGGCAGCAAGTCCGCGGCGGGAAAAATGCGGCTGACCAGACCGCAACGCTCTGCCTCGGCGGCATCCATGAAACGGCCGGTCAGGTTCATGTCCATCGCCTTGGCCTTGCCGACCGCGCGGGTCAGTCGCTGTGTGCCGCCCATTCCGGCGCAGATGCCCAAATTGATCTCTGGCTGGCCGAATTTCGCGGTATCGGCGGCGATGATGAAATCGCACATCATCGCCAGTTCGCACCCGCCCCCAAGGCAATAGCCCGCCACAGCGGCAATAATCGGCTTACGGACGCGGGTGATCGCCTCGGCCTCCGGGCCAAACAGATCGTCAAAAAACACCTCGGCATAGGTCTTGTCGGCCATCTCGCGCACATCGGCCCCGGCGGCAAAGGCCTTCTCCGATCCGGTCAGCACAATACAGCGCACCTTTTGATTGCCATCAGCCGCCGTCAACGCCGCCGACAATTCCTGCATCAGCTTGGTGTTCAGGGCGTTCAGCGCATCGGGCCGGTTCAACCGGATCAGGGCGGTGGTATCCTCGATCTCGACGATCAGCGTCTCATAGGCCATGACCGGCTCCGCTTGCTTGGCATTTGGCACCAAGTCCTAACAGCAACCCGCCCGGTATCAAGCCGCTTGGCATAGCGCCGCAGCCTCAGCGCTGGCAGGTCGGGCAGAAAAACGACGACCGCCCCGATTGCACCATGCGTTCGATGATCGACCCGCAGCCCGCTGTAGCGCAGGGTTCGCCCTCGCGGCCATAGACCTGAAAGCTGTGCTGGAAATACCCAAGCTCGCCATCCGCCTGCCTGTAGTCACGCAAGGATGACCCGCCAGCCTCAATCGCCTCGGTCAAGACGGCGCGGATGATCGGCACCAAGGACGCCACCTGCGCGCGGGTCAGATCACCCGCCTTGCGCGCGGGGTGAAGGTGGGCACGATACAGCGTCTCGCAAACGTAGATATTGCCCAAGCCCGCGACCAGATGCTGATCCAGAAGCGCCGATTTGATCGGCGTGTTCTTCCCCGCCAGGCGCGCCACCAGATAGCTTTCGGAAAACCCGTTCCCCAGTGGTTCCGGCCCGATGTCTGCCAGCAGCGGGTGATGATCCGCCGACGCCGTGTCCAAAAGGTCCATCGCGCCAAAGCGGCGGGCATCGTTGAAGGTCACGCGCGCCCCGCCCTCCATATCCAAGATCACATGGTCATGCTTTTCCGGCGCGGGGTGGGGATGATGAAATTCCCCGACAATCGCGCCAGAGATCAGCATTCGCCCCGACATGCCCAGATGGATCAGCAGGGTCTCGGCGGTGGAAAGGTCCGCAAGGATATATTTCGACCGCCGCCGCAGCGCTGTCACCTGCGCGCCGGTCAGCCGTTCGGCCATGCGTGGCGGAAAGGGCCAGCGCAGATCGGGGCGATTGACCAGCGCTTGCGTGATCATCTGCCCTTCCATCACCGGCAAAAGACCACGGCGGACGGTTTCAACCTCGGGCAGTTCGGGCATGGCGACCTTTGGCGACAAGATGGGGCGGGACAAGGCGGCGCATTGCAGCGCCGGACTTCGGCCCTATAAGGAGTGGCAAGCGTCAGGAACGGCAAGAGACAATGACCGAAGATCAGGACAACACCACCCATTTCGGCTTTCAGACCGTGCCAGAGGGCGACAAGGCCGGGATGGTGCATGGCGTCTTTACCCGCGTCGCCAGTCGCTATGACATCATGAATGACCTGATGTCGGGCGGGGTGCACCGCTTGTGGAAAGACGCCATGATGGATTGGCTGGCTCCGCGCGCCGGTCAACGCCTGTTGGATGTGGCGGGCGGCACCGGGGATGTGGCGTTTCGCTTTCTGAAACGCGCGCCGGGGTCGAATGCCGTGGTCTGCGACATGACCGAATCGATGTTGATCGAAGGCCGCAAACGCGCCGAAGCGGAACATCAGGCCGACCGTCTGGATTGGGTGGTGGGCGACGCAATGGCGCTGCCTTTTGCCGACAATTCCTTTGATATCTATACAATCAGCTTCGGCATTCGGAACGTCACCCGCATTCCCGATGCACTGCGTGAGGCCTATCGTGTGCTGCGCCCCGGCGGGCGGTTGATGGTGCTGGAGTTTTCGCAGATCCCCAATGCCTTGCTGCAAAAGGCCTATGATCTGTATTCCTTCAACGTCATCCCGGTGATGGGGCAGATCGTGGCCAATGACCGTGACAGCTATCAATACCTGGTCGAATCGATCCGCAAATTCCCCGATCAGGACAGATTCGCCGCGATGATCCGGCAGGCGGGCTTTGATCAGGTGAAATACCGCAATCTGACGATGGGGGTGGCCGCCCTGCACTCTGGCTGGAAGATCTGATGCGCGGACCGCACAACATCTGGCGGCTGATCCGCACCGGCGCCACGCTGGAACGCACCGGCGCGATGGAGGTGGTGCTGGACGCCTTTCGCGCGCCCAAAAGCCTGCGGATCGTGGCCCATGCCCTTGGCTGGCCGTTCAAATGGCTGGGGTTGAAGGGCGATCCGAACCTGCCGCCCGCCACCCGCGCGCTGACCGCGCTTGGCCCGGCCTATATCAAATTCGGTCAAATTCTTTCGACCCGCCCCGACATGGTGGGCGAAAAGCTGTCAGAGCAGTTGAAATACCTGCAAGACCAACTGCCGCCGTTTTCCACCGATGTGGCGAAACAGATGATCGCGGCAGAGTTGGAACTGCCCGTCGATCAGGTGTTTTCCGAATTCTCCGAACCCGTTGCCGCCGCCTCCATCGCGCAGGTACACCGCGCCCGCATTGCGGAAACCGGCAAAGAAGTGGCGGTCAAGGTGCTGCGCCCCGGTATCGAACGCGCCTTTCGCAAGGATATCGATGCGTTTTACCTGATCGCCCGCACGGTTGAGATTTTCGCCCCCTCGGCCCGCCGCCTGCGCCCGATGGATGTCATCGCGCATTTCGAAGGCGTGGTGATGGGGGAGTTGGATTTGCGGCTGGAATCCTCGGCCGCGGCCGAGTTTTCCGCCAATACCAAGGATGACGAAGGCTTTCGCGTGCCGCAGCCGGTCTGGACCCTGTCGGGCAAGACGGTGATGACGCTGGATTGGGTCGAAGGTCTGGGCATGAACGAAAACGCCGCCATTGACGCGGCGGGGCATGATCGGCGGGTGCTGGGCGCGCGGGTGCTGCAACTGTTCCTGAACCACGCGCTGCGCGACGGCTATTTCCACGCAGACATGCACCAAGGCAACCTCAAGGTCGGCGCGGATGGCGCGATCATCGCCTATGATTTCGGCATCATGGGCCGGATCGACGAATACACCCGCCGCGTTTATGCCGAGATTCTGATGGGCTTCATCCGCAAGGATTATCGCCGCGTCGCCGAAGTGCATTTTGAGGCGGGCTATGTTCCGCCCGACCGTGACATTGACGAATTCGCCCGTGCCTTGCGTGCGGTGGGAGAGCCGATTTTCGGCATGGACGCCAACCGCATTTCGATGGCCAAGCTGTTGTCCTATCTTTTTGAGGTCACCGAACGCTTCGGGATGCAGACCCGGACAGAACTGATCCTGCTGCAACGCACGATGGTGGTTGTCGAAGGCGTGGCGCGCGGTTTGGACCCGCAGATCAATATCTGGCAAGTCGCCCGCCCGGTGGTGGAACGCTACATCGCCGGTAACATCGGACCAAAGGCGCTGTTGCGCGATCTGGTGCAGACCGCGCGTGTGCTGAGCCGGTTTGGCCCCAAGCTGCCGCGTCTGGTGGAAAGTGCCTTGATCGCGCAGGCCGAACCCTCGCGACCTTTGGCCCCGCCGCGCCGTCGCAGCCGCTGGTATCTGATCCCCGCTGCCTTTGTGATCTTTGCGGCTGGCGTGGGATTAGGCCATCTGCTGTAACGCTTGGGCGTAATCTGGATCGCCTTGTGCGGCGCGATAGGTGCAATGGGCGGTCATGCGCCATGCGTAAAGCGGCTCTAACGCTTGGAATCTGGCCACGGTCGCATGGTCTGGATAAGCGTTTAGGAACCGCTCGCGCTGATCCGGGCTCAGAGTACGACCCGTGTAAAGCCACTGCATCGCGGGCGACAGGAACGTTGCCAAATCCTCGGCCGGATCGCCAAGGCCGGGGCATTGCCAATCGATCAGCATCACCCCTTTGGGCGCGACGATGATATTGCCCGGCACGGCATCGGCGTGAACCGCACAGGGGCGAACGGGCGGCAGGTCTGGCACATCGGGCAGGGGCGGCGTCGGCTGCCCGCCCGCCACCCGCACCGCATCCCGCCGCAGCGCGGCCGTGCCATTGGGCAAGGGGCGGAACCCGTCGCGCAGCGTCAGCCGATGCAGCCGACCCAAGGCCCGCGCCACTGGGGCGGGGTCTTGATTCGGGCTTTGGCCCCAGATCGCGCCGGGGAGGTGGTCAATGAGCAGCCACTCTCCCGAGATTGCCCGCAACTCTGGGGCCAGCCCTTCGGGTGCGAACAGACGCAGCGCCTGTGCCTCTGCCAATGGATCGTTGGGGAACAGCGGTGTCGCGGCATCGGGGCGAGTGCGTTTCAGCACGCGATTGCCCACCCGCCAGACATGGTTCGCCCGCCCGCCGGAAAGTGGCGAAAGCGGTTCAATGATCCAAGCGGCATCCTGCCCTTGCAGGTCGCGAAGCGTGTCGGGGGCTAAAGCGTCGATCAGGGTCATGGCGGCGCGACACTAGACCGTCTTGGCAGGCAAAGACCACCTGTCACCCCGCGCGCAGGGCGGTCACCTCGGTCGCTTTGACGCTGATCCCACCCTCAAGCAACAGGGTCACGCCATCGGGACCATTTCGCGCCTCAGTGATGCGGGCATAAGTTTGCACCGGGTTGGTCGCCAGTTGCTTGTCGCCGTTCCAGCTTTCCACGGTTAGCCGATACTGACCGGTGGGCAAGGGATCGCCGGCCATATTGCCGCCCAGCCATTGATAAGCGCCCGCCGTTACTGGCACCTCTTCGCGCGTGGCGACATTCCCGGCCGCATCCCGCGCCACCAGCATCGCCCGGGTGGCCCCCTTTGCAGGCTCCAGCTGCAGCGAAACCGGCGTGCCGCCCATCCAGACTGGCCCGGCAGAGCGCGCCTCTTGCCCGACCCAACCGGCCAATTGCGCCATGCCCAACAAGCCGAATTGCTGTCCGAGATCGGCAAGCAGCGTATTGGTCCTGACCTGCTGTTCCACCCCGGAAAAAGTGGCCAGTTGCGTCGCGTAATCGGTGGAATCAATCGGGTTCAGCGGGTCCTGATTCTGCATCTGCGTCGTCAGCATCTTCAGAAATGTCGTGAAATCCGAGGTGATGGCCCCCGAAGTTTTCGGCGTCTGAGGGCTGGTTCCAAGAGAGGTGATCGCGGTCATGGTGACTCCATCAAAGGCGCAGGATCAGGCCGCCACTTGGGACGACATCGCTGCGAAAGGGGGGCGGGGTAGGGTTGGGCAGGTTGGCAGCAGGCGGGGTGTCTGGCCGTGGGGGAGGTTGGCTTTGCGGCGATCCACCCGTATGCTGCGATGATCCGCCAAAACTGCCGCCTCCGGTCAGAAGACCCGTCGCATCCAGCCTTTGTGCGGGCGGTATGGTAGGGCTGGCATCGACAGGGGCAAAGCTGACCACCGGATTGGCCATGCCCGCCGTGCGAAATTCAGCGACCAGATCGGCAGCGTGGCGGCGGATCAGGTCGATCGTTTCGGGGCGGTCAGCGGAAACAATGATCCGTGCGCCCATCGGCCCGCGCTGAATGTCCAGACGCACCTGACCCAAGCCTTTGGGAAAAAGTGCGATTTCTAAGACGCCTTCCTGATCGGGCAGGGTGGGGACAAGCTGGCGCAGGATCGCCCGGGTTTCCGCGCTGCTGTCAGGCAAGACAGGGCGATCCAGTGCCGCACTGTTGGCGGCAAGGGGGCGCAGAGCCTCTGCCCCTAGACCCAGCGGAGTCGTGGCCAAGGTTGCCTCTGGTGGTCGAGAGGTCTCGGTGGGCGTCTCGCTGGTGTCCAGGGCCTTGTCCCGCGCCACGCCCAAATGGCTGATTGAGTTTGGCACGCCCGCTGCCACAGGTGCCGCCACAAGACCCGCTGGCTGCGGGCTTTCGCTTGGCATCAAACGGGTGGCCGTCATCGGCCCAGTCCAGGGCGGGGCTTGGATTACGGGCGATTCAACCTGCTGGGATACAAAGGGCACCGCGGCCATAACGGCTGCGCCTTCGCGCATCGGTGGGGGGTAGGGCGCGATCTGCGGCGATGCCACTGCCGGGAAGTCAGCCCGCCCCGCCGTTTCTGCTGCGTTTGGTCGCGCCGGAAGCGCCGAAACTGGCGCGGTCTGCGGCGGGGTAGGGGATGCACTATCCGAAGGCCCGCCGGACATAAGCGCCGTGGTGAGGGGGTCAGTGGCCTGCCGCGAAACAGGCGCAGGTCCAAACGCGACAGGCGGCGCGGGTTTCGGTTCCAAGGGTGCCGCTGCAACGCCAAACGGTTCGGAGTCCACTTCCGTCATCCTCGCCGATGCCCAAGGTTCTGCACGACCGTTTTCACCCGGTTTTGCCGCCCCAAGGCGTACAGACGATGCCGCAATCAGGGTCTTTGCTTCGGTCAGGTCGCTCGAAGCAGGGGCAAGTGACGTCGGCACTGCAGGCGCGGTCGACCAAAGCTGATGCTTGTCCGTTTGCGTCTGAACGACAGGGTGAGGAGAGCCAGGCTCTGCCAGAAACCACACGGGTTGTGGAACAAGTCCCGCCGTCGCAGCCACCACCTGATCAGACCTGTCTTCGACGGGCAGCTTTGGGGCGAGATCACCACCCTCCACCCCGGCATTCTGCGGCTCTGCGAATGCCGGACTGTCCAGTTCAGTTCCGTTGGGCATCAAGGCTTTTTCCTTGGTCTTAGCGGGCGTCGCCCCCTGTTCCATCCCGAAAACAACAGCGGCGAAATCGCCATCCCCAATCGAATACTCCCGTGCTCCTGTGCTGGGAGGCCGGACCACGGGCAGAGAAGAAAGCGCAAAAGACGAGACCATGATCCACCGGTAACTGCCAAGCATTGCTCGAGTCTTGCGGCAAACCGATTACCGATTGTTTACCGCCGTGCCGTCATCATCCGGAAAACTCGACTCAAGGCCCTTTCGCTTTCCAGAATGGAGACCACGATGCATACTCAGCCGATCCTCCCCCGCGCACAGGATTTACAGAATAAAGCCAAAAGGTTGGAGTCCGTGTTCCTGTCGCAGATGCTGGCCCATGCCGGGCTTGACCGCGCGGCTGAAGGGATGGGCGGCGGTGCGGGGGCGGCGCAATTTGCATCCTTCTTGCGGGAGGCACAGGCCGAATCGATGGTGAAAGCGGGGGGTATCGGCCTGTCTGAGGCGCTGTTTCGTGCCTTGGTCGCGCGCGATGGGGCTGCCAAAGACCCGGGTCAGGACTCGGGGGGCACCCATGCCGCATGATCCCTTGCAAACGGCCATGGATGACCTGCGCGCGCGCCTGATCACGGGCGATTATGCCAATCTGCCCACCCTTGCCGAACGGATCGAGGGGTTGATGCTTGGCCTCAGCCGCAGCGATGCCGCCCGGATGCGCCGTCTGCGCGTGCAGGCACACCAGACGGCGGCCTGCGTCGACGCCGCGCGCAACGGCTTTCGCGCCGCCCGCCGCCGCATCGACGAAGCGACGGGACGCGCCAGCCTGGGCACCTATGACAACACCGGCGCGCGCGCGCCGCTGGTCCCCGCAGCACCGCCCACCCGCCGGGTGTGACCGGAAAGATGCCGGGACATTTGCGGAAAATCCGACACATCCAGCCGCAAACACACCGCCGCGATTAGCGAAACGTTAGGGGTCGCCGCGCTTATCTATCTCTGCAACCCGGTGATGGGATTGGCGCGACGGGCACTGCCCCCGCACGGAGGAAATCCGCACAGCCGCCTTGGCGGCCCCCTCGGCCCGGCAAAGCCCGGTCCAGAAACAGGAGCGTGGACATGTCGTCCATTCTGACCAACAACAGCGCCATGGTCGCGCTGCAAACGATGAAGACCCTCAACGCCAGCATGACCAAGACCCAGTCGGAAATCTCGACCGGCAAATCGGTGGCAACCGCCAAGGACAATGCCGCAGTCTGGTCCATCTCGAAAGTGATGGAGTCCGATGTGAAAGGGTTCAAGGGCATTTCCGACAGCCTCGCCCTCGGGTCGTCGACCATCGCCGTGGCGCGTCAGGCCTCGGAAACGGTGACCAGCCTGCTGACGCAGATGAAGGGCAAGATCGTTGCCGCACAGGAATCCAACGTGGATCGCGGCAAGATCCAGACCGACATCACCGCGCTGCGCGACCAGATTGCGTCGGTTGTGGGTGCGGCGCAGTTCAACGGCAAGAACCTGGTGAACGGCACCAATACCTCGGTCGATATTCTGGCCTCGCTGGACCGGTCGTCGAGTGGGGTGTCGGCGTCCTCGATCACCGTCAATGCGCAAGACTTGTCGATCGGGGCCTATACGGGCAAGGGCGTGCTGGCTGGGTCCGATGGGGCCTCTACCGACAATGACACGGCGGGCTTTGCCTTGGATAAGGCGGGGGGCACGGGCAACATCGTCATCGACGACAGCACCGATGCCTTTGCGTCGGGCGACAAAGTGTCGATCACCATCGGCGGCAAGGTGGCCAGTTACACCGTGACCGACGCCGATGTTGCCGCAGCCACACCGTCCGACATCGTGGCCGTCGGTTTGAAACAGGCGGTTGAAGCCTTGGGTATCGCGGGGCTGGAGCTGGATTATGACAGCGCCACACCCGGCCAGATCGCCTTTACCAACAACGGCACCAAGGACCTGACCGCCAGCGCCCAATTCACCAATGCGGGCGCGGGGGGTCTGGGGGCCCTGTCGGCGATTGATGTCTCCACCGCTGGCGGTGCGCAAGCCGCGCTGGGCAATATCGAAGCGTTGCTGCAAACCTCGATCGGGGCGGCGGCGTCTTTCGGTTCGGCGCAGGGGCGGATCGACACCCAGTCGAAGTTCATCTCTGACCTGTCGGATTCGCTGAAGGCAGGCATCGGCACGCTTGTCGATGCGGATATGGAAGAAACCTCGGCCCGGTTGCAGGCCTTGCAGGTGCAGCAACAGCTGTCCACGCAGGCCCTGTCCATCGCCAATCAGGCCCCGCAGAACCTGCTGTCGCTGTTCCGCGGCTAAGCCATGCCGATCCGGCGGGGGGCGGACGACCCGGCCCCCGCCGCCATATCCCAAGGGCATCCTGAACCATGAACGCGCACACCCATCCCGCCTTGTCGGCGACCCGCGCCTATGCGCGTCCCGAAGCCCCGGCACGCACCCCGCGCGCTGTGGAATACGATCTGCTGGCCCGGATCACCGGTCGTTTGACGGCTGCCGCCGCGCAACGCGATACCGACCATCCCGGCTTTGTCCGCGCGCTGAACGACAACCTGTCGCTGTGGTCCACCCTCGCCGTCGATGTGGCGGGTGATGGCAACCAACTCCCGGCGCTTTTGCGAGCGCGGCTGTTCTGGCTGTATGAATTCACCGCGCAGCACAGCCGCGCCGTGCTGGACGGCACCGCCGGGGTTGAGGTGCTGGTGGACATCAACACCGCCATCATGCGCGGCTTGCGCGGCGAAGGGGCAACGACATGACCGGGCTTGTGCTGAAGCTGGGCCCGCATGAACGGGTGCTGATCAATGGCGCCGTGATCGAAAACGGCGATAAACGGTCCAAGATCAATGTGATGACGCCGAACGCGCATATCTTGCGCCTGCGCGACGCCATCCACCCCGAAGAGGTGACCACCCCGGTTCGGCGCGTCTGTTATCTGGCGCAACTGGTGCTGTCGGGCGATGCCAATCCTGCCGACACGCGGATGCAACTTTTGCGCGGGATCGAGCAGTTGTCGCAAATCCTGACCGATCCGGACAGCCGCAGCTTGCTGGCCGCCGCTGGGCGTGCCGTGCTTGAGGATCAGCATTACGTCGTGATGAAATCCCTGCGCTGTCTTTTGCCGCGGGAGGAACGGCTTCTGGCCGCGCGACGGGCATGAGCTTTGCGCCTGTCCTATCAGGCGGCGGCATCTCCGGCTGGACGATGTTGCAACGCACGCGTGCCAGCCAGACCGCGGTGCTGGCCGCCCAGCCAGAATTGCAGCGCGATGCCGCTTATTTCCGTGACCGTATCGGCAAGATCGACAGCGCCGAGGCTTTGGTGAACGACCGTCGTCTGCTGAAAGTCACGCTTGAGGCGTTCGGGTTGGAAGCCGATCTGAACAGCCGCTTCTTCATCCGTAAGGTGCTTGAGGGCGGGACGCTGACCCCCGGCGCTTTGGCCGTGAAACTGTCGGACAAGCGCTATGCCCAGATGTCCGCAGCCTTTGGCTTTGGGGATTTCAAGACCCCGCGCAGCAAGGATTCGGCCTTTGCCGATACCATCCTGACCCAGTGGCACGCGCGGCGGTTTGAATCTGCCGTTGGGGCGCAGGACAATTCCCTGCGCTTGGCGATGAATGCCCAGCGCGAATTGGCGGCCTTGGCGGGAAAGTCGGGATCCGAGAAGACCAAGTGGTTCACCCTGATGGGCAACCCGCCGCTGCGGTCTGTAATGCAGACCGCGCTCGGCCTGCCCGCACGGATCGCCACGCTGGACCTTGACCGTCAGTTGACCATGTTCCAGTCGCGGACGGGGGCGGTCTTTGGCAATGAAACGCTGGCCCAATTCACCGATCCGGCCAAGCGCGAATCCTTGATCCGCCGATTCCTGAGCGTGTCATCGTTGGAAAACGCGCAGGCCAGTTCCCCGGCGCTGACTTTGCTGCAATCGGGCGTTTTCCGTCGCCTTTAGCTCTGCAACAGCCGCGACAGGCGTGAAAAACTGGCAGCAATCCCGCCTTCGGGCGCGGTTTCGGCCAGAAAGGCATCGAGGCGCGGGAAAAGACGGATCGCCTCATCCACCGCCGGATCCGAACCGCGTGCATAAAGCCCGGCCTGCACCATCAACTCTGCCCGGTCCCAGACTGCCAAAACCCGGCGCGTCTGACCGATCAGCGCGTTTTCGGCGTCCGTGGCCGCGCCGGGCAGGCTGCGCGAAACCGACTTCAACAGGTCAATCGCCGGATAGCGCCCGCGTTCGGCAATGCGACGGTCCATCACCACATGGCCATCCAGCACCCCGCGCAGGATATCGGCCACGGGTTCATCCATATCCGACCCCGCGACCAGCACGGAAAACACGGCCGTGATGTCCCCCGCCCCAGCGGCCCCCGGCCCCGCGCGTTCGGCCAAAGCCATGATCGCATGCGCGACGGATGGGGGATGACCGCGCAGGGCGGCGACCTCTCCGCCCGCCAAGGCCACCTCGCGGTGGGCTTCGGCAAAGCGGGTGACGCTGTCGGCCAGAAACAGCACATGCAGGCCCATGTCGCGGAAATGCTCGGCCACCGCCATCGCGGCCCAGGCGCAGCGGCGGCGCACCACGGGGGGCTGGTCAGACGTTGCCGCCACCACCACGCTGCGCGCCATCCCCTCGGGGCCAAGGACATCGTCGGTAAAGTCTTTCACCTCGCGCCCCCGTTCGCCGATCAGCGCGATCACCACCACATCGGCCTGCACCCCCCGCGCCAACCGCGCCAGCAGCGAGGATTTTCCCACACCGGAGCCTGCAAAAAGCCCGATCCGCTGGCCGCGAACCAAGGGCAACAGCGTGTCAAACACTGCCGTTCCGGTTTCCAACCGTGCCCCCAACCTGCGGCGGGTGGCAGGTGGCGGCGGGGCCGCCCGTAGCGCACGCGGCAAGGGGCCCGGCAGCAGTGCCCGCCCGTCCAAGGCGTTGCCGAAGGGATCGACCACCCGCCCGATCCACCCGGTATCCGGGGCAATCCGCGCGGGACCGATCAGGTCCACCGTCGCGCCTGTGCCCAGACCATCCGGCATCGAATCGGGCATGACCACCGCAGCCCCCGGATGCAGGGCCATCACCTCTCCCTCCAGCGCGGGTGACAGGCGGATACGATCCCCCAACGCCGCGCCCGGCAGACCGGCCACTGTCACCGTGCCAGCGGAAATCGCCGTCACTGTCCCCGTGCGCCGGATGGGCTGCACCTGCGCCAGCCGCGCCAAAAGCCTGTCGAACTCGGCCATCACAATCCCTTTCCGTTTCAACCCTTCCTTAGCGAATCGGGCTTAAGCACTGGTGAAGCCGGATCAGGGAGAAACCCGATGTTCGAAAAACTTGAACTGACACGCATGGCGCAATCCCTTGCGGCCCATGCGGGTGCGCGCTTGTCGCTTGTGGCGCAGAATGTGGCCCATGCTGACACGCCGGGATACCGGGCGCGCGACCTGCCGGCCTTTGCCGATGTCTATGACAGCGCGGGAACCACGCTGCGGGAAACGCGGCCGGGGCATATCGGCGGGGCGCCCCCTGCCGCCGAAGCCCGCCCTGTGGATGCAGGCGGCTGGGCTGATCCCAACGGCAACGCCGTCTCTCTTGAGACAGAGATGATCCGCGCGTCTGAGGTGAGGCAGGTGCATGACATGGCACTGGCGGTGTACCGCAACACCTCGGGCATCCTGCGCGCTGCACTGGGGCGGGGTGGGCAATGATGGACCTTCCCGGTGCTTTGTCCGCCTCGGCCTCGGGTCTGCAAGCGCAGGCGCAGCGGCTGCGGCATGTGGCCGAAAACGTCGCCAATGCCGACACACCCGGTTACCACCGCAAGATCGCGGTGTTTTCCACGATGCCGGATGGCGGGGTCAGGATCCCCGCCGTGCAATTGGACCCCACACCCGTCACGCGACTGCACGACCCCGGCCATCCCTTGGCCGATGCCGAAGGCTATCGTGACGGGTCCAACGTCGATCTGACTTTGGAAACGGCGGACGCGCGCGAAGCCGCGCGCAGCTATGCGGCCAATCTCAGCCTGTTTGATCAGGCGCGACAGATGACCTCGCAACTCTTTGACCTTATTCGCAGGTGACCAGAATGGACCTTTCGCCCCACATCTCCGGCCTTGCCAGTCGCGCCTATGACGCCGCCCGCCGCATCACCGCGCCGGATGACGGCACGCCGGATTTCGCAGCCCTTGCCCAAAGTGTGACCGCCACCCTAACCAAAGGCGAGCAAACCGCCCGCGCCGCCCTGACCGGCCACGCCGATCCCCATGCGCTGGTTGAGGCATTGGCCTCCAGCCAGATGGCCGTTGAAACCGTCGCCACCCTGCGCGACCGGGTGGTTGAGGCGTATCAGGAGATTCTGAGGATGCCGATATGATGGGTGAGGCGCTGATATTCGACTCGCTGCGCGAGGCGCTGTGGATCGCCGTTCGCATCTCTGCCCCGATGCTGACGGTGGCGCTGGCGGCGGGTCTGGCCATCGGTTTGTTGCAGGCGCTGACATCGGTACAGGAAAGCACGCTGACCTTTGTGCCCAAGGTTGGCGCCATGCTGGCGGTGTTTTGGGTGAGCATGAGCTTCATGACCGCCACCCTTGTCGATTTCTTCACCGGCCGGATCATTCCGGTGATCGCAGGGGCGCGTTGATGGACACCACCGCCTATGTCACCCTGACCCGCCAATCCGGCCTGATGCGCGAGATGGAGCTTGTCGCCCATAACATCGCCAACGTCTCTACCGCGGGATTTCGGCGCGAAGGCATTGTTTTTGCAGAACATGTGGCGCAGGCGGGCACCGCGCCCTCTGTGTCGATGGCGCTGGCCAAGGCGCGTTTGCTGGACATGACGCAAGGGGCCTTGTCAGCCACAGGTGGCACTTTTGACCTTGCGATCATGGGGGAAGGGTTCTTTCAAGTCGCCACCCCCGACGGTCCGCGCCTGACGCGGGCGGGCAGTTTCACGCCATCCGCCGAAGGCACGCTGACGACGCCCGACGGTTATTCCGTGCTGGATGCGGGCGGTGCGCCCGTGGTCATTCCGGGCGGTGTTTCGCAGGTTCGGATCGGGCCGGATGGCACCATCTCTGCCGATGGGCAAACAGTGGGTCGGATCGGTCTTTTTCAGCCCGACGATCCCTTGTCGCTGCGCCAGCAAGCGGGAACGCTGTTCTCCGTTGATGCCGTTCTCCCGGCCCCCGCAGCCACGGTGATGCAAGGCATGATCGAGGAAAGCAACGTCAATCCCATTACCGAAATCGCCCGCATGATCGAAGTGCAGCGCGCCTATGAGGCCGGGCAATCCTTTCTGCAACGCGAGGATGACCGCGCGCTGCGTGTCATCGAAACCTTGGGGAGACACGTATGAACGCCCTGCAAATCGCCGCCACCGGCATGGCCGCGCAACAGATGCGCGTCGATGTCATCTCCAACAACCTCGCCAATATGTCGACCACGGCCTACAACGCCCGTCGCGCCGATTTTGCCGATCTGCAATACCGTCAGATCGCCAGCCCCGGCACGATCACCGCGACCGATGGCACGATGCTGCCCACCGGTGTGCAGATCGGCATGGGGGTGCGGGCCGCGGCAGTGTCGGTGGTGCTGGCGCAAGGGTCTTTGGCGCAAACCGGCGGCGATCTCGATCTTGCCATCGAAGGGCGTGGCTATCTTGAAGTGCGGCTTCCGTCTGGTGGGTCCGCCTATACCCGCGATGGCGGGCTGAAACGCGCGGCGGATGGGCAGATCGTCACCTCTGAAGGCTTTGCCGTCGCCCCCGGCATCACCATCCCGTCCGACGCGCGCAGCCTGTCGATCAATCCGGAAGGGGAGGTGTGGGCCTATTTCGACGGCCAGGTCGAGCCAGAGGTTTTGGGACAGTTGAACCTCGTCGGCTTCACCAATGAAAAGGGTCTGCAGGCAATGGGGTCCAACCTCTATCTGGAAAGCGCGGCCTCGGGCGCGCCGCTGTCCGGTGCGCCGGGGCAAGATGGCTTGGGCACCCTGCGGCAGGGGTATCTTGAGGAAAGCAGCGTCGATCCGGTGCGCGAGGTGACCGAGTTGATCAAGGCCCAGCGCGGGTATGAGCTGAACGCCAAGGTTGTCACGGCCGCCGACCAGATGCTGTCGGCGATGGCGCAGGTGCGCTGATGCGCTGGCTGGCTCTGATGCTGTTGCCCGCGCCCGCGCTGGCCGATGCGGTGATCCTGACGCGCAGCCTGCCCGCCCGCGCGACGGTGGGCCTGGCCGATATCACCACGGTCGCCGCCGACATTCCGGGTGCCGCCACCGCGCCAGATCAGGTTTTGGGGCAAGCGTTGCGCGTCGCCGTGCAGGCAGGCCGCCCCTTGCGGGTGGACGATCTGACTGCACCCGAAGTTGTAGTGCGCAACCAGTTGATAAAGCTGCACTATGCCCTTGGCGGGATGACGATCGCTGCCGATGGCCGCGCTTTGGACGCCGGGGCCGTCGGTCAAGCGGTGCGGGTGATGAACCTGTCTTCGCGCGGGACGGTGCAGGGGGTGGTTCTGCCCGACGGCTCTGTGCAGGTGGCACCATGAGGGGGCTTTTGGTGCTGGCAGGGCTGGCCTTGGTCGGTTGTGGCCGGATTGACCATTTTGGTCGCGCGCCAGAGTTTTCACCGATGGAAGGTACGCTGCAACATGCCGCCGTCTATTCTGCTCGCTTTCCCGAAGTGGCGGATCAGACCGGGCCGGGGGCGCGGGCATCGCTGTGGTCTGCCGAACGTGGCGCGCTCTTTGGTGACAGGCGCGCCGCGCGGCGGGGCGATATCCTGACTGTGTTGATCGAAATCGACGACAGCGCCCAAATCAGCAACAGCACCGAACGCAGCCGCGATGGCAGCGAACGCTTGGGCATCCCGCAGATGATGGGCATCCCGCAACGCGCCGATACCGACCTGCCCGCCGGGGCCAGTCTGGCCAATGCCGTGCAGACCGACAGCCAATCCAGCTATCAAGGAGAGGGCAGCGTGTCCCGCAACGAACAGCTCGAGTTGAAGATCGCCGCGACGGTGGTTGAAGAATTGGCCAATGGCGTCCTGAGAATCGAGGGCCAGCAAGAGGTGCGGGTGAACCGCGAATTGCGTGAACTCTTGCTCAGCGGTTATGTGCGGCCCGTGGATATCTCGCGCCAGAATGAGATCACCTATGACAAGATCGCTGGCGCGCGGATTTCCTACGGCGGGCGCGGGCTGGTCAGCGATGTGCAATCCCCGCGCTATGGCCAGGAATTGGCCGATATCGTGTTGCCGTTCTGATGATCGCGCGTCTCTTTCCGCTGATTTTGCCGCTGATCGGTTTGGGCGCCGGGGTTGGGGCGGGCTTTGCCCTGCGCCCAGACCCGCCTATCCAGGCCGCCGCGGACGCTGCTGAAACGGCAGAAGAAACGGCGGCCGAAGCGACGGATGCACTGGCTGAACCCGCAGCGCCAGACAGCGAAACGCCGCCCGAATATGCCAGGATGAACAACCAATTCGTCGTGCCCGTGCTGGAAGGTGGGCGCGTCGTGTCGATGGTGATTCTGTCTTTGTCCATCGAAATTCCACCCGGTGGGGCCGAGGATGTCTATGCCCGTGAACCCAAACTGCGCGACAGTTTCCTGCAAGTGCTGTTTGATCACGCCAATGCAGGCGGGTTTCGCGGGTCTTTCACCGATGGCAGCAACATGATCCTGCTGCGCCGCGCCTTGCTGGAATCGGCCCGCACCGTATTGGGCGCAACCGCACGGGATGTGCTGATCACCGACATCGTCCGTCAGGACAGCTGATCCTTGATCCGCTGCAAGGCCAGTGCCCGGCCAAAGGACAGCCGGGCCTGATCGGCAGCGGATTGGCGCAGCGCGTCCAGACGCTCCCGTTCGGGTTGCAACACGCGCCGCCGTGCGTCGGCCCAGCCGTCATGGCGATGTTGCGCCAAAGCCGCCGCCACATCCGCAGGGGCCGTGGCGGGCTGATCGAGTGCTGCGAGATGGCGGTCGATGGCCGCAACCGCCTTGCCGGCCGCTGACAACCGCGCCAGATCGCGGTCACGCAGAACATCTGAAAGTTGCATCAGACGGGCCAACTGCCGGGGATCGATGCGGGGATCGCTCATCGGGTTTTGGCCTTTCGACGCAGGCTTTCGGCAAAGCGGATTGCGGCCGCGACGGCGCGGTAATGGTCGGGGCGGATCGGCTCTCCGATCTTGACGCTGGCGTGCAAGGCGCGGGCGGTGGGCGGATCTTGTCGCACCGGGATGCCATGTAGCGCTGCCGCTTGCCGGATGCGCAGCGCGACGTCGTCCGTGCCCTTGGCGATGCAGATCGGTGGTACACCCGCCGCGCGATCCCATTTCAGCGCCACAGCGTAATGCGTTGGGTTCACGATCACCACATCCGCCCCCGGCATGTCCGCCAGCATCCGGTTCAGCGCAATCTCTTGGCCGCGTTGACGGCGCTGGGCGCGCAGATGCGGATCGCCCTCACTTTCCTTGGCTTCGTCGCGCAAGTCATTGTCTGACATCCGGTTTCTTTGGCGAAAACGATGCCATTGCCACAGCGCGTCCAACAGTCCCAACCCCAGTTGCAAACCAAAGACCAAGATCAGGAACCGCAGCGTCAGCGCCGCCATCTCCAGCATCACCCCCGCTGGACCCTGCGCCATCGTGGCCAAAAGCCGGTCGCCCTGTGATTGGACCAACCAGACCAGCGCCACCGCAGCCAGGCCCACCTTGGCCAGCGATTGGGCGAAACTGACCAAACCTTCAGGGCCAAATTTCTGCTTGGCATTGGCAATGGGATTGAGCCGCGACAGTTTCGGCGCAAGTTTGTCGGGGCTGACCACAAGTCCGCGCAGGCCCAAGAGCAGCACCAGCACCGCCAGACCCGGCAGGACGAAAAACGGCCAAAGCGGCAAAAGCATCGACCCTGCCAATCCCACAGCAAAGGGCTGTCCCGCTGTCAGCGCGGCCCCAGCCATCTGATCTGCCTGCGACAGAAGGGCCACGCCGCCCTCTGCCACCTGCAACAGGGGTCCGGCCCCCATCAGGACCGCCAGCAAGAACCCACCATAGGCCGCGGCGGCCAGAAGATCGGGCGCGCGCGGGATATCGCCCTTGTTCCGTGCGTCTTGCAGGCGCTTTTGCGTCGGGTCATGCGGTCGGTCGGTGTCGTCCTCGGTCATGGCAGGTCCATCGGCGCGGTCAGAAACCGGTCAAGCACACCCTGCCAAAGCGTCAACGCCGCCACTGCCGTAAGTGCCGTCACCGCCAAGGCCCCCAGTGACAGCGCGGGTGCGCCAAGAAAGGACACCGGCAGCATCGGCATCGCGCGGTTCATCACCCCCAAGGCCAGATTCCACACCAGCGCCGCCAACACAAAAGGCGCGGCAAGCGTAAAGGCCAGCGCCGTCGCCCGCGCCACCTGCGCCACGCCCCAGTCGGCCGCCGCCGCCGCTTGCGGCCAATCGCCGACGGGAAACAGGTCATAGGACCGGATCATCACCTCTGCCGCGCGAACGTGCAGCCCACTTTGCACCGCTAAGGCCAGCGCCGAAACGGTGAACAGCGTGGACACCGCGGGCTGAGGTTCCGCCCCTGCGCTGGCAAACAGTTGTGAAAGCGAGGCTGACTGCGCCGCAATGGACCCCGCAAATTGCAAGGCCAACACCAAAAGCCGCAGCCCGATGCCCAACATAAGACCCACGGCCACCTCGATCCCCGCAGCGGTCAGCGTCAAGATGGGCGGGGTCTGCGGGGCCACGGCGGGAAACACAACGGCGGTAAAGGCCAAGGCCAGCACCAGCCGCACCCGCGCGGGCACCACCTGTTCGCCAAAAGCGGGCAAAAGCGCCATCATCGCGCCGACGCGCAGGAACACCAGCGCCGCCGGGTTCAGCCCGCTGCGGGCCAGTTCCGCAAGCGCAAGACTTTCGTCCCACAGGGTCATGCCGCAACCTGACCCAACATCGCGGGCCGCGCGTCCAGACCGATCTCTTCATAGGCCAGCACCGGAGCGGATAGTCCGCGCGCCGCCAGCACGGTCCGCAAAAAGCGCCGCCGCAGCGCGGTGGTCACAAGCGCGGGTTGCGCCCCACCTTCGGCCGCGCGGGCCAGTTTGTCGGCCACATTGCTGGCCAGACGCTGAAAGATGTCGGGCGGCAGCGCAACCTCTCGTTGGTCGGTTTGATGCGCGGCAAAGGTCTTTTCCCATTCCGGTGCAAGCTGGATCAGCGGCACCGAGCCATCGTCGCGCGTCAACTCCGCCACGATCTGGAACCCAAGGCGTTGGCGCACATGATCTGTCACCGCCTCTGCCGCGCCCAGATTGCGCGATTCGGCAATGGATTCAAGGATCAAGGGCAAGTTGCGGATCGACACCCGCTCTTCCAGCAACAGCCGCAGGACCGACAGCAACAGGTCGGTTGGCACGCGGTCGGGGATCAACTCCTCCAGCAGACGCTTGTTCTGCGCGGCGCGGTTGGGATCACTGACGGCGGTGAATGCGTCGAGCAGTCGCCGCAAGCCGCGCAACGTCAGCAAACGCGCCAGATTGCCGCGCAGCACCTCAAGCAAATGAGTGGCCAGAACTTCTGCCGGTTGCACCACCGTCAGGCCCGCCAAAGCTGCCGTTTCCTGCTGATCCGGGTGCAGCCAACGCGCCGGCGCGCCATAGACCGGTTCGCGCACATCCTCGCCCTCGGGCGCGGGTTGGCCGTCGACCAGCAGGGCCAGAACCCGGTCCGGGCGCAGCCGGTCGCGCACCCGCTCCACCCCTTGCAGGCGGATACGATAGCTGCCGGGCAGCAAGGACACCTCATCCGTCAGGCGGATTTCGGGCAGGATCAGACCGTAAACCGCCGCGACATGGGCGCGCATATTGCCGATTCGGGCATCCAGACCTGTGGCCGGGTCCAGCACCATCGCCACCAAATCGGGGGCGAATTCGATGTGAATCTCATCAAAGTCAAGCACATCGGCGATCGGCCTTGCCCGCGCCGGTGCGGGTTCTGGTGCGGGGATACTGACCGGGGCCGCTTTGGCCCGTCCGCGCCAAGCCAGCCAGCCCAAGCCCGCCGCCGCAGCAATAAACGGCAGCGCGGGCATCCCGGGCACCAACGCAAACAGCGCCATCAGCGCGGCCACCGTGCCCAAGGCGGCAGGAAAGCCCGACAACTGCCCGAAGAAAGAGATATCCGCCGCCCCCGTCGCCCCACCCCGCGCCAACAACAGCGCGGCGGCAACAGAAATGATCACGGCGGGAATTTGGCTGACCAAACCATCGCCGACGGTCAAGATGGAATAGGTCTCAAACGCCTGAGCGAACGGCATGTCATGCACGACCGTGCCCATGATCAGGCCGACGACCAGATTGATCCCGGTGATCAACAGCCCTGCCACCGCATCACCCTTGACGAATTTCGACACCCCGTCGAGCGAACCGAAAAAGGTGGTTTCGGCCAGTTCCGTTTCGCGCCGCGCCCGCGCTTCGGCATGGGTGATGGCCCCGGCGGCCATGTCGGCGTCAATCGCCAATTGCCGCCCTGGCATCCCGTCCAGGGCAAAGCGGGCCCCGACCTCGGCCATCCGTCCAGCACCTTTGGTGATGACCATGAAATTGACGATCAACAGCACGATGAAAATCACCAAACCGAGGATAACACTGCCCCCCATGATGAAATTGGCAAAGCCTTCAATCACATGGCCCGCCGCATCGGTGCCGGTGTGGCCCTGCCCGATGATCAGCTTGGTTGACGAAACGTTCAGCGACAGCCGCAACAAAAGGGAGGCCAGCAGGATCGTCGGAAAGGCGGAAAAATCCAGCGGGCGTTGGATAAACAGCGTCACCGTCAGCATCAGGATTGCCAGGGCAAAGGACAGGGCCAGCCCGATATCCAGCACGAAGGCGGGCACCGGCAGGATCATCATGACGATGACCGCCATCAAGGCCAGCGCCAGAAGGACGGTCGGTTGAAACAGGTTTTCCCGCAGGCTCTGGCCCAGATCGTTCAGCATCACGGCGCACCGATCAGTGGTGCCATCGCCCGACCCTGCGGCACGATCGACCCCACTGCCCCGGATTGTCCGGCCAGCAAAAGCGGATAACCATTGGTGCGTGGTTCGGTTGGTGTCTCTGGCGCGGTCAGGGGATCCGCCTCATGCGCGGCCTCTAGTCGCGTCAGATATGCCTCGGCCAAGTCCGGCGTGCGGGAATGATAGGCTGCGGCGGCCTCGCGCCAGTCGCCTTTTTCGGCGTGCAACGCGGCCAAAAAGCGTGCGGCGTGGCGGGCATTGGCCAATGGGTCGATCATTTCGGACAGATCGGCAAAGTTTTGGCCATGCCAGCGCAGGTTCAACTGAAAGCAGCCGATATCCAGCTGCTCTACCTCAGCCGCGATAGCCTGATCTGCCGCGTCGATCGCCGCTTCGGCGCTGTCAAACCACGCCCCCTGCCCATCGACGTTCAGCGTCCAAGGCCAAGGCGCAGCGTCGCGCCCGGTTTCCACCCGCGTGATGGCGCGCATCAGGGCCAGCGGCACGCCGCTTTCCGCCGCCGCTTGTTCTGCGGCCAGGTCACAGAGCTCTGCCGGGGTCGCCAAAGCCGGAGCGGGGGACAAAAGCAGCACAAGGCCAAGGTAACGTGTCATCGCAGAAGTCCTTCTGGAGTCAGCGGTCAGTCTCAAGGGTCGCGTTTTCGATGGGATGGGTGGCTTGGATCAGGGCTTGGGGTCTTGGGTTGGTGCGCTTTCCAGCAAAGCCGCCATCGCAGCGCGGGTAGCGGCACTTTGGGTCAGGATCGCGCGGCCATTGGTCAGGGGGCCGCCAGACTGCGGGGTGGGCTGCAACTCTGCCGTGGCGCTTTGCCAGGACGGCGGTCCGTTCTGCTGCAGGAACGCCCAGTCACGCGATAGAATCCGTGCCGATGTTTCCTGCGCGGCTTTGTCTGTATCCGCCAAAAGAGTGGCGGCGGTTGCCGGATCCCCCAGCGCCAGCAAGGCTTGCGCCCGAATGGCTGCCGCCTCTGCCCCCGGATGTCCGGCCAGCCGCGTCAGGGCGGCGCGGGCCTTGCCATCGGCCAGTTCGGCTGTCGCCAAGGCAACCGTGTCCCCATCCGGGCCAAGCCAAACCTGCGCCGCCGCGCCAAAGCCCAAATGCGTCAGACGTTTGGCAAGGTTCAGTCGGGTTGCCGCAGTTGTGGCTGGTGGTGCCGACGCGGCCAGAACGCCATGGGTGATCACAGCAGAGTCTGGCCCAACCTCTGCCAGAATTGCCCAGACATCTGGCGCTGTGCGGTTGGCAACGCCGTCTGGGGCGGTTTTCAGCTCGGCAAAGGCCGCATCAAACGCATCCGACAGCGCCAGAGCCAGAACGGTTGCCCGCGCCAATCCAGGGTTATCGGGCTGTTCCCGCCGCATCGCGGCCGCTGCTGTGACATCGGCCGGAGAGAGCGGTTTTCGCGCTTGAAACCGCGCTTCGATCAGCGTGACCAGTGCTGCGGCGCTGTCGGGTCCACCTGCAGAAAGGGCAGCCCGCGCCTTGGTTTCGGCCTGCGCTGGCCTGTCACTGTGCAAGGCGATTTGGGCATCGACCAGCGCGCCAGCGGTCGGATCGCCACGCAGCATGGCGTCGCGCAGCGATTGTGCGGTGGCCTGATCACCCGCTTGCAGGAACTTTTCCGTCAGCGCCGGACCAAGGCTGCGCCGCAGATGTGACGGCAGCGCCGAGAAACTGCGCAAGACGGCTTGGGTATTCACCTCTGGCGGGGACAGGCGCGGCTGAGTCATCGCCGCCCAAAGCGCAGCCGGTCCGGCACACATCGTCATACCGGCAAAGGGACCGTCCGGGTCTGTACCGCCGTCCACAGCCCGCGCCATGCCGCGCCAGAGATCCGCATCTGCGGCATCCGTGCCGAAGGCATTGACCAAAGCCACGGTTTCCAGACCAAACCCAAGCCAGAGATGACGCCGCACGGCTACGGTCAGAGCCTCGGGATCAGCACGGTCAAATTCGCCAAGAAATCCAGACAGGTCTTTCAACTGTGTGGCGGCGGGCCGGTCAGGATTGCCCCAATCGGGCAGATTGATCTGCGCGGGCGCGATGCAATCGGCCCCCGTCGCGGTCAAGGTTGGGCGGGTTTGCTGCGGCGACAGCCCGGCCACCCCAGGCAAGGCCAGAAGTCCAATCCGCGTCGCCCGCGGTACTGCGCCGTCGGGCTTTTGCGGGGTTGGCAGCTGCGTGACCGGATCAACCAGGCCCCGTGACGCGCCATCGGCAAACTGCTGCAAAAGTGCTTCGCGCAGGACCAGCGTTTTCTGGTCCGGCAGCCGTGAGGCGCCAACTTGCGGGGCGGGGATTGGTGCCGTTTGGGGCAGGGCGTGTTCCGCCCAGTTCCAGACCAGCGGGGCCTGTGCGGTGGCGTTGTTCTGGAGCAGGGGCGGGGCTTGGTCTCCTGCGTCCGTCAGTTCAAACGACGATCCCTTGGGCGGTGGCCCATCGCGCAGATCGATGACGACAATGCCAGGCCGATAGTCAAACCCCACGGCGTGACAGGTGCAGCCCAGGGTCAAGCGCAGGCCGCGCCCGTCTTCCAATGCGGAAAGACTGGTCAATCGATCGCGAGTGATCACGCGAAAGGCCGTGTCGAGGTCGAAACTGGCCGGTCGACGCAGGCGCAGGGCATAGCCATCCCCCAGCCGGACCAGTCGCCAACCGGTCAGCCCCTGCGCCTCAAGCACCACACGGGTGAAGGTCGGATGATCGCCCGTCGTGACCGTAACTTGCTGGGCCAGGGTCGGGTTCAACTGCCCGAAAAGCGCGGCGGAAAACAGAAAAACCCCAAAAAGCCAGCGCATCACGCCGCCTCTTGCCGCAGGCCGCGCAGGGCCTGTTCCAGATCGGCAAAGCTGGGGCGCACGTGATGCGGAGTGTTTTGGCGGCCCACCTCGATGCAGATGTTGGGGGGATGATTGTGCAGATTGGCGACCAGCACCTCCCGGATCAGCCGATAGAACTGGGCCTCTTCCTCCAGCACGGTTTTCAACCGCGCCGCAAAAGGGCCGACCAGACCATAGGCCAAGAACACGCCAAGAAAGGTTCCCACCAGCGCGCCACCAATCATTTTCCCTAAAATTTCAGGTGGTTGATCAATGGATCCCATGGTCTTGATCACCCCCAAAACGGCGGCGACGATGCCAAGCGCGGGCAGCGCATCGGCCATGGCTTGCAGCGCATGGGTGGAATGCTGCGCGTGCTGGGCCGATGCTTCCATCCGCTTGTCCAACACCTCTTCAACTTGATGCGGATCGTCGTAATTCATCCCGACAGCACGGAATGTGTCACAGATCAGATCGACAGCCTCGGCGTCGGACAGGATGCGAGGGTAGCGGGCAAAAACCGCGCTTTCCTTTGGGTTTTCAATATGTTCTTCCAGTGCGACGGAATTGCTGCGGGCCACGCGGATCAGTTCAAACAAAAGGCACAGCAGATCGCGGTAATCGCCAGTGCGCCAATGTGGGCCCTTAAACACCTTTTTGATGTCAGCCAGCGTGTGTTTGACCGTGCTTGAATCGTTCGAGATCAGGAAAGATCCGACAGCGGCGCCGCCGATCATGATCATCTCAAACGGCAACGCCTTCAAAATGACGCCAAGCTGGCCCCCGGCCAGCATGTAACCGCCAAAGACCATCACCAGAAGTACGGCGATGCCGATCATGCCGAACATAGGGTCAAATCCTTTGCTACCTGTGGCCAGATTGTGCCCGAGGAGAGGTTAACGAATCGCCTCACTCGGTCGGGGCGCGGGCATTGCGGCCAGCAATCAGCGCGCTGACTGCAAAGGCCGAGTCTGGTGGCATGCCTGCCAGAATCGCGGCCGCGGCTGCCGGTTTCATCCGACCGAGAAATCCGGCGGCGAAATCCGATGACATCGCGGCGAAAAGCCGGGCAGCGTCGGAGGGTTTCATCGCCTCATAGACCGCCGTCAAACGGTCCAGATCTCCTTCGGCCGCGCCATCGGCGAGGGTGACAAGACGCGACAAGGACTCTTCGGCGGTTTGCAACTCTGCCAGACGGGTCTGAATCGCGGTTTCAGCCAGCTCAAGCGCGGCAAAACGTTCCTCAACCGCCTGTTCGCGGGCGGCCATCCGGGCTTCGCGCTCGATCAACGCTTGCGCAACGGCAAGGGGGGGTGCCGGGCAATTCACCGGGGCATCAGCGGTTGGCGCCGCAGCTTCCCCTGCTGCCATCGCTGCCCCCACCCCAGCGCCAAGCCGCATCGCCCCGGCAGAGGCCAGCATCAACGCAAGGATGACCAGAACTTTCCGTCCCTCACGGATCATTCCACCGCCTCGGCCCTTGGGCTGCGACGGCGCAACACGCGGATTTGTGATCCGCTGCCCGCCTCTGGCAAATCATGCAGCGCGGCCAGCATCAAATCGAGCCGCGCGGCCGCGGCCTCTGCCCGGGCAACCTGCGCCTCAAGCGTGGCGGAGGACTGACCAGCGGTTCCCTGCGCGGCCTGAAGTGCGCGGGTCATGTCATCGACTTGGGCTGAAAGCACGGCGATCGCCCCACCCATCCCCGAGTCCAGCGCCGTAAAGCGCTTTAGCCGGTGTTGCAGAATATAGCAGTAAAGCGCCGCCCCAAAGGCCCCGGCGGCCAGCAACGCATCGGCGATCAGGTTCATTCCGGCCCCCTTCAGTTCAGCACAAATTCGGTCACCAACAGGTCGCGCACCCGCCCATCCCCGGCCACCAACTGAATTCGGCGCAACAAATGCGCGCGGATCCGCACCAGCGTGGACGGGTCTTGCAATTCCGTCACCGACACGGCGCGCAGGTAACTGTTCAGCACATCTTGGATCCGCGGCAGGATCGACGTCACAGCGTCGGTCTCACGGGCCTCAACCTCCAACTGCGCGGCAAAGCGGAGGTGGGAACTGGACGATCCTGGGGGCAGGGAAATCACGGCGGGCGGAATCGGGACAAAGCCGATGTCGGGCAGGTCGGGCACGGCTTCGACGACCCGTTCCGCGCTATGGCCAAGCAAGAGACCGGACCAAATGGCATAGAAACCTCCCCCGCCCAAGAGCGCGGCGCCAACCATCCCCAGAATCAGTGGCAGCCGCCGCTTTTTCGTTGATTTTTCATCGGGTTGTTCAGGTTCAGCCATGGCGGTCATCCCTTTCTGGATAACCCAGTCATAACCGCAAGCCGACTAACCGATTGTTAAGCCCCACCCGTCAGAGTGACCGCCAAGGGGCAGGACGCCCTGCAATGGGAGATTCGGGTGCAGAACCTCGTCGCGCTGTGGACCACGCTGGACAACCGACGCCGCATGATCGTGGTCGGCGCGACAGTGGCGGTGTTTGCGGCCGTATTGGTGCTGTCGCGACTGGCCGCCGCGCCGAAGATGGCGCTTCTGTATTCCGGGCTTGATCCGGCTGCGGCAGGGGCGGTCATCGCCGCGCTTGAGGCGCGGGGCGTGGCGCATCAGGTGCAGGCCGATGCGATTCAGGTGCCGGTCGACCAGCGGGACAGCCTGCGAATGGAACTGGCCTCTGAGGGGCTGCCTGCGGCGACCGGCAAAGGGTATGAACTGCTGGACACATTGTCCGGCTTTGGCACCACGGCGCAGATGTTCGATGCCGCGCAATGGCGCGCGATCGAAGGGGAATTGGCGCGCACGCTGTTGGCTTCGCCGGGGGTGCGTGCGGCGCGGGTGCATATCTCGCGCGGGGCGGCGCGGGCTTTTTCGCAGGCCGATGCCCCCACGGCTTCGGTCGCGGTAACCCCGTCGTTGGGGCGGGTGACCGCGGCGCAAGCGCAAGCGATCCGGCATCTGGTGGCGGCGGCCGTGGCCGGGATGACGCCGGATCAGGTACAGGTCGTTGATACCGCTGCCGGTTTGGTGCAGGCCGAAGACGCCACGATGCCTGCCGCTGCATCGGCTCGTGCAGCAGAGATCAAGGGCAATGTAGAACGCCTCTTGGCTGCGCGCGTGGGGCCGGGGCGGGCGGTGGTTGAGGTGGCCGTCGATCTGGTGACCGAATCTGAAACCATCAGCGAGCGCAAGATTGACCCGGATGGGCGGGTGATGATCTCCAGCGCCTCGGAACAGCAATCGGGCAGCCAAAGCCAGCCGGGCGGGGCGGTTACGGTGGCGTCGAACCTGCCGGATCAGGCGGGCACAGCGCAAGGCGCGGGCAGCAGCAGTGAAACCGCACGGGAAACCGTGAACTATGAGCTGTCCGAGACCCGACGCGATCTGCGGCGCGAACCGGGGGATATTCGCCGTCTGTCGGTCGCCGTGCTGATTGATGCCGCCGACGATCAGGCCGAAGATGGCTCTGCGACCCGCATCCCGCGCAGCGACGAAGAATTGGCGGTGTTGCGGGACCTTGTCGCCTCGGCCGTGGGCTTGGACGAGACGCGCGGGGATGTGCTGACGCTGCGGTCGCTTGAGTTTTTGCCGATGGCCGAAGAAGGGGCCCTGGCAGAGGCGGGGTTTCTGTCCGGTCCGCTGGACCTGATGCAACTGGTGCAGATGGCGATACTGGCTGCCGTGGCCTTGGTGCTGGGTCTGTTCGTGATCCGGCCGATTCTGGCGACCCCGCCGCGCGCCCTGCCTGCACCGCCCCTGCCCTTGGCGCTGACGGGTGGGCTGACGGGGGTGGGGATTACGACGGCCAAGGGCGAGGCCCTGACGGGCATCATCGAAGATGATGCCATCCTGCCGCCGATGGCGCTTGTCGGTCATGCCGCTGCGGACGAAGACCCCGTCGCCCGTCTGCGCCGCTTGATCGCTGAACGGCAGGACGAATCCGTCGAAATCCTGCGCGGCTGGATGGAAGCCGAGGAGCGGAGCTGACATGGCACTACGGCTTGAGACTTTTTCCGTGGAAGATGAGTGGGTTAAACCACCCTCTGCCCCCGCCGAAGCCGCCGAGGAAGCGCGCCTTTCAGCCTATGACGATGGGTATGCCGCCGGGTGGGAGGATGCCCTAGCCGCGCGTGACGATGAGGCCGCCCGGCTGCGCGATGCGGTGGGACAGACCCTGCAATCCTTGGGGTTTTCTTATCATGAAGCCCGGTCGCATCTCTTGCAGGCGCTACGCCCTTTGCTTGAGGCGATGGTGGCGCGGCTGTTGCCTCGCTTGGCGGCAGAGGCCATCGGACCGATGGTCGCCGATGTGGTGATGACGCTGGCGGCGGACTGTGCCGATCAGCCCGTTACCCTGCGGCTGCATCCCGCAACGCGCCGCGCTGTTGAGGGGTATCTGACCCCTCCCCCCAGCTTGCCGCTGACCCTGACCGATGATGTCGGCCTGACACCGGGGCAGGCAGTGCTTTTGGCCGGTCCATCGGGCGCGCGGATCGATCTTGACGGCGCGATTGCCGAAATCGCGGCGGCTCTGGCCGCATTCTATGACCTTTTGCCAGCGGAGAGACGCCATGGATGACGAGACCAACCCCTTTTCGCAGGTGCCGATCGAGATCACCATTTCCGTGGGGCGCGCGCGGCCTTTGGTGCGGGACCTGCTGCGCCTGACACGGGATGCGGTGCTTCCGCTGGATCGGCGGGTTGAGGATCCGGTGGAACTGTGGGTCGGGGATCGCCTGATCGCGCGGGGTGAGTTGGAAGAGTTGGGCGGCGACTCCTCGGGTCAACTCGCGGTACGCCTGACCGAAGTGGCCAATCTGCGGGGCGGTTTGTGATGCGTCTGCCACTGTTGGCGGGGCTGGTGCTTTTCTGCTCTGCGGGTCCGTCGCTGGCGCAATCTTTGTCGATTGATCTTGGGCAAGGCGGGCCAACGGTCGCCACCCGGACGGCACAGCTTTTGCTGTTGGTCACCGTGCTGTCGCTGGTGCCGGGGTTGATGGTGACGGTGACCTGTTTT
>JAIYDR010000080.1 GCA_027487395.1 Rhodobacter sp. | reverse complement strand
CGCAAAATCCAAGTCCGAGACCGCAAGCACATCATCCCCGGCACCGCCATAGAGCACATCCGCGCCACCAGCACCGAGCAGGGTGTCGTTACCAGTGCCGCCGACGATGACGTCAACCGCCGCAGTCCCCGTCAGGGCGTCATCGCCAAAGGTGCCGATGTCAGTCGTGGCACCGCTGAAATCGCCACCGAACACGACATAGCTGGCTCCATTGTAGTAGTCATACGCTGAGTAATGTGCCCCGATGATCAGGTCGTCAAACCCGTCGCCGTTCACATCGCCCGCCGAACTGACAGAGAAGCCAGAACGATCATAGTCCGTCACGCCGTTTATGACGAAGCCGCCGATCCCAGCCTCGATAGCGGACAACTCTACCGCCGCCACGTCGGTCTTTCCGAACACCACAAAGCTGGCACCGGAGTTTTCACCGTTCGGGTCGTCGTAATAGGCCCCAACGATCAGGTCGTCCAACCCGTCGCCGTTCACATCCCCCGCAGAACTGACAGAGAAACCCGCGTAGTCAAACGCCGACGCGCCATTGATGACGAAGCCACCTGCGCCCGCCTCGATATCTGACAGCTCTACCGCCGTCCCATCGACCTTGCCGAATACCACAAAGCTGGCGCCGGATTTGAAACCATTCGGGGCGTCTTTATCGGCCCCAACGATCAGATCGTCAAACCCATCACCGTTCACATCGCCCGCCGAACTGACCGAAATGCCAGAAAAGTCGCGCTCCGACACGCCCTTGATCACAAAGCCGCCGGTGCCCATCTCGACATCCGACAGCTCTACCTTTGTCCCATTGGCCTTGCCGAACACCACAAAGCTGGCACCGGAGTTGTAGCCGTTCGGGTCGTCGCGATAGGCCCCGACAATCAGGTCGTCAAAGCCGTCGCCGTTCACATCGCCTGCCGAGCTGACCGAAGCGCCTGAAAAGTCATACGCCGACACGCCGTTGATGACAAAGCCGCCGTTCCCAGCCTCGACAGCCGACAACTCTACTGCCGTCCCATCGGCCTTGCCGAACACCACAAAACTGGCGCCAGAGAAGTTGCCATTCGGGTCGTCACCAGCAGCCCCGACGATCAGGTCGTCAAACCCATCGCCGTTCACATCACCCGCTGAACTCACGGCATTGCCCGACCCATCATTTTCCGATACGCCGTTGATGACAAAGCCACCGTTTCCGGCCTCGACATCGGACATCTCTACCGCCGTCCCATCGGCCTTGCCGAACACCACAAAGCTGGTGCCAGAGGTGTTGCCGTTCGGGTCGCGCAAAGCGACCCCGACGATCAAGTCGTCAAGCCCGTCGCCATTCACATCGCCCGCCGAGCTGACAGTACGGCCCGACTTCTCAAACTCTGACACACCATGAATGACAAAGCCGCCGGTGCCCGCCTCGATATCTGACAGCTCTACGGTCGTCCCATCGGTCTTGCCGAACACCACAAAGCTCGCGCCTGAGTAGGTGCCGTTCGGGGAGTCGCCAGGAGCCCCGACGATCAGGTCGTCAAACCCGTCGCCATTCACATCACCCGCCGAGCTGACAGAGTAGCCAAAGTTGTCATCCTCCGACACGCCGTAGATGACGAAACCGCCAATGCCCGCCTCGATATCTGACAATTCAATCGCGGGTATCGCAAAACGACCAGACACGGCAACATCGGCTGCCACCTCAAGCCGCGCATTGCCTTGGATGTAAACAGCAAAAGTTGTGCCGCCTTCGGTCAGGTCGGCCCCTTGGGTCCACATGCTGCCCGTCAGAACCACCTCGTCGGCTGGACCACCCAGCACGCGCAGCGTGTTGGTGCCGTCTGCCAGGCGGAACAATTCCACTGGTGAGATCGTCAGCGTGTTGCCGCCGCCGTTCAGGTCCACAACTTCAATCGACGAGAGCGAGGTGTTGTCCAAAGCATCGAGATCAAGGGTGAGGCCGGTGCCAATCAGCCGCAGCGTATCTGCGCCATTGCCACCATCGACCCGCGCAAAATCCAAGTCCGAGACCGCAAGTACATCATCCCCGGCCCCGCCATAGAGCACATCCGCCCCGCCCGCACCGAGCAGGGTGTCGTTACCAGTGCCGCCGACGAGGACGTCAGTTGCCGCAGACCCCGTCAGCGCGTCATTGCCCAGGGTGCCGATCTCGGTCACCGCCCCGCTGAAATCGCCGCCAAACACCACAAAGCTGGCACCGGAGTTGCTGCCGTTCGGGTCGTCTCGATTGGCCCCGACGATCAAGTCATCAAACCCGTCGCCGTTCACATCGCCCGCAGAACTGACAGAGTAGCCAGAATGGTCGTCCACCGAGGCACCGTTGATGACGAAGCCACCGATGCCCGCCTCGATATCCGACAGTTCGACCTTCGCCCCATCGGCCTTGCCGAACACCACAAAGCTGGCGCCAGAGTTGGTTCCATTCGCGTCGCCACCGATGGCCCCAATGATCAGGTCATCAAGCCCGTCGCCGTTCACATCGCCTGCCGAACTTACAGAGAAGCCCGCCTGGTCATTCCCAGACACACCGTTGATGACAAAACCGCCAGCGCCTGCCTCCACATCTGACAGCTCTATCGCTGTTCCATCGGTCTTGCCGAAGACCACAAAACTGGCGCCAGAGTTGCTGTCGATCGGATCGTCGAAACTGTCGTTCGGGTCGTCGTATTGAGCCCCGACAATCAGGTCGTCAAACCCGTCGCCGTTCACGTCGCCCGCCGAGCTAACTGAGCGGCCCGACTGGTCATACGCCGACGCGCCGTTGATCACGAAACCGCCGATGCCTGCCTCCACATCTGACAGCTCTACCTTCGTCCCATCGGTCTTGCCGAACACCACAAAGCTAGCACCAGAGTTTGTGCCGTTCGGTTTGTCGCTAGGTGACCCGACGATCAGGTCGTCAAACCCGTCGCCGTTCACATCCCCCGCCGAACTGACAGAACGGCCACAGAAGCTATACGTCGACAAGCCGTTCATGACAAAACCGCCAATGCCTGCCTCGACAGCGGACAGCTCTACCTTGGTCCCATCGGTCTTGCCGAACACCACAAAGCTTGCGCCGGAAGACTTGCCGTTCGGGTCGTCTTGATAGGCCCCGATGATCAGATCGTCAAACCCGTCGCCGTTCACATCGCCCGCCGAGCTGACAGAGCGGCCAGAGGTGTCACCCGCCGACACGCCGTTGATGACGAAACCGCCAGTGCCTGCCTCGACAGCCGATAGCTCAACCGTCGTCGCATCGGTCTTGCCAAACACCACAAAGCTGGCGCCGGAGGCATTGCCGTTCGGG
>JAIYDR010000179.1 GCA_027487395.1 Rhodobacter sp. | reverse complement strand
GGATCATCCCCGCCACTTCTCTGGGAGGAAGAAGATATGTTGACCAGACGTAGCCTTATGGGCTCGGCGACCGCGCTTGCGCTTGTGATGGGCGTTGCTCTGCCGGCCTTTGCCGATCCGGACGCAGCCCTTGCAAAGCTGCAAGAAACCGTTCTGTCCAAAGGACCCAGCGGCGAAGACCCGTCGCCTGCATCCGATGTCGTGCTGAGCGACGAGGAACTGGCGAAGATCAAAGAGATGGGCGCCACCGCCGCCATCGTCATGCACTACGGCGGCAATGACTGGAGCCGGGCGCAGATCAATGGCTTGCAAACCCAGTTTGACGCCATGGGCATCAAGGTGATCGCTGTCACCGACGCGGGCTTCAAGCCCGAAAAGCAGGTCAGCGATCTGGAAACCATCATGGCCCAGTCGCCCGACATCATCGTGTCGATCCCGACCGATCCCACCGCCACCGCCGCCGCCTACCGCGCCGCGCATGAGGCTGGCGCAAAGCTGGTGTTCATGGACAACGTGCCCGCAGGTTTTGTGGCCGGAACCGATTACGTCTCGGTCGTTTCTGCCGACAACTACGGCAACGGCGTTGCTGCGGCGCATCTGATGGCCAAGGCGCTTGGCCCGGATGGCGGCGAGATTGGTCTGGTGTTCCACGCCGCTGATTTCTTTGTGACCAAGCAGCGCTACGACGCCTTCAAGGCCACCATCGCCAGCGATTACCCCAACATCACCATCGTGGATGAACAGGGCATCGGCGGGCCGGACTTTTCGGGCGATGCGGAAAAGGCGGCTGGCGCAATGCTGACTTCGAACCCAAATATCAAGGGCATCTGGGCGGTTTGGGACGTTCCGGCCGAAGGTGTCATGGCCGCAGCCCGCGCCAACGGCCGCGATGATCTGATCATCACCACCGTTGACCTTGGCGAAAACGTCGCGATCAGCATGGCGCAAGGCGGCTTCATCAAGGGTCTGGGCGCGCAACGCCCCTATGACGCCGGTGTGGTTGAGGCAAAGCTGGCCGGTTACGCACTGCTGGACAAAGACGCACCCGACTTCGTCGCCCTGCCCGCCCTGCCCGTCAGCCAAGCCAACCTGTTGGACGCATGGATGCAGGTCTATTCGACCGAGGCCACCGACAACGTGAAGTCGTCGATGCAGTAACCCAAAGCCGCGCGGGGTCTCCCCAGTCCTCGCGCGCACACCGGGCCTTCGGGGGGCGAGTGCTCCCCGCCCTCGAAGGCCCATCCCCCCATTTTCGGAGACCGACAATGACCAAAGTGATGAACGTCGCCATGATCGGCGGCGGGTTCATGGGCAAGGCGCACGCCATGGCCTATGCTTCGATGCCGATGTTCTTTTGGCCCGCCCCGGCCATTCCGCACCGCAAGGTGGTGGTAGACATCACTGACGGTGCCGCCGAAGAGGCCCGCCGCCGCTTTGGCTTTGACGAAGCCTCCAGCGACTGGCGGTCCGTTGTGGCGCGGCCAGATATCGATGTGGTCGACATCTGCACCCCCAACAACGTCCACGCCGAAATCGCCATTGCCGCCGCCAAGGCGGGTAAGCACATCATCTGCGAAAAACCCCTCGCCCGCACCGTGGAAGAGGCCCGCGCCATGACCGAGGCCGCCAAGGCCGCCGGGATCATCCACATGGTCGCCTTCAACTACCGCCGCACGCCTGCGGTGGCGCTGGCCAAGAAATACATCGACGAAGGCCGCATCGGCCGCATCCTGAACTTCCGCGGCACCTATCTGCAGGACTGGTCAGCGGATGAAAACGGCCCGCTGTCCTGGCGCTTCCAGAAAAAGATCGCAGGGTCCGGCACGGTGGGCGATATCGCCACCCATGTGGTGGATCTGGCGCATTATCTGGTGGGTCCGATTGCCGAGGTGATCGCGATGACCAAAACCTATGTCACCACCCGCCCGATCCAACAGGGCGGCGTTGATAAACTGGGCGCGTCAGAAAAGTCGGCGGATGCCGAACGCGCACCCGTCGATGTGGATGACGAGGTGGTGTCGATGCTGCGCTTTGGCAACGGGGCCATCGGCAGCCTTGAGGCGACGCGCAACGCCTGGGGGCGCAACAACTTCATCACGTTGGAGATTCACGGCACCAAAGGCTCGATCCACTTCAACTATGAACGGCGCGACGAATTGCAGGTGATGTTTGCCGACGATCCCGCCGATGCACGTGGTTTCCGCACCGTCTATACTGGCCCTGCGCATCCCTATGGGCAGGGCCTCTGGCCGATCCCAGGTTTGGGCATCGGCTATTCGGAGACCAAGATCGTGGAATGTTTCGACCTGTTCAATGCCATCGCGACGGGCAAGCAACCCAGCCCGAATTTCGAGGATGGTCTTTTGACCGAACTTGTCGCCGACGCGCTGCTGCGCTCAAGTGAAAGCGGCAAGTGGGAGCAAGTGGAATGACTGCCCCCTCCCAAGTTGCCGTGCGGATGACAGGGATTTCCAAGTCCTTCGGCGGGATCCGTGCGTTGGACGCTGTGGACTTCGAGGTCCACGCTGGCGAGGTCCATGCCCTTTTGGGCGGCAACGGGGCGGGAAAGTCTACCATTCTGAAGGTGCTGAACGGTGTTCACGTCCCGGATGAGGGCAAAATCGAGGTGGAGGGTCATGCGCTGACCTCCCATTCCCCCGAAGCGTCGCGGGCAGCGGGCATCGCCATGAACTTTCAGGAAATGTCGCTGATCCCGACGCTG
>JAIYDR010000397.1 GCA_027487395.1 Rhodobacter sp. | reverse complement strand
TTACCTTCACGTCGCCCTTCTAAAGGCCATCAAGGCCGAGACGGGGCATGACACTTATCTGTTCCCGTCGCGCACGGGTGAAGGTCCACGACGTTACGATAGTCTAAACCATGCGGTCCGGCGCTTCATCGAAGCTAGCGACATGACGTCATTCTCGCCACGCGACCTGAGAAGAACGTTCAAGACCGTCGCAGGGTCCTTCGGCCTATCGCTGGAAATCCGCAACCGGCTTCAGGGCCACGGCATGACAGATGTCGGGTCGGTTCACTATGATCGCTACGACTATCTGGTCGAGAAACGGGCAGCGATGATGGTCTGGACGCGTTCACTGCGGCGCCTGCTGAAGGGACAAAAACCATGAGTGGTACACACTTGGACCCACTAGATGAGGCAGGGAAACTGCTGCTGTTTTTGGCGATTACCCACGCGAAGGTCGCGGTTCAAAAGGCTCAAGGAAAAACAGTGAACCAAGGAAACTACCGGGCTGCACTGGCGCAGGTTCGGCGCCTGTTGTCAAACGTGTCGCCGACACAGGACCCCCACAAGTTTATGGCCGCCAAGACGGCCCTTGAAAGTCTGGAAGCAATTGAGCGCGGGGAGCCCATGCTGGGCGGAGTGGAGCCTTTTCGCGGTTTTGTTGAAGGCGTCCACGGAGGACCACGAAAGATTTCGTTCGGTGGCGACAAGGTCACGGGAAAATCGACGGTAGAAGAAGCCTTCTTAAAGGCTGCTGTGGTCGTACTTTGGCAAAAGTTTCCCAAACGGCGACCACAACTGGCCCGGGAGGCGCGAACGCATCTTGGGATCTCGAACCAAAAGCAGGTCGCGAAAATGGTCGACAACTTTAATCAGCGGCACGACGTGGACATCGCATCATCCCGCACCCCAATAAGCATCCATATCCCGGTGGTGAATGATCTCATGACGAACCACGGCTATGGGTGCCTCTCTGACTTCGTCTGATTTTCCTACACGCCCCCCGTGCCGTGTAGGAGTGTTTATTCGGCATGTTCGGTGGACGTTCAACAAGCATGGAGAACCACGATGAACGCCGCCGACACCATGCCGGAGCTGATGCTCGCAGGCGAAGTCACCAAACGCATCCCATACAGCCAAGTGCACCTGCGCCGCATGGAGCGGCAGGGTCAGTTCCCCCGTCGTGTACGGGTGGGCGCAAATCGCGTCGGCTGGGTCCGGGCCGAAGTCGAACAATGGCTGAAAGACCGGATCGGGGAGCGCATCAAATGAGCTCCAAACCCCAAAATGCCCCCAACCCATTCGACCCAGCATCTCTGCGTATGCCTGAGGCCTTAGTTGCCGGTGGCGGGGCGCAGAAGCAGCTAATCGTCCTGAACGTGCAGAAACCGCCGCGGCAAGCATTTGTTCGGGTCAATCCTGACTTGGCGTTGCGCAACCGCATGGCGCTGTTGGAACTGAAGGATGAGCGCGAGACCTACGCTGTGACGCCTTCTGTTGGAGCGGCCATTCCCGGAGAAGTTAAGGTCGTCGACCTTCGCTTGGCCGTCACGCAGCAAGGGGTACCGTTTCTTTGGCCTGTTCCAATCCCGTCGGCTGATCGTGCCGATACTGCTTGGAGCATTACGCAACGGGCGGCAGCTGAACGCGCCGAGAACGCTTGGGTGCGCATGATCGCAAACATGCATGCCCAAAGTTATGATGTCTATGAGGCGCAGTCCGCTGCTGCGGAGCCCGTATGGCCAGATAAGACCTTGCAGGAGTTGCTTGAGTTGGCCTTTGGAAACGGTCGGCTCATAGAGGACCTAAACCACGACGTGATCCAGCGTCTGCTCGGACGCGCTTGAAATGGCGCCTGCGATTGAGGCCGTTAACTACCGGCACGTATGGTGTGTCGACTTCGAGTTTGTGGCCCTACCGGGCCACAAACCTCGTGTCATATGCATGGTAGCTCGGTGCATCCTGACCGATGCAATTCTGCGCTTATGGGAGGACGACCTAAAAGCATGCCCCTTCGCTTGTGACGAACGCGAAGTGTTTGTCGCGTACTACGCAAGTGCCGAAAGCAGCTGCTTTGAGGCCCTCGGCTGGCCCCAACCTCAGCGGGTAATCGACCTGTTCGCCGAATTTCGCCGAATTACGAACGGCGTGTACCCCGCACACGGAAATGGTCTGATCGGCGCCCTTCTGTATTTCGGCCTCGTCTCCATAGGCGGCGAGGAGAAGGAGCAAATGAGGCAACTGATCATGGCTGGCGGTCCGTGGACCGACCCCCAGAAGCGAGACATCCTTGCTTACTGTGAAAGCGACGTGGATGCGCTTGCCCGGCTGTGGCCGAAGATGTGGCCCCACTTTGCAGAGTCCCCAAAGCGGCTAGGGCAAGCGTTCCTGCGCGGCCGATACATGGCTGCGGCCGGGGTCGTCGAGAATAATGGCGTGCCCATCGACCTTGCCCTTCTGGACCGGCTCGTAAGCAAATGGTCCGAAATAAAGGAACGTCTCATCGAAAAGGTCGATGCCGACTACGGTGTGTACGAGGGCACCAGATTCTCGTCCCAGCTGTTTGGCGCATACTTGACGCGCGCCGGAATACCGTGGCCGCAGCATCCAGACGGCTCACTGATGCTCGACGATGACACATTCCGGGACCGTTCCAGAGTGTTCCCGAAGTTACGCAACCTGCATGAACTTCGGGCAACCATGGCGCGCCTACGGCTAAGTGACCTCAGCGTTGGCCCCGATGGCCGATGCCGCACAATGCTATCAGCCTTCCGGGCGCGGACAGGTCGCAACCAACCTTCAACCAGCAGGTTCATCTTCGGCCCGGCGCGATGGATCAGGCATCTAATCAAGCCAGCCGCGGGCCGTGCGATCGCCTATGTGGACTGGTCGTCACAAGAATTGGCCGTGGCGGGCGCCCTGTCCGGCGATCCGCTATTGTGGGAGGCGTATGAGGGAGGCGACCCATACATCGCGTTCGCGATTCAGGCGGGTATTGCGCCAAAGGGTGCCACAAAAGCGACCCACCCTGTCGAACGTGACCAGTGCAAGAGCATCGTTCTCGGCGTCAACTATGGCATGTCTGCGCAGGGCATCGCCGCGAAGTCGGGCATACATGTCGACCGCGCGCGGGAGCTGCTGCGCATGCACAAGACGACCTACCGCGTGTTTTGGGCGTGGGCTGAGGCGAACGTAAACAACTGTCTGCTTGGGTTGCCCCTCGAAACTGTGTTTGGCTGGCGCATCCATTTCCCTCCCAGTTGTGGGGAGACGATCAACGACCGATCCATACTGAACTGGCCCATGCAGGCCCACGGCGCCGAAATGATGCGCTTGGCCGTCTCGATGGCGACGGAGGAGGGCCTGATGATTTGCGCACCCGTGCATGATGCGCTGTTACTCGAAGGGCCAATGGACGAAATCGAAGCCCAAGCATCTCGCCTAGCGCAGATCATGGGCGACGCGTCTGAACTGGTCCTAGGCAACGGAAAGCGGTGCCGGACAGATACCAAGATCGTGCGGGCACCAGATCGCTACGTAGATGACAAGGACGACGGCACGTTCTTCGCTCAAATCATGAAACTGCTCGTCGCTGCAGAGGCGGAAGATCCGTAGTCCCCCCCGAAAGAGGGGGGGACGGTCCCCCTCGAAACGGGGGGTGCATGGAGCCTTATTATCTCTATTCATTATAAGGAGAATAGGACCGTGGACGACTTGGCTCCGAAGCTAGCCGTAAACCGGCCTCCGTATACCAAACAAGCCGTTCGTTCACCGACCGGGCCCAAGACGAAGAGCACGAGCCCTTATGTTCCGCCCGTGCCGCTTGCAGTGATCAAAGCATGTGCTGTGAAGGGGTGCGAGGCCGTGCTGCCACTCGTACTAGCGGCGCACCGGCAGCTGACGATGACACACCGCGAATGGACCCCCCTTAACAAGGCCGTGTGGACCTCGGCAGGCAATCCTTCCGAAAGGAAACGCGAAAGGATATTGAAGGAACTTAAGGCGAGGCCGGAAATTCTTCTGGTTCGTCGGCGACAGACTGCTACCAGCCACTATGACCTATCGTATGGGGCATTATGGGATGAAGAAGCCCTAAAGTAGCCCTCCAGCCGTCCGTTTTGGGCGGAAAGCGGACGGTCGGTGGGACCCATCACTCTCCTCGAAAGCGGTCAAACAAGATCACTGCCCACCCCGGCCAAAGCCGAGGTGGGCATGAATATCAGTTCAATACGCTGGCGAGAGTGATTGTTTTGCCTGTCTTCGCCGACTGCGTCGCGGCCTCCGCCATCGCGAGTGCCGCGACTCCGTCATCAAGCGTCACCGGCAAGGCGGAGCCTGCGTTCAACGCCGTAACGAAGGCTGCCCATTCCGCCGCATAGGCGGGCATGTAGCGTTCGAGGAAGAAGTAAGTGGGCTTCGCGCCCGTCACGCCTGCCGGGGTCGACTTGACCACAGTGTTTTCCAGCATGTTCTGGGCCTGCAACAGCCCTTCGGACCCCAGCAGTTCCAGCCGCTGATCATAGCCATAGACCGCGCGACGGCTGTTCTTGATCACCGCGATGCGGCCATCGGCATAGCTCAGGGTGACGACGGCGGTATCGACATCGCCCGCTTCCCCGATGGCCGGATCGACGATGCTGGTGCCGACGGCGCTGACGGTCACCGGGGCCGCGCCCATGATGAAATTGGCCATGTCGAAGTCATGGATCATCATGTCGCGGAACAGCCCGCCCGACACCTTGATATAGGCCACCGGCGGCGGCGCGGGGTCGAAAGAGGTGATCGACAAAAGCTCGGTCTTGCCGATCTCTCCTTTGTCGGCTGCCGCTTTCAGCGCGGCGAAGTTCGGGTCAAACCGGCGGTTGAATCCGATCATC
>JAIYDR010000126.1 GCA_027487395.1 Rhodobacter sp. | reverse complement strand
GCTGCCATAGCCGTTCGTGCCTGCAACTGAGGTCTGCGCCACAAACACGTCTTGGCCCGTGTCCGCATCCGACGCCGTCAGCGTGCCCGAGGTGGTCAGATTGGGGCTGGTCGCGTCCTCGGTCACCGCCCCCGTCGTATCGCCGCCGATCACCGCCGCATCGTTCGCGCCGGTGATGGTGACGGTGACCGTCTGAGGGGTCCCGTCTGCCGTTGCCGCCGTGAAACTGTCGGTCAGCGTCGCGCCTGCGGCCAGAGACTGGATCGCCGGTTTGGTGTTATCCGCGGAATAGCTCCAGGCCCCATTCGCCCCGAGCGTGAAGCTGCCATAGCCGTTCGCGCCAGCAACAGAGGTCTGCGCCACAAACACGTCTTGGCCCGTGTCGGCATCCGACGCCGTCAGCGTGCCGCTGGTCGTGAGCGTCGCCGCCGCATCCTCGGTCACCGCGCCGGTCGTATCGCCGCCGATCACCGCCGCATCGTTCACGCCGGTGATGGTGACGGTGACCGTCTGAGGGGTCCCGTCTGCCGTTGTTGCCGTGAAACTGTCGGTCAGCGTCGCGCCTGCGGCCAGAGACTGGATCGCCGGTTTGGTGTTGTCGGCCGTATAGCTCCAGGCCCCATTCGTCCCAAGCGTGAAGTTGCCATAGCCGTTCGTGCCCAAGACCGAGGTCTGCGCCACAAACACATCTTGGCCCGTGTCGGCATCCGAAGCCGTCAACGTGCCCGAGGTGGTCAGATTGGGGCTGGTCGCGTCCTCAGTCACCGACCTCGTCGTATCGCCGTCGATCACCGCCTTATTGTTCACGCCCTGGCCGCTCTCACCGGCTGCCGTGGCGACGGCAGCGCCGACCAACCCAGCCGCTCCGCCCGCGGCCACGCCAGCCCCAGCCATCGCCTCCGCCAGCGCGGTCAGTTCCGCGGCCACCGCCCCAGAGACCGCGATCCCGCCGCCCTCCAGAACCACAAAATCCCCCGCCGCATAGAGGCGCACAGAGCCATCCGCGAGCGTCATCTCGAGCGACCCATCCGCCAGCACACGCGCTGACGCCACTCCCATGCCGGGGTCCAAAGCGACATAGCCATCCGGCACAGTCGCCGCTTCAACAAGGTTTGCCGCAAGGACCGTAACAGCGAGAGCGCCGAGAAGGGTGCCGCCGATGGCAGGGGCGCGCGTGTCGGGCGCAGAAGGCTCTGACGACGTTGCGCTGCGCACCATTCCCGTACGGCGACCGAGATCGTTCGTCGAATAATCCTTCATTGGAGTCGCTTCCCTTCTGCGCCCACAACCTACGCTGGGCGGGATGACCCTCGATACAGGTTGTCGCGCAATTCAATACATTAGGTCAGCCCATTTATTCAAGGAACCAACCCAGATTTTATAACCACTACGAAGAAAAAATCCCTACAAATGAATTTGGGCACTCCATACTAAATAAGGTCATTTTCATCAAAAGTTTTTGTTTCGCGCAAAAGCGTTTTGGTTTCAAATAAAGATCGAAAAGCTACATATCAAATGATGAGCGGCATACTCGAAGAATTGAAGGTTGCACGCCTTCTTTTCATCGCATGTCCCCAAAAAAACAAAAGCTATGAAGAGATTTTGCTGCGAAAGTCGATTCTTAAACGTCGAGCCCCGGCCACTGGTGAATCGCTTCCAAGTTGAATCAAGCCGCTCTGATATTCAGATTTGACAGATGTATCCCTTTAGGGTCAGGACCCATTGTTCTTGCGCTCTTGGCGTGATTCATGCGACTTCAGGAGACTGATCAAGGAACAACCTTTTCTGGCTGACCGACCCGTAAATAGCCCGTCTTCAGCCCTTTTTCCCGCAGAGCCACGGCAAGCCGAGCGTCGATGATCGCGGACCGGGGAAATGATGCCGACTGGTTCCGAGAGGCGTTAAAAGGCAAGAATACGCCCATGCATCCCCGGCCGGAAGTCGCGTGGCAAGGCGGTCCGCTACGACAAACGCCGCTACAAGCGCCGCAACCGGATCAAGATCTTGTTCGGCAGGCTCAAAGATTGGCGCCACATCGCGACTCGCTACGACGGTTGCGCCAAGACCTTCCTGTCCGCAGTCGCCCTCGCAACAACCGTATTGTTCTGGCTTTGACGATTAACGAGTCTGGAGCCTATGCCTTGCTGAATGCCATAATCTCCGTCGCGGCGGGCACTGTGCTGGCAACGACCTTTCCGTCCGAGATTACCACGCGTCGTGCCGGGCGTAGGCGCAGCGCATCAATCGCTGTTGCACAATCAAAGACCACCAGACTGGCGCGCGCGCCCACCCGTAGGCCGAAGTCCAGCCCCATGATCTGCGCAGGCGCGTCGGTCACCATCTGAAAGGCGCGGCGCATCTGCTCGGTGCCGGTCATCAGCCCGACATGCAGCCCCATATGTGCCACATCCAGCATGTCACCCGATCCCAGAGGATACCAAGGGTCCATCACACAATCCTGCCCAAAGGCCACATTCACCCCAGCGGCCAGCAGTTCTGGAACCCGCGTCATGCCACGCCGTTTGGGATAGGTGTCAGACCGGCCTTGCAGGGTGATGTTGATCAGCGGATTGGCGATGGCGGCCACCCGCGCCTCGGCGATCAAGGGGATGAGTTTGGAGACATAGTAATTGTCCATCGAATGCATCGAGGTCAGGTGCGACCCCGTCACCCGCCCTTGCAGGCCAAAGGCAATCGTCTCTGCCGCCAAAGTCTCAATATGCCGCGACAGGGGATCGTCACTTTCATCGCAATGCAGATCGACCATCAAGCCACGTTCCGCCGCGATGCGACAGGCGGCGCGAACGGCAGCGGCACCATCCGCCATGGTGCGTTCAAAATGCGGGATGCCGCCCACCACATCGACGCCTGCATCCAAGGCACGGATCACCTGAGCCTCTGCCCCCGGCGCGCGGAACCAGCCGTCTTGGGGAAAAGCCACAAGCTGCAGGTCCATCTTGCCCTTGATGGCATCGCGCACCTCAAGCAGCGCCTCAACGGTGCGAAAGCTGGGATCGGTGACATCAACATGGCTGCGGATCGCCAAGACGCCCTTGGCCATGGCCTGACGACAATACGCCAGCGCGCGAGAGACGATGTCAGCACGGCTTTGCAGCTGTTTCAACTCGCCCCAGAGGGCGATACCTTCCATCAATGTGCCCGACGCATTCACCCGCGGCGTGCCATAAGACAGGGTGGCGTCCATGTGGAAATGGCAATCGATCAGCGGCGGGCTGACCAGAAGGCCGGTCGCATCCACCACCTCTGCCGCAGGCGCGGTGATCCCCGGCGCGATTGCGGCGATACGCCCTGCCGTCACCGCGATGTCGGCCTGCGTGCCATCGGGCAAGAGACCACCCTTGAGCAAGAGATCAAATGTCATGTCTGTCACTCCGTTGCAGCGGGAAAGGAAAAGGTCTGCCCATGGCATAGGCTTCGGCGGGTGTCGGTCCATAGCGCGCAGGACACAGCAATGGGCCAATCCATCCGGTTATCCTTGCATCACATGGGCGCGTGCGGGGTCCCACGACAGCCAAAAGGACTGACCGGTTTCGGGCTGCAGCGCAGCCAGTTGGCTTTCGCTAACCTGCGCTTTCCATTCCGCGCCATCCGGCGTTTCAAAATAGCAGATGATCCCGGTTCCGGCGAATTCTTCGGACAGAAAGGACGCACGCACCGCCGCCCCTGCGGGTTGATCGCGCGAGACCGTCACCCGGTCAGCGGCAATGACGATTTCTGCCGCGCCATCGGCGGCGGGGACCGGCACATCGCCTTGGGCCGTGGCCATCACCCCGCCCTTGACCGCACCGCCAAGGATGTTGTTGCGGCCCACGAATTCCGCCACGAACCGGGTTTTTGGGCCGCGAAAAATCTCACGCGGGGGGCCGATCTGTTCAATGGCGCCATTGCCCATGATCACCACGCGATCCGCCATGGCGAAGGCCTCGGATTGCGAATGCGTAACGTAGACAAAGGTGATGCCAAGCTCTTTTTGCAACCGGGTGAGCACGCCCTGCATGCGGATCACCAAATGGGCGTCCAGCGCTGACAGGGGTTCGTCCAAGAGCAACATTTCGGGTTCCGTCACCAGGGACCGCGCCAGCGCAACACGCTGGCGTTGCCCGCCTGACAGTTGATCAATGCGACGATCCTCGAACCCTTTCAGGTCCATCCGGCCCAGCCACATCATCGCCCGTTTGCGCCGTTCCTTGGCGTCGATCCCGCGCATGCGCAGGCCGAATTCAACATTTTCCACCACATTCAGGAACGGGAAAAGCGCCAGCGATTGCCAGACCAGCGGCGTGTCGCGCTGATGCGGCGGGACCTCATTCATCACCTTGCCACCGATGGTGATGGTGCCGGAACTCGGTGCCTCTAGCCCCGCCAGCATCCGCAGGGTGGTGGTCTTGCCGCATCCCGATGGCCCCATCAGCGCCAAAAACTCGCCGCGCTGGATATCAAGGTCCAGCGACTTGACGGCGACATAGGTGCCAAAACGTTTGTGGACGGCGCGGAACTGGACAAGAGGGTCAGTCATGTACGGCGCTTTCTGAAAATCAGGAACTGGGCCGCAACGACCAAGGACATCGAGGTCAGGAAGACGACCGTGCCAATGGCGTTGATCTGCGGGTCCACATTGCCTTGCAGGATTTCAAGGATCATCACCGGAACCGTCCGGTTCAGACCCGAGACGAACCACGCGACGATGAATTCGTCGAAACTGACCGCCGCCGTCAGACACAAGGCTGAAACGATGGCTGGCGCGCAAAATGGCAAGATCACATGGCGCATCGCTGTCCATTGCCCCGCGCCAAGGTTCCATGCGGCTGCCTCCAACGACGGATCCATCTGGCTAAGCCGCAGCCGACAGATCGCCATGGCAAAAGGCGTGGCCAGCACGACATGGGCGATGATGATGCCGATCAACGTGCCCGAAAGCCCGACCTGCGACAACCACGCCAGCATTGCCAGCCCCAGGATCACCAAAGGCAGCGTCGGCGGCAGCAAGGCCAGCGCAAGGTAAGCGGTCTTAAAGCGGAAGTTATAGCGAAAGTCGGTATAGGCGGTGGCAAAGCCGATGAAGGTGGACAGCACCGATGTCACCGCCGCCACGATCAGGGAATTGCCAATGGCCTGCCAGACCTCGGGCCGGGAAAAGGCGCGGGCGTACCATTCGGTGGTGAAGGACCCCAAGGGCAGCGTGGGAAAGCGGTCAGAGTTGAAGGAAAAGATCACGCTTGCGCCGATGGGGGCAAAGATGAACAGGAACAGGGCCGCTAGATAAATCCAGCCGATGGCGGCGATGGCCTTCATCCGCGCCTCCCATAAGCCGCCTTGACCGCCGCTGTCGCCACCGCGAACAGGGTCAGGATCATCATGATCGCGACCACCGCCGCGCGGGGCCATTGCTGGCCGGATTTGGTGGTGTCAATAATCAGGATCGTCAAAGTCGGCGGTTTCGATCCGCCAAGATAGAAGGGGCTGACGAAATCCCCGAAGGTCATGATAAAGGCAAACAACGCCCCCAACACCAGCCCCGTCTTGGCCGCCGGGATGATGACCGAAACCAGACGCCGCAGGGGGGTTGCCCCCAGATTACCTGCCGCCTCGATAAGGTTCTTGTCGATGGCGGCAAGGCTCCAGGTCTGGAAGATCACCACCAAGGGCAACACCAGCGTCAGATAGCCCACCATCGCGCCGAAACCTGAGTTGAGCATGGTGAACGGACCAAGGCCGATCCCGCCCAAGGCCGCATTCACCGGCCCGCTTTCGGCCAAAATCACCTGCCATGCATAGGCGCGCACAAGGAAAGACGTAAAGAACGGCACGATCAGGCACAAAAGCGCAAACCGCCGCGCACTGTCACTCAGCCGGAATGCCATGAAGAGCGATGCCGGAAAGGCCAGCAAGCTGGCGATCACCCCAGCCAGCACTGCACGCCAAAGCGTAACCCAATAAGCATCCCAGAACGCGCCACGCCCCAACATCCGCGCCCAGTTGTCAAAGGCAAAGGCGGGCTCCATCCGGTAATTCTTGACCAGCCAAAAGCTCATGGCGGCCATGAAGATCAGCGGAATGACAAAGAACGCGCCCTGCCAAATCAAAAGCGGCAGACGCCAAAGCAAGGGATAGGGATCGGGTTTGCGCAAGAGGGTCATCCTATGGCGCGGGCGGCCGTTTCAGACCGCCCGCGCCTGCTATCAGGCGGATTTGTAATCGGACCAGAAGTCGTTCCAGTCTTCCAATGTTTGCTGCTTTGGCGTGTCGCGGAAGAAAATGCGCCCTTCGCGCAGCATCTTGATCGGGTCATTGTCCGCGCCTTCGATCAGGCCCGAGCGTTTCGCCTCATCCGGGTTGGCCTCTTGGATCGCCTTCCAACCCGATTTGGTGGGGGACAGACCGGGATAAGCGGCCATCTGGATGGATTTGACCTGACCCTTCGGCCCCAGCATATAGGTGATGAACTTGTTGATGATCTCTTGCTTGGTGGTGCCTTTGCCGATCGAGTAGCTTTCGGTCCACTGGATGCCACCCTCTTCGGGAATGACGCTTGCGACCTTGGCCCCGTCCTTTTCCAGAACGCCTGTGATCCAGTCACCAATGCCGACCATCGCCAGCATCTCGCCGTTCTTCAGCGCGCTGAACGTGCCGCCGTAGTCGAAATAGCCACCGACCTGCGGCTTCAGCGACAGGGTCTTTTCTTGCAGCGCCGCCCAAGCCGCCTCATCAATGTCAAAGGGCGAGGGAGCCTTGTTGCCGTTCAACAATGAGACTTGGCCAAGGCTGGGCAAGTGCCAGTCGAAATGCCCGACCTTGCCGGTCACTTTCGGGTTCCAGAAGGCATTGTAGCTCATCGCTTCTTCGCGAGTCAGCGCGTCAGTGTTGTAGGACACGCCCAAGAGGCCATAGCGCACCATCACCGACCAAAGGGTATCATCGGTCCAGTGGCCGGGGAACTTCTGGAATTCGGGATAGAAATCGTCGAACGGATACAGCGAGGCATCCATTTCTTCGATGTAACCCGCAGCGTTCAACTGCTGCACGAATTCCGCATCCGACAGGATCAAGTCATATGTTCCGGGCGGGGATTGCGAAATCAAGGCCAGCATGTTGTCGCCGCCGGCATAGTATTTCGGCACGAACTTGACGTTATTCTCGGCTTCAAACTCGGCCACGATGTCGGGTTCGGCATGGCCATACCACGCCAGCATGTTGATTTGCGTGGCTTCTTGCGCCCAAGCGCGGTTCAGCATCGGGGTGGCCAAAGCCACGGATGCAGCCCCTTGCAAAAGGCGGCGGCGGGTCAGGTGCAGGCGGTTTTCAGTCATCTGTGGCATCCCCTGTTGTGTGATCCAAGGTCGATTCGCCTCGGCATTCCGCAAACAGTAGGGGCAGAATGACCCATATCGGAAATTTGGTCTCCGTATGGATCTATAAAGATTGCTTATGGCCCAACGCCCTGCCCCGCAGCCCCCTGCCCAGCCAAGGTCACTTGCTGCAACAGCCATTGGGTCAGGGCATGTGCGGCCTTGGACAGGCGGGCGTGTTTGTAGAACAAACCGATCCGCAGCGGAGTCAGCGCGGGAAAGCCTTCGGCCCTGGTGCCGACGCGCATTCCGGGCACCAGCGTCGCCGGGGTCAGCGCACTGGCCCCGATGCCCGCCACCACTGCTGCCTGAACCCCGGCCACATCGCCTGACACCAACCGCGTCTGCCAATCCCGCCGCGCACCGCGCAGGGCATCGCGCATCCGTTCGGCATATTCGCACGGGTCAGGATGGCGCACCAAGGGCAGTGGAACGGACCGGTCACAGCGGAACGAGTCCGCAACCGCCCAGATGGGGGTGATCGTGGCGGCGCTGACCAGATAAGCCTCATCCTGACTGGGGGCGATTGCGACCGCGATATCCACGCGGTCGGCGGCTATGTCATGGCGCAAGTCGCGCGACAGTCGGCTGTCCACCTCGATCCGAACATCGGGATGGCTGGCGGCGAAGCGGGTGATCGCGGCCAGAAGAAAGGCGTTGGAGAAATCGGTTGGAATACCGACCTTGATCCAGCCTGACAGCGCCTCAGCGGCATAATGGGCCATGATATCGTCATTCAATCGCAGAATTTGCCGCGCATAGGGGCCAAGTGCCACGCCAGAATCGGTCAGCCGGACCTGGCGAGCATCTGTGTTGATCAGTTGCGTGCGCAGCAAATCCTCAAGCCGCCTGATCTGCAGGCTGATGGCGGGCTGGGTGCGCCCCAACGCCTCGGCCGCGCGGGTGTAACTGCCAAGGTCCACCACAGTGACAAAGGTGCGCAAGAGGTCCGTCGGAACATTGGTCAGCATCGGCAGGCCCATTTGGCTGCGGTCATTAGGCCGCGTTATGGAAGCATAGTAATTATCAATTATCCATATCTTCAAGCCTTTCCTATTCAGAGGAGCGAAGGAGATTCCGATGGACCGCAGCACCTTTCATCGTCTGTTCAAATCCCCCGGCCCGGTGGTGACGCCGGTGATTCACGTCACCGACATCCGTCAGACCCTGACCAACATCAGCCATGTTGCCCGGCTTGGCGCGCAGGGCGTGTTCCTGATCAACCACGATTTCCCGGTCGAGCCGTTCCTGCCGATCTTGCGCGCTGCGCGAGCAGAATGTCCCAACCTGTGGATGGGGGTGAACTTCCTCGCCCAGCCTGGCCGGGTTGCCTTTCCAATCCTTGGCCGTTTGGCGGCAGAGGGTTGCCAGATAGACGCCTATTGGGCCGATGACGCCTGCATGGACGAACGCCAACTCACCCAGACCGAGGCCGAGGCGATTGCCGCCATCCGCGCCGCCAGTGGCTGGCAAGGCATGTATTTCGGCGGCGTCTGTTTCAAGAAACAGCGCCCCGTGGACCCAAGCCTGAACGAGTATTCCGCCCGGCTGGCGCTGCCCTTCATGGATGTCGTCACCACCTCGGGCGTGGCGACCGGTGAGGCGACCGATCTGACCAAGATCAATGATTTCCGTCGCGGTCTGGGCGTGGCCCCCTTGGCCATCGCCTCGGGCGTCACACCCGACAATGCCGCGCACTACGCGGCGGATGTCGATTGCTTCCTCGTCGCCACCGGCATCAACCGCCCCGGCGATTTCTACAACATCGACCCTGCGCGCCTTGCCGCGCTTTTGGACCTTACTCGTGCCTACGGAGCCCCAAAATGACCGACCCCAAAGGACCGCGCGACGACCGCTGGTATCTGTCGCTGATGTCGCCCAACACCAAGGGCCCCAAGTTTGCATGGCTGGACCCCACCTCGGTCTACATCAACGCGGCGGCGTTTGCGGATCTGCTGGATGACCTGTTGGCCGATTTGGCGGGGGTGGAGTTTGACGTCGTGGGTGGCTGCGATGCGATGGGCTTTGTCCTAGGCGCAGGGCTGGCGGCGCGCAGCGGCAAAGGGTTTTTGCCCGTCCGAAAGGCGGGAAAGCTGTGCGTTGATACGGACCGTGTGAGCTTCACCAACTATTCTGGCAAGACGCAGGACATGGAACTGCGCCAGCCCGCCTTTGCCCCCGGAACCCGCGTGTTGCTGGCTGACCAATGGATTCAAACGGGCGGCACGATGGAGGCGGCGATCCAATTGGTCGAACGGCAGGGCGGCATCGTCGCCGGTCTGGCCACCATCGCGATGGAAAACTGCCCCGCAACCGATGCCTTTGCCGCGCGTTTCCCGGTCGCCGCCGCTGTGGTGCAGGGCAGCCGTTGGCAGGCCGAATGCAATGCCCAAGACCTGTCCAGCTTCCGCACCTACACCCCAGCGCGCACCTTTCCGACGGCCGGGCGCACTCCTGCCTGATTGACTTCTGCATGAGTTGCCCGTGAAAGGCTGCCGCCATGACCACGCACCTGCCCAAGCCTTTGGCCAAATCCGCGTCCAAGATTGGCGCGCCCCAATTGATTTCGGGCAATGCCAACCTGCCCTTGGCCCTGGCCATCGCGCAGCGCATGTCCATCCATCGCGGCAGCCAGATCGGCTTGGTCGAAGCGCGGGTCGAACGCTTCAACGACCAAGAGATTTTCGTCGAAGTGTTCGAGAATGTCCGCGGAGAGGACATGTATGTCATCCAATCCACCTCGAACCCGGCCAACGACAACCTGATGGAGCTATTGATCATGACCGACGCGCTGCGCCGGTCATCTGCGGCGCGCATCACCGCCGTGATCCCCTATTTCGGCTATGCCCGCCAAGACCGCCGCTCAAAAGCGCGAACGCCGATCAGCGCGAAACTTGTTGCCAATCTGATTGAAACCGCCGGAATTGACCGGGTTTTGACGTTGGACCTGCATGCCGCACAAATTCAGGGGTTCTTTGACATCCCGGTCGACAACCTGCATGCCAGCCCGGTCTTTGCCTTGGACATCGAACACCACTTCAAGGACCGGATGGATGAGCTGATGGTGATCTCGCCCGATGTCGGTGGGGTGGCACGGGCGCGAGAACTGGCCAAGCGGATCAACGCGCCTTTGGCCATCGTGGACAAGCGCCGCGAAAAGGCCGGTGAGGTGGCAAGCATGACCGTCATCGGGGATGTGACCGGACGGACCTGCCTTATCGTCGACGATATCTGCGACACGGCGGGCACCCTGTGCAAGGCGGCAGAGACTCTGATGGAACAGGGCGCGAAAGAAGTGCATGCCTATATCACGCATGGCGTCCTGTCTGGGCCTGCCATCGAACGGGTGGCCCAATCGGTGATGAAATCGCTGGTCATTACTGATTCCATAGAACAAGGCGCAAAGGTGCGCGCCGCCCCCAACATCCGGATCGCCCCAACCGCACCGATCTTTGCCCAAGCCATCCTGAACATCTGGGGTGGCCGGTCTGTCTCCAGCCTGTTCGAGACCACCACACTCGTCCCGATCTATGAAGGGTTCTACCCCTGTGTCGCGTAGCCCATAGATCTGACACGAGGCGCGGTGCGGTGCGCGTCCCCGCAGAATGGGATTTCGTTGTCGGCACGGCTGCTAGGGCGAGCAGAAGCTGTGCTGAACGGTCAGGCTACGGCCCTGGCCAGAACCCGAGGGGGGACTTCACAGATGATCCGCCATATCAAGATCGCGCGGGACAGTTCCCAAAAAAGCAAAATCGCAAGCGATGATCACCCTGAAAACAGTGATTATCAACGCACCGGCTGAGCTGTACGCAAATCTCGATCAGGTCAACTTGCCAGTCATCGTGGTGCGACACATCGCAGCCCTTCGGCGCGGTGAGATAACTTCGCCGACATCATCGGTAAAGATCGCCTTGCGGGCAATCGCTCACCGCTGCCTGGCACTGCATGAGGAAATCCAGATCCATGAGGGAGAGCTGGAACGCATGGTCCGTGACAAAGCGCCCGAATGGATGGCGTCTTTCGGCATCTCGACATTGACCTCGCCGAAATGTTGATCGTCCTCGGTGACACTCCTGAGCACTTCCGATCCAAAGCGGCCCTTGCCAAGCTTTGCGGCGTCTGCCCGATCCCGGCGTGATGCGGCAAGACCAACTGCATGCGACGAAACCGAAGAGGAAACAGGCAAGCCAACGCTGCGCTGTGCCGTGTCGCCTTCGTAGGCATGCGCGACGATGATGAAACCAAAACCGATGCCGCCAGACAGACCGCTGAGGGCAAGACGCGGCGGAAGATAGTCCGCTGCATCAAGCGGTGCAGCCTGCGAGAGATGGTCAACGCATTTTGCAGGCTGAAATCGCCACCGATTGGCGCAGGACGAACATTGGGGCCTCCATTCCGCAGTCGAAACCTTCTTCAAGCCGTTGAAGGCAGAACCGGTCTGGCGCCGCAACTGGCAAATCCGCCGCGACGTCGAAGGGGCCCTCTTCCAATTCATCAACCGGTTCTACAACCCACGCCGCACACAGTCAGCCTTCGGCGGGAGGTCACCCGTCGCCTTCGAACAGAGAGCCGCTCAACATGAGCATCTGACCGGAACAGAGCCGGTGCAGGTACATCTTCACCGGTTCAATCGCCCGCTCAGCACCGAAAGACACCTGCTTTCGCCTGTGCCTTTGGGTCCCAGGTTGTCAGGACCGGCCATATCTGGCCGGCCCTTGTGCTTTTCCCGCTTTTCGGGGCCCTCGGTCACTCTGCTGCGGTGTCGGTTGTGTTTGCGACGAAGAACTCCACGGCGACTTTTGCTTCGTTTGCGGTGAGGGTTCGTCTTGCGACGGGTCCGTAGGCGTCGAAGTTTTGGCCTTGGAGGTGGGG
>JAIYDR010000285.1 GCA_027487395.1 Rhodobacter sp. | reverse complement strand
CGATCTTTTCGGGCGTGTCATGCGCCACGTCCTCGATCGACATCCCGCCTTCGGTTGAGGCGACAAAGGACACGCGGCTGGACTGACGGTCGATCAGCATCGCCAGATATAGTTCGCGCTCAATGTCCGAACCATCTTCGATGTAGATGCGGTTGACCTGCTTGCCCGCAGGTCCGGTCTGGATCGTCACCAAGGTGCGGCCCAGCATCTGGCGGGCGAATTGTTCAGCTTCCTCGACCGAGCGGGCAAGGCGGACGCCGCCCTTTTCCCCGGCTTCGGCTTCCTTGAAATGGCCCTTGCCGCGACCGCCCGCATGGATTTGCGCTTTGACGACCCAAAGCGGTCCGTCCAGCTCTCCGGCTGCGGTCTTGGCTTCCTCGGCCTTCAGGACCACGCGCCCGTCGGACACCGGGACGCCGTATTGGCGCAGCAGCGCCTTGGCCTGATATTCGTGGATATTCATCTGAAACCGTCCCATCGCTGTGGTTTTGCGGCGAGATGACACGGAATTGGGCAGCAGTGAAACGGTATTCTACGGCATACCGTGGTTTGGGGCCGAAAAAGTGATTTTTGTGATCACACGTTGAAAATGTGTGATCACAAGATGGATTCTGTTAGCGATAACCTGTGATTCGATCCATTGACTGCCTTGTAGCTTGGCCTAACGGACCGGGTCCGCCACGATCATCACCTGTCCGCGCGGCAAGCGGTCCGGGCGCTTGGTGACCTCAAACCCCGATGCCTGCGCCATGTGCAGCACATCTTCGGCCAGCATATGCCAGGGTGCGCGGTCAGGGTGCGTCACCACGCCGTCATTCTGGCGGAACTGCCCTGTGAAGGCCTGGTCACCCGGCGCAAGGAACACCGTAAAGGCAAACCGCCGCAGCTTCGGGAACCGTGCCCGGACCGAGATCAGGGCCCGCCGCAGGTGGTTCATCGGCAAATGGGTGAAAACCGCAAAGCATAGGGCAAAGTCGATGTCCTCGGGGATGCCGGGAAAGCGGAAGTCGGTATCCTCGACCAATTGCGTGATTGGAAGTTTGGCGCGGTTAGCATCGGTCAACTCGATCTCCCACCCCCGATGCATCAAGGGGCCAGAGGCATCGGTGGCCCAATAGTTCCCCGTCGCCAACATGGGGACCAACCGATGCCCCAAGCGCAGTGACCCCGCGCCAATGTCCAGCACGCGGTCTGTTTCCCGCAGACCAAGGTCGGCCAGCAACGGCATCACAATATCCGCCGTCTCGCCCCACCGTCCGCCCACGATGTCGCGGTGACGCCCTTTGGACAGGGCGTCGTCATAGAAACCGGGCTTGGCGTAGGGCGATATGGTCATGGGTCACAAAGCAAAGGGCCGGGCGTCGCTGCCCGGCCCCCTTATGCGTTGAAATGGACGCTCAGACCAGCGACGGGTCGATGGTCTTGCAGGCGGCAACCAGACCTTTCACAGCGTCGATGGATTTCTGCATCATCGTCTGCTCATCGGCATTGAGTTCGATGTTCAAAATCCGCTCAATCCCGCCCGCGCCGATCACCGTCGGCACGCCGACATACATGCCATCAAGTCCGTAAGCGCCCGACACATAGGCCGCGCAGGGCAGAACGCGCTTTTGGTCTTTCAGGTAAGCCTCGGCCATCTCAATCGCGCTGGTCGCAGGCGCGTAGAAGGCAGAACCCGTTTTCAAAAGGCCCACGATCTCGGCCCCGCCATCGCGGGTGCGTTGGACGATGGCGTCCAGTTTTTCCTGCGTGGTCCAACCCATCTTGACCAGATCCGGCAGCGGCACACCGGCGACGGTGGAATAGCGGGTCAGCGGCACCATGGTGTCGCCATGCCCGCCCAGCACAAAGGCCGTCACGTCGCGCATCGACACGCCAAATTCCACCGACAGGAAGTGGCGGAAGCGGGCGGAGTCCAGAACCCCAGCCATGCCGACGACCTTTTCATGCGGCAGGCCCGAAAACTCGCGCAGCGCCCAGACCATCGCATCCAGCGGGTTGGTGATGCAGATGACGAATGCGTTCGGCGCATGGGCCTTGATGCCTTCGCCGACCGACTTCATGACCTTAAGGTTGATGCCCAACAGGTCGTCGCGGCTCATGCCCGGTTTGCGGGGGACACCGGCGGTAACGATGCAAACATCCGCACCCGCGATATCGGCGTAATCATTGGTGCCCTTCATCACGGCGTCAAAGCCCTCGGAGGGGCCCGATTGCGCGATGTCCAATGACTTGCCTTGCGGGGTGCCTTCGGCAATGTCGAACAAGACAACGTCGCCGAGTTCCTTAATCGCGGCAAGGTGCGCCAACGTGCCGCCGATTTGACCGGCGCCGATGAGGGCAATCTTGGGTCGTGCCATGAGGTGTGTCTCCCGTCCTGTGAGAATCAGGGCGCGCGCTGGACGAGCCCTTGGGGCCAAAATCGAGTCGCGGCGTTGCTACGCTGCAAAATCCGGTATGGCAAGTGGATTGCGGTATGCAATGGTATGCAAACTGGTGCAATGCTGATTGCGCCGCGCGCCTGCTGGCCGAACCATCGGGCTTGGGCTACAGCGCAGCGGTGGTGGGCGACGGGAGAGTCGGCATGGACGGGACGTTCTTCTGGGCGGTGGCGCTGGCGGCGGCTTTTTTTGTCGGCATGGGCAAAGGTGGCTTGCCCGTGGTGGGCATGCTAGGCGTGCCCGCCCTTGCGCTGGCGACATCCCCCGTCAACGCGGCCGGGCTTTTGCTGCCGGTCTACGTGGTATCTGACATGTTCGGACTGTGGGCTTACCGGCATGAATTCAACGCCCGCGTGCTCTATATCCTTCTCCCGGGGGCCTTGGTCGGGATTACAGTGGGGTG
>JAIYDR010000072.1 GCA_027487395.1 Rhodobacter sp. | reverse complement strand
TGAATCACGCAGACAGTGAAGCTTCAAGCCAATCAAAGGATCCTGACCCTAACATTACAACTTTGAACTTTTTTTGATGACCATACTCACAAGAATGCACTTTCAACCGATGAGGTTGTTAGTGCAGCAAAGGCGATAGGATTTTCGGTCATAAATCAAGGAATGGTGGACATGCCGTATCTTGCAGATCGACTGCGTGACGAGGGGCGCATGAAAGATGACGGCTATCTCCTCTCCATGGCGATGTGGTTGAAAACAAACTTCGTGTCGTATTGCACGTTCAGAAAACCCTAACTGGCGTTGATTTTCTTGCTGGGTCGCATTTTAGCTTCAATAATTTGAAAAACACACGGCGCGCCGCAGTCCCGTCTGAAAAGGCGGCTGAGAAGTGATTTGCCTTCAACCTCATAAGGTCGATCCGCAGGATCGCTGCGCCATGTGTCAACAGGGGCCGAGTGAGCACCTGGCGCGGCACAGACACGCGACAGGTCCAAGTCCAATCCCTCTTGGCGCATATCCGTCGCGCAGATTTATCCGCGCGGGATAGCCCGCAAACCCTCGATCAGGCGCGACACACCCGGGACCAGCGGGATCAGGTCGGCTTGCAGCGCATGATAGATGTCGGGTTTGCCAAGGAACTGGCGGGCGTCGGGGTGGCCGTCCTCGTCAATCTCTGGGAACCAGCCGCCGTGCCGGGCGTCGATGAAGTGCGTGCGGGCGAAGTCCCAGAGGCGTGCGTACCACTCGGCATCCTGCGGCTGCGGGTCAATCTTCATCAGCGCGGACAGCGCGCCAATCGCCTCAGTCACCGGCCACCAATAGCGGTCGCGCCGCGCAATCGCGCCGGTGGCAGGGATCAGCGTATAGGCGATGCCGCCCTTGTCCTGCCGCCAGCCGTCGCGCAGCGCGGCTTCGATCAGCGCGCGGGCGCGGTTGGGGGCGGTGGCATCCCTGCGACCGGACAGGTCCCAATGCTGGATCAGCAGGCGTCCCAACTCGAAAGAATGACCCGGCGTCGATCCTGCGGGGCGGAACATGGGGTTGCCCTCATAGGCTGCATCGATCTGCCAGTGGTCGTTGTAATGCTCGGGGATGCGCCAATCATGCGCAGGGGCAATTCGACCGGTGAAGAAATCGAGGATGCGTTCGGCCTGATCCAGATAGCGCTGTGTTCCTGTCGCCTCGAACGCCGCGAGCAAAGCCTCAACCCCGTGCATATTGGCGTTCATGCCGCGATAGGTGGAAAACGGCGTCCAATCGCGGTTGTATTCGTCGCGTAGCAGGCCGTGAGCCTCGTCCCAATAGCGCGATTCGATTACCTCCGTCGCCATGGCGATCAGGCGGGCACCATCGGGGTGACCCACCAGATGCGCGCTGGCCCCAGCGAGCAGGACAAAGACATGGCCATATGCCAGCTTGACCCCATCGGCCACACCATCCCGAGAGAAGGACCAGACCCAACCGCCATAGTCCGCGTCATGATGTTTGCCAAAGAGGCAGGCCATCCCGGCATCGATGATGGCGTCGCAATCCGCCTCTCCCGCCGCCTTGGCCAAGGCATAGGAATGCACCAGACGGGTGGTGGTGTGCAACTCTTGCGGGCCATCGGGCAGGGGAGTGCCATCGGCGGCCAGCACGGCAAAGCGGCCATCTGTGGTCAGGCTGGCGCGGAAGAAATCCACCTGTCGCCGCGCATCTTGCCACAAAAACGCGCGGTGGGCGGCATCGGTCAACGGGGCGGTGGTGGACATCGGAACACTCCTGTGCAGTCGACCTGCCCTGCGGGCGGGGCAGGTCTGAAATCGTTTTCAGCTTCAGCCTAGCCTGTCTTTAGCACCGGCAGAAGCACCCTTGCTGCTAGACCGGTCCGATTCTTGCCGCGCCCATACCGCCTTGGCGCGCGACCTAGCCGCACGGCGGGCCACGGGGGCCGCGCCTGTGCTGCTGTTGTCGGGGTGAGAATTGACGTGACGCGGCGCGGTGATGGCAACGGCGGGCCGAATGCCGATTATGCGCTGGCTCTGGCCTTGCATGGGACGGCAGTCATTCGTGCCATCGCCTTGCGATACCGATGGCGTCGCTTGCGTGGCCGAGGTGGCGGGGGCCGCCCCCTTGGCCCCACCCGCGCTGGGCGCTATGGTCGCAGTCCGCTTTGCGCGTGCCCCATCGCGCCCTTGTGTTGCCGCCTTGTAACTTGACCCAAAAAGGACCACCCGATGTCTGACGCCGCCATTCGCCGTATTCCGCATGTGATCGCTGCCGAAATCGGGGCTACCGTTGGGCAAGTCGCCTCGGCCATCGCCTTGCTGGACGAAGGCGCGACGGTCCCCTTCATCGCGCGCTATCGCAAAGAAGTGACGGGGGGGCTTGATGACACGCAGTTGCGCAACCTTGCCGAGCGGTTGTCCTACCTGCGCGAGATGGAGGCGCGGCGCGCCGCCATCATCGCCTCGATCACCGAACAGGGAAAAATGACCGATGCGCTGTCGGCCAGTCTGACCAAGGCCGCAACCAAGGCAGAGCTTGAGGATATCTATCTGCCCTACAAGCCCAAGCGCCGGACCAAGGCGATGATCGCGCGCGAGAATGGCTTGCAGCCGCTCCATGATGCCATCCTTGCCGACCGCCGCGCCGATCCGGCGGCACTGGCGGCGGGCTATGTGACCAAGGCGGTGCCAGATGTGAAAGCCGCCCTGGAGGGCGCGCGCGATATCCTTGCCGAAGGGCTGGCCGAAAACGCCGAGCTTCTGGGCCGTTTGCGTGGCCATATGCGGCAGGCGGGGCGGCTCTCGGCCAAGGTGGTGGCGGGGAAAGAGACCGAAGGGGCCAAGTTCTCCGACTATTTCCAGCATGAAGAGGCGTGGTCCACCGCGCCCTCGCACCGCGTGCTGGCCATGCTGCGCGGGCGCAACGAAGGCTTCCTGTCGATTGACCTCGAAGTAGACGCCGACGCCCCGCGCGGTGAAAGCCCGGCAGAACGGGCGGCGGCGGCGATGCTGTCGGCCAGTGGGGCCGGGGCGGCGGACAAATGGCTGCGCGAGGCGGCAAGCTGGGCGTGGCGGGTGAAGATCAAGACCTCGCTCAGCCTCGATCTCATGGCCGAGTTGCGCGAAAAGGCGGAAGAAGAGGCGATCCGCGTTTTTGCCCGCAACCTAAAAGACCTGCTCTTAGCCGCTCCGGCAGGCGGCAAGGCCACGATGGGGCTGGACCCCGGCATCCGCACCGGCGTGAAAGTTGCGGTGATTGATGCCACGGGCAAGGTGCTGGGGACGGATACGGTTTATCCTTTCCAGCCCAAGAACGACCTGCGTGGCGCACAGGTGGCGCTGGCGCAGCTGATCACCAAGCACCGCATCACCCTGATCGCCATCGGCAATGGCACTGCCAGCCGTGAGACGGAAAAAATGGTCGGCGATCTGCTGGCGCATCTGCCGGGCAGCGAAAAGCCGGTCAAGGTCATCGTGTCCGAAGCCGGGGCGTCGGTCTATTCGGCATCCGAACTCGCTGCAAAGGAATTTCCCGATCTGGATGTGTCCTTGCGCGGGGCGGTCTCCATCGCGCGGCGGCTGCAAGACCCTTTGGCGGAACTGGTGAAGATCGAACCGAAATCCATCGGCGTGGGTCAGTATCAGCATGACGTGGACCAACACCGTCTGGGCCGCTCGCTGGAGGCTGTGGTTGAAGACGCGGTGAACGCGGTGGGCGTGGATGTGAATACCGCCTCTGCCCCCCTCTTGGCGCGCGTGTCGGGTGTGGGGCCGTCCTTGGCCGAGGCGATCGTGGCCCATCGCAATGCCAATGGCCCGTTCAAGACCCGCAAGGAGTTGCTCAAGGTCGCGCGACTGGGACCGAAGGCGTTTGAACAGGCGGCGGGGTTTCTGCGGATCGCAGGCGGGACGGAGCCTCTGGACGCCTCGAGCGTCCACCCCGAAGCCTATGATGTGGCGCGCAAGATTGTGGCGGCCTGCGGGCGGGACATTCGCGCCCTGATGGGGGATAGTGCCGCGCTGAAACAGGTGGACCCCCGCGCCTTTGTCGATTCCCGCTTCGGCTTGCCGACGGTCAAGGATATCTTGGCCGAGTTGGAAAAACCTGGCCGCGACCCGCGCCCGAGTTTCAAGACCGCGAGCTTTGCCGAAGGTGTCAACGAAATCCGCGATCTGAAGGTGGGGATGCTGTTGGAAGGCACGGTCACCAATGTCGCGGCCTTTGGCGCTTTTGTGGATATCGGCGTGCACCAGGACGGGTTGGTGCATGTCAGCCAACTCGCCGACCGGTTCATCAAGGACCCGCATGAGGTGGTCAAGGCGGGCGATGTGGTCAAGGTCCGGGTGGTTGAGGTGGACGCACCACGCAAACGCATCGCCCTGACGATGAAGGCGGACTCATCGGAAGCCCGGGAACAGGCCCGCGAACGGCGCGAGGACCGAGGCCCCGTTGCCAAAGGCGGGAAGCCCGCCCCGCGCATGATGACCTCTGCCCCCACCGCTGGCGGCAATACCGCCTTTGGAGATGCGTTGAAGGGCAAGTTCGGGCGCTGAAGGGCGATCCTGTCGCAAGAAAGATCAGGGGGCGCTCTCCCCCTCTCAAAGCCTTTGGCTCATTCACCCCAAAGGCTGTTGGTGCCAGTGACCCGTCAGAGCAATGCCGAGGTGGCGGTGATCAAGATGGCAGTTTCGGCGAGATGTTGTGTCGCGCCAAGAATATCGCCGGTTTGTCCGCCGATGCGTTTCTGGGCCAGTCTGGCCATCACCACGGCAGGCAGTGCGGCGGCGAGGATCAGGGGCAGGGCCTCTGGACCGAGGGCAATTAGCGCCACAGTAAAAGAGACCGCGCAACAAAGCGACGTCCGCGACAGGCTGGGTCGACCGGTGCCGGCGGACAGCCCGCCTTGGCGTGCGTTCGGCATCCACGCCATTATCACCGCCATCGGCGCGCGCGACAGTGCCCCTGCCGCGATCAAGATGGCCATCGGGGCCGGGGAGGTGACAAGCACCGTCAGCGCCGACCAGCGTGCAAGGCCGGTGATCAAAAGGGCGAGCATGCCGTAACTGCCGATGCGGCTGTCCTTCATGATCTCAAGCCGTCGTTCGGGCGTCCAGCCGCCGAACAGGCCATCGGCGCTGTCGGCCAGACCATCCTCATGCATCGCACCGGTCAGCAGGGTGGTGACTGCCATCACCGCGGCCGCCGTCACACCGGGGGGGAGGTCGGCCCAAAGACCCGCCATCGCCGTCAGACCCGCCGTCACACCAATCACCGCGCCGACCAAGGGCCAGACCCAGACAGAACGTGCGCCTGTAAAGGGGCGCTCAGGCAGGGGCAGGCGGCTGAGCAGGCCAAAGCCGCTGACAAGATCATCCGCGTATGGCGCCAAGCTGTCGCGCAGGGGCATCGTTCGGTCCTTTCCCGTCTGGCGGTCTGGCGGGGTCTTGGCTACTCCCTGTCCAGCCCGCTTTCAACGAGGATTGCCATGACCGCCCCTTTTCACACGCTACCCGAGTTTCGCGCGATCTTGGCGTGTCTTTCTGCTCCGGATTCCGGGGCGCAGGCGGCGGCAATGGCGCGCAATGGGCAGTTGACCAAACCGCCGGGGGCCTTGGGGCGGCTGGAAGATGTGGCGATCTGGTTTGCCGGCTGGCAGGGCACGGACCGCCCGCATCTGGACCGGCCGCAGGTCATCATCTTTGCAGGTAATCACGGTGTGGTGGCGCAAGGAATTTCGGCCTTTCCCGCCGAGGTGACGGTTCAGATGGGCGCCAATTTCCGCGCAGGCGGGGCGGCGATCAACCAGTTGTCGCGGGCCTTTGGCGCATCCATGTCCGTGCATGAATTGGACTTGGACCGCCCCACTGCCGATTTCACCAAAGCCCCGGCGATGACGGAGGCTGAGGTGGTTCAGGCACTGGCAACCGGCTGGAATGCGGTGGACCCAAAGGCGGATGCGTTGGTGGTCGGCGAAATGGGGATCGGCAATACCACCGCCGCCGCCGCAATCGCCTGTGCGCTGTTTGGTGGCGAGGCGGCGGATTGGGTCGGGCGTGGCACGGGCATTGATGATGCGGGGCTGGCACGCAAGGCGCAGGTTGTGGCGGCGGGCATTGCCCTGCATGCCACGTCGGACCCGCTGGAGGTCTTGCGCTGTCTGGGGGGGCGCGAGCTTGCCGCCATGGCCGGAGCGATTGCGCGGGCAAGGTTGGAGCGTATCCCCGTGGTGTTGGATGGCTTTATCTGCACGGCATCGGCTGCTGTGCTGGAACGGGCGGTGCCGGGGGCGCTCGACCCTTGCATCGCGGGCCATGTGAGTGCCGAGGCCGCGCATGGCCGATTGCTGGCGGCTTTGGGCAAGGAACCGCTGTTGTCGCTTGGCCTGCGCTTAGGCGAAGGCTCGGGCGCGGCACTGGCCTTGGCTGTGGTCAAGGGGGCCTTGGCCTGTCATTCGGGCATGTCAACCTTTGCCGAAGCGGGTGTCAGCGCGGGCTGACCGCCGCGCGCAACCGGGGGCGTTCGCGCTGTAACCACAACGCGGTCAGGATCAGCGGGGCGTTGCCAACCTCACCGCTGGCAACCAGCGCCATCAGGCGGTCAAAGGGGATCAGGTGGCCGCGAATATCCTCGGCCTCACCTTCCACGCCAAAGACGCCCTCAATGCCATCGGGCAGGTCGCAGAGGGCGACATAGGTGTAAAGGTATTCGATCTTGGCCCCCGGTGTGGGGTAGTAGTTCGCCACTGAAAGCATGGCGCCGGGGGTCAAGCCCGCCTCTTCCATCGCCTCGCGGCGGCCTGCCTCTTCGGGGGTTTCGCCGGGGTCGATGCGACCGGCGATGGCCTCAAGGCTCCAGGGATTGGGGTCCCCGCGCAGATATGGGCCGGCGCGGAATTGTTCGATCAGCAAGACCCGGTCGCGCACCGGATCATAAGGCAGCAGCGTGACCGCATCGCCCGAGATAAAGGCCGCGCGATTGACGACCGGGCTCAGCGTGCCGTCAAAGCGACGAAAGGAGAGATCCACTTCCTCGACGGCAAAGAAATTGGCATAGGGCTGGCGGCTGTCACGGACCTGCACATCCCCCGCCACGGGCTGACGGCGCACCTCATGTGGCGCGGGGTCTGTCGCTGCCCGCAGGCGCGAGGCGGCGCGCACCAGCATCGGCACCAGCCGTCGTGCGATGGCGGCAGGGTCCGTGCCCATGAGCGCAAGGATATCCGGCAAAGCCGCGCGCAGAGCCTCGGTCAGGGCTGGCTCAGGGTGCCAATCTGGGGCCGCGGGGTCAGCGCCGCACCAGACCCGCGCCAAATCCGCAACTCCGGACACCGAAACCGGGACCGACCGCGCCTGACCGCCCAGCGACTGCATCACATGGTCCAGCCGGGCCAAGGCGTCCGCGTCTAGCGTGACCGCCACCCCCGCCACCCCCGCGCCCCCCGGCATGGCAAGCGCCACCGCCTCACCTGCAAAGGCGGCAAGGCGATAGCCTTCCAGCCGTGCTGCGATGGCGGGAACCGGACCGATCACCGCAGCATAGAGGCTGGGATCCGCCATCGGACCAGCCAGGAAGCAAACTGTCATCGGTGCCTGTCCTTCGTTCAGGGCCAGCGGCGACCGGCGGCTTCGCAGGCGAGACCCGCCAACACCCCGCCCACACCCATAACCAGCAATAGGTCATTCTGCCACAACACCGGCGCAAACTTCAGGGCCTGTTCAAAGATGCCGATGATCGCCTCCATCGGGCCTTTGTAGAGCATGCGCTGGGTCAGGCGCAGCATCTCGATCAACCCGAAAACGAACAAGAGCGTCAGAACGGTCGCCGTCACCGTCATCAGCCCGGTCCCTGCCGCCTCAGTATAGCGTTGGTCGCCACTGCGCGTTCCGGCAAGCCGCCAACCCAAGAGACCCGCCACAACCACCGTGATCGGCAACAAAAGCCCGGTTTTCATCCCTTCGGGCAGGTAATGCGGCAGACGCAACGCCACCGCCGCGCCAATCAGCGCGAACAAGATACCGCCCACCAGTTTTGCCGCTGTCGGCATGGTTACCTCTTACACAATGTCCCGCCCGGAACACGGGCGAGACAGCCTTTACACCGGTCGGGTCACGGTGATCTGGGTCACATCACAATTGCCGCCCTCAAACGCCCCGGCGCAAGAGGTCAGGTAGAAATTCCACATTCTGCGGAACCGGTCATCAAAGCCCAGTTTCGCCACCTCGTCCCAACGGTCGTTAAAGGTCTCGTGCCAGCGCCGCAGGGTCTGGCTGTAGCTTTTGCCAAACTCGATAGAGCCTTTGACGCGCAACCCGGCCTTTTCCACTTCGGCCCGCAGCACCTTGGGCGCGGGCAGCATGCCGCCAGGGAAGATGTATTTCTGGATGAAATCCACCGTGTTGCGGTAAAGCTCCCAGCGGTGATCCGCGATGGTGATGATTTGCAGCGTGGCATTCTTGCCCGGTTTCAGACGGTCGCGCAGCGTATCGAAATAAGTGGGCCAATACTTCTCGCCCACCGCTTCGAACATCTCGATCGAGGCGATGCCGTCATAGGTGCCACGCTCATCGCGGTAATCTTGCAGCTTGATTGTCACGCGGTCTGACAGCCCCGCTTTGGCCATCCGCGCCACGGCATAGTCGAATTGCGCCGGGCTGATGGTCAAGCAGGTGACGCGCAACCCGCGTTCGCTTGCGGCATATTCGGCAAATCCGCCCCAGCCGCAGCCGATTTCCAGCACATGGTCGCCGGGCTGTGCGCCCATCTGATCGACCATGGATTTGTATTTCTCGGTCTGGGCCTTTTCCAGACTTTCCTGACCCGAGTGAAAGATGGCCGAAGAATAGGTCATCGTGTCATCCAGCCACAGCAGGTAGAAGTCATTGCCCAGATCATAGTGGTACTGGATGTTCTTCTTGGCCTGCCGCTTGCTGTTGGATTGCAGCCAAAAGCGCAGCCGTTCATAGGCGCGCACCAGAGTCATCCCCGGAAAACCATCGTTCAGGGAGTCATTGTCGGGCAGTTGGACTAGATCCAAGAGGGCTTGCAAATCCGAGGTCGACCACCAGCCATCCAGATAGGCGTCGCAAAAGCCGAGATCACCTTCGCGGATCAGGCGGGCAAAGACATCAGGGTTATGCACCTGAATTTCCCCTACCGGACCGGGCAGCTTGCCCTCGACCCGAAAGCGGCGGCCATCGGGTAGGACAAAATCAATCCTGCCCGAGCGGATGCCCTTCAGCACCTCCATCGCCGCAGCGAAGTAACGCGGCAGGTTGGCCTGCCCTTTTGTTGTTGTCAGGACGTCCATTTTCCCCCCAAGGGACCAGTTCCCAAGATTGTGATGCAAGCAGATACGCGGCGGTCTCTCAAGGGTTTCATTGCATCAATCTGCAAGCGCCACGCCCTTATTGGCCTGATAGGCCGCCAAAGCGCGATCCCGACCTGCCGCCAGATCAACCAAAGGTCGCGGATAGGGCCGCTTGGGGTCCAATCCCCAGGCGCGCGGGGCGGCCTCGAAAAAGGCCAAAGCCTCGGTCCCCGGGGTGCGCGACAGTTCCGCGATGAACCGCTTGCGATAGCGTTGCAGAGGGTCAAACTTTTCCGCCTGCGTGGCCGGATTGAAAACGCGGAAATAGGGCGCTGCATCGGGGCCAGAGCCTGCCGCCCATTGCCACCCCATCGCATTGGCCGCCGGGTCCCAATCCATCAGACAGTCGGCGAACCACGCCAGACCCAACCGCCAATGGGTCAGCATATGCTTGGTCAGGTAAGAGGCCACGATCATCCGTGCGCGGTTGTGCATCGTGCCGGTCACATAGATTTCACGCATCGCGGCATCGACGAACGGCTCTCCGGTCATACCCTGCCGCCAACGATCCACGGCCGCACTGTCGCCCTGCCAGCCAAAGCTGTCCCAATCGGGTTTCCAATTGGCGGTCAGAATATGCGGTGTGTGGTGCATCAGGTGATATGAGAATTCCCGCCACACCAGCTCTTTCAGGAAAGTCTCCGCCCCGGCGCGGCCTTGCTCCATCGCTGCCCATCCCGCATGCCAGATCCGGCGCGGACCAATTTCGCCATAAGTCAGGTTTTCTGACAGGCGCGAGGTTGCTGGCGTATCTGGCAGGTCACGATCAGACGCATAACGCTCCACCGGGCCGGAGAGAAAGGCGTGCAGACGGTCCAGCGCCGCCGCCTCACCCACCCGCGTAAAGGGCAGCACCACCGCAGCCCCGCGCCGCATCGCTGCACCTAGGTGCCAGTCGTCCAACTTCTCCGACGCGGGCCAATGCTCGGGCGCGGGCAGGGTGGCGGGGGCAGGGGTGGGCGCAGGCACGGGCCGATCCCGCACAGAGCGCCAGTAGGGGGTATAGACGCGGTAAAACCCGCCCGTTCCCGTCTCAACCGTCCAAGGTTCATGTAGCAAATGCCCGGAATGGCTTTCGGCGATCAGGCCCCGCGCCCTGAGGGCCGCCTTCACCGCCGCATCCCGCGCCTTGGACGCTGGATCGTAAAGCCGCGACCACATTACGCCCGCCGCCCCGACCTCATCCACCAGCGCCTCAAGCACTGCCAGTGCCGGACCACGCCGCAGGATCAACCGCGACCCCATCGCCGCCAGCCTGTCGGCAAAGTGCTGGAGGCCCAACCCAAGCCGCCACTTCGGCGCAGCGCCCAAACCTTCGGTCTCAGGGTCAAGGATGAACACTGGGATCAAAGGCCGCCTCGTTGCCAGTGCCGCCGAGAGCATCGGCAAATCGTCCAAACGCAAATCGCGCCGGAACCACAGGATCAGGGGGGCCGTGGACAAATGCGAGGGGCTGGCCATGGTGGGTCTGCTTTTTGTTATGTCTTGGACAGTCAACGTGATACGCCGCCACCAGTCCGTTGGATCACCGCGACATGACGCATCTGTGAGGCGACGTGGACGCGCAGCGATGGCAGGCTACATCCCTGACACCATCCCCGACAGACCCGGAGCCTGCCGATGCGGATACTTGCCGTTGTGATTGCCGCCCTTACCCTCTCCGCCGCGCCTGTGATGGCGCAGGAACGGCCACCGTCGAATTGCTTTGCCCTCGCGCAGGCCACGCCAGAGGCGCGGGTCATCCCCGCCGCTTGGGGCGATGAGGTGCAGACTGACCATGTCCGCATCCGCTATCTGAACCATGCCAGCTTTGCCATCACCTCGGGCGGGGTGATGGCGGTGACGGATTACACCGGCTGGATCGGCAATCCCGATGTGGTGCCGGATGTGGTCACGATGAACAACGCCCATTCTACCCATTGGACCGCCAACCCCGATCCGCGCATCCCGCATGTCTTGCCCGGTTGGCCTGATGCCAATGGCCCCGCCTTCTACGAACTGGACCTTGGCGCAATGCTGATCCGCAATGTCACCACCGACACGCGCGGCCGCTTTGGCGAAGGGGCAAAGGCCCATGGCAACTCGATCTTCGTCTTCGAAGCGGGAGGATTGTGCATCGGCCATCTGGGCCACCTGCATCAAATCCCCAATGACGAACAATATGCCGCCATCGGGCGTCTGGATGTGGTGATGGTGCCGGTGGATGGCGGCTTTACCCTATCGATCGAGGATATGGCGGGGATCGTGCAACGCCTGCGCGCCTCGGTCGTGATTCCGATGCATTGGTTTTCGGGGGCCTCGCTTCAGGCGTTCAAGTCTCGGATGGAAGGAGAGTTTGACATCGTCGAAACAGGGCTTTCTGAGATGGACTTCGCGCCGAATGAGTTGCCGGGGCGGCCAGCGTTGCTGGTCCTTGATCCAGCGCCGATCCCGTAACGGTGGCTGCTGACCGCTTTTCCCCGCGCCTGCCTTGGGTTAATCCAAGGCAAAGAGGTGCCCCATGCTGAACCCTGCCGACGCCGCCTTTGTGCAAAGCCTTGCCGCTCGACTGCCCGATGGAAGCCTGCGTCCCGCAGAGGCGCGCTATCTGGAGGAACCGCGCGGTCGCTGGCATGGGCTGGCCGGGGCGGTGGCCCTGCCGCGCAAGACCGAAGAGGTGGCCGAGGTGGTCCGCGCCTGTGCTGCGGCCCATGTGGGCATCGTGCCTTGGGGCGGCGGCACCGGGCTGGTGGGCGGGCAGATCATGCCCGACGGCCCCGCGCCGATCCTATTGTCGCTGGAACGCATGACCGCCGTTCGCGGGGTCTGGCCCGAGGAAAACGCCATCACGGTTGAGGCCGGGATGACCCTAGCGCAAGTGCAACAGGCGGCTGAGGAGGTGGGGCGGCTGTTCCCGCTCTCGCTGGCCTCTGAAGGGACCGCGCAGATCGGCGGCGCTTTGGGCACAAATGCGGGCGGGCTGAACGTGCTGCGCTACGGCAATGCACGCGACCTCTGTCTCGGGGTTGAGGCGGTGATGGCCGATGGCAGCATCCACCACGGGCTGAAACGCCTGCGCAAGGATAACACCGGATACGACCTGCGCCATCTGCTGATCGGGTCCGAGGGCACCTTGGGCATTCTCACCGCCGCCTCTCTGCGCCTCTTCCCGCGCCCGGATGTGAACCTGACGGCAATGCTGGTGGTGCCCTCGCCCACCGCGGCGCTGCGTCTCTTTACGATGGCCGGGGCGCTGGCACCTGGGATGGTGTCGGCGTTTGAGCTGATGCACCGGATGGGCTTTGATTTCCTGACCCAAACCATGCCCGAAGTTACCCAACCCTTTGCCACCGCGCCGGAATGGTCGGTCCTGCTGGAACTGGGCCTGCCCGCATCCGTCCCGGCAGAAGAAATGATGGCCACGCTTTACGCACAGGCGGATGAGGCGGGTTTGGTGCTGGACGGGGTCATCGCAACCTCGGAAACCCAGCGCGCCCAACTCTGGCGCATCCGCGAATCAATCCCCGAGGCGAACCGCCGGATCGGCTCTGTCTCGTCGCATGACATCAGCCTGCCGCTGTCCGCCGTGCCGGATTTCATCCCGCAGGCGCTGGCCGCACTGGCCCGGATCGACAGCTTCCGCATCAATTGCTTTGGCCATCTGGGCGACGGCAACCTGCATTTCAACGTGTTCCCGATGCCCGGCCGCACGCGGCGCGACCACGACGCGCAGCGCGACGCGGTCAAAACCTGCGTGCATGATCTGGTGGATCAGATGGGCGGATCGGTCAGCGCCGAACATGGCATCGGGCGGCTGAAAGTGGGCGATCTGGAGCGTTATGGCGATCCGGCAAAGCTGGCCGCGATGCGCGCGATCAAGACGGCGCTGGACCCGCTGGGGATATTGAACCCGGGTGCCATGCTGCGGTGACCTGCTGGCGGGTTGCCAGCGAAAAGCCACGTGCTTAGGCCGGAAGGGATATTCCGTGCGACACATTCGAAGATGGGGAAAGGTGCAGGTTTCTGTTGCCAGGTACCTGCGAACCCCGCCTTACGGTGCTACCCGCAAGGACTTAGTTTTGATATTGCGAGCCGCTTACGCGGCCAGCGCCATCGGAGCACGGTTGTCATTGGCAACTGTGATCTTGGACCGATAACGGTGGTACCTCACCGAGCAAAAGCTGGCCTCTTTGAACGTCCGTCGATCCTGTTTCGGCCCCTAACCCCCGCAATGCCGGGTGGAATGGTGGAGCCGCCGGGTACCGCCCCCGGGTCCGAGCCGTCTATTACAGGTGCGTTTATCGCCATAGTCTGGGTTGCCCCAGACAAGCGTAGATATAGGCCGACCAGCGGCAGGTCACAAGGGCGAAGCGGCAGATTCCATCACCGCGACGGGTTGGCCGGTGAAGGGGCTTTGCAGAAACAACCGGTCTTGCGTCGTTTCGACCACGATCAGCCCTTCGCGCAGGTAAAAGGCCAGTGCCCGGATGTTCGGTTTCAGCACGCTCAGCCGCAGCGGCAATCGGGCCGCCTCAGCCTCAGCCCGCACAAGCGCCAAAAGCGCCGCCCCCCATCCGCGCCCTTGATAGCCGGGCGCAAGGTAAAGTTTGCGCAGCCGCAGGTGCTGTGCGTGCCGCTCAACCATCAGATAACCAACGGGTTGCCCCTCTGACAGCGCAATCCGCGTGTTTGACACATCAAAAGCTGACGCAACCGCCGGAAGAAACTGCCCCCAAAGCGCCAAGGCATGCGCTTCCATCACCTCGCGTTCAAGGGCGGCGAGGAAGTCGGAATCGGCCGGGGTGGCGGGTCGCAGATCAAGCATGTACCCAAGATGATCGGCTTTGATGACACAAAGACGACAAAGGCCGCCCAGAGCAATCCGGGCGGCCTGTTACTGGCGTATGGATAGGGGCGGGATCAGAACCCTTGCTTGATCAGTTCGAATTCCTGCAACTGACGTTCGCGCAGCGACGGGTCGTTCGGGACCTGCGGCAGCGACGGGGCGTTGACCACCTGCAAACCAGCCGTCACCAGCGTCTCGGGCGAGATTTCTGCCATGCCGACCTTGTTGGAATGGCCGTAGCCCAGCTCACCGACCAGCACACCCGCCGCGTCATGGCGCAGCCAGCTGTTGACGAAGTCATAGAGCTTGTCCTCGTTGCCGGGGCCGTCCTTCATGTTGACCCAGCCGCAGACGAAGGTCGAAGCCCCCTCGGTCGCCTCACGCTGGAAGCCGACGGGGAAGTTCTCGGCTTGCAACAGCGCCACGCCGTCATTCCACGACCACGCGACCAGCACTTCACCCGACATCATCAACTGGGTCTGTTCCGACGGGTCGGCCCAATAGGCGCGCACGTTCGGGTGAACGGTCCGCAGCCATGCGGCGGCGGCTTGGAACTGCTCGTCGGTGATGGCGGTCCAATCGGTCACGCCGGTGGCGAGATAGGCCAGCGCCCAGACGTCATCCGACGAGTCGGGCAGCGAGATTCGGCCTGCGTATTTCGGATTGGCAAAGACTTGCAGCGACGCCACATCCTCGGCCGGGACTTCCTTGGTGTTATAGGCCACCGCAGTCGCGCCCCAATAGGAGGGCAGATACCACAGACCCTGATCGTCCTTGAACACCGGGCTGTCCAGAAGCGCCGGGTCCAACTGATCCAGCGAGGTCAGTTTCGCGGTGTCCCACGGCTCAATCAGCCCCGCATCGCGATACTTCGACACCATCTGCGAGCAGGGGTTCACCGCATCGGCCTTGAACCCCGAAGCGACCTTTTGGAAGGCTTCGTCATCATCGCCAAAGAAGGCGAAGGTTGGCACGTCGCCATGTTTGGCGACGTAATCGGTGAACAGGCCGTCAATCTCGAAGCCGGACCAATCAAAGATGGTCAGTTCGGAATCTGCAGCCATCGCCGGAGCGGCGACCGAAAAGGCAAGGGCGGTGGAGGCAAGCAGGCGTGTGAAGCGGGTCATTCGATCCTCTGTCCTGTTGAAACTGTCAGGGCGAGAGTTTTCAACCCGCCCCCATGATTTATGCCAAAACGCTAAACGGGGCGGCGCATCCCCTGCAAGCGCATTGTGCAGATTGGTACAAGATGCCGCCACGGCAAGTGGCAGACCGTTCAAATCCGTGCAATATCGGCGGCAGAATGCGACAATCGGGGGGAAGTGGTCATGTTCCGGGCATTGGTGGTCGAAAAAGACGAGGCTGGCGCAACGCAGGCCCGCGTACAGCAGGTGGCCGAGGATCGGCTTCCGCCGGGCGATGTCACCGTCGCGGTGGAGTATTCGACCCTGAACTACAAGGATGGGCTTTGCCTTGGTTCGGGCGGCGGCATGGTACGGGTCTGGCCGCATGTGGCGGGGATCGACTTTGCCGGGACTGTCGAAGCGTCCGATGATCCACGCTATGCCCCCGGCGACCGCGTGGTATTGACGGGCTGGCGCGTCGGCGAAAGCTGGTGGGGCGGCTACGCGCAAAAGGCGCGGGTCAAGGCCGATTGGCTGGTGCCGCTGCCTGCGGGCATCACCACCCGCCAAGCCATGGCGGTGGGAACGGCGGGCTTTACCGCCATGCTGGCCTTGATGGCTTTAGAGGCGCATGGCCTGACCCCGGATCAGGGGGAGGTTCTGGTAACAGGGGCTGCAGGCGGCGTCGGCTCCATCGCCATCGCCCTTTTGGCGGCAAATGGCTATCAAACCGCTGCTGTGACAGGGCGGCCGGAAACCGAAGCCTATCTGCGTGACCTTGGTGCCACCCGCATCGTGCCGCGCGCCGATCTTGCTGAAACCGTCAAGAAACCGCTGGAGTCAGAAATCTGGGCGGGTGCTATCGACAATGTCGGCGGTCCGATGCTGGCGCGACTGCTGGGGCAGATGAAATCTGACTCATCGGTTGCGGCCATTGGCCTTGCGGGCGGTGCAGATTTGCCCGCCAAAGTGACGCCGTTCATTCTGCGCGGCGTGAACCTGCTTGGTATCAACTCGGTCACGGTGCCTTACGCCAAGCGCGTCATCGCATGGCAGCGCATCGCCGCCGAACTGCCGATGGATAAACTTGAGGCGATGATCCAGCCGGCAACCCTTGCCGATCTGCCCGCCCTCGGCGCGGCCATCCTGCAAGGGCAGGTGCAAGGCCGCGTCGTGGTCGATGTGAACGCCTGAACGTGCCCGCCCCAAAAGTGGGCGACCCTTGATCAAGAAAGACCGACCCGATGCCCACACTCGACCTCGACTTCGTTCGCGCGCAGTTTCCGGCCTTCGCCTCGCCAGTGCTGTCCACTCATGCGTTCTTCGAAAATGCGGGCGGGTCCTTTCCCTGCCAACAGGTGGTGGATCGCCTGCACCGCTTTTACACCGACCGCAAAGTACAGCCCTATGCGCCCCATCCGGGGGCCGAGGCGGGTGGGGCAGAGATGGATGAGGCCCGCACCCGCCTTGCCGCGCTGATGGGCGTTGCGGTGGATGAAGTGTCCTTTGGCCCTTCGACCAGCGCCAACACCTACACTTTGGCGCAAGCTGTGCGCCGCTGGTTGTCGGGCAGCGACGGTGCGGTCATCGTCACCAATCAGGACCATGAGGCGAATTCTGGCGTCTGGCGTCGCTTGGCCGAGGATGGGGTTGAGGTGCGCGAATGGGCCATCGACCCCCAGACCGGCTTGCTGCGGCTTGAGGATCTGCGCCCCCTGATGGCCGATGGCCGCGCGCGGGTTTTGTGTTTCCCGCATTGTTCGAACGTCGTGGCCGCGATCAACCCGGTGGCTGAGGTTTGCGCGATTGCCCGTGCCGCTGGTGTCCGCACCGTGGTGGATGGCGTCAGTTATGCGCCCCACGGCTTTCCCGACATTCCCGC
>JAIYDR010000175.1 GCA_027487395.1 Rhodobacter sp. | reverse complement strand
GAAGGCCGTATCGACATAAAAGAATTCGCAGATCCTGGCGAGGCACCCCGTATCGCCGTGGGCGATATTGTGGAAGTGTTCCTTGACCGCGTGGAAAATGCCCGTGGCGAGGCGCAAATCTCGCGCGAGAAGGCTCGCCGCGAAGAAGCTTGGGATCGTTTGGAAAAAGCCTACGAATCCGAAACCCGTGTTGACGGTGCCATTTTCGGCCGCGTCAAAGGCGGCTTTACCGTGGACTTGGGCGGCGCTGTGGCCTTCCTTCCTGGCAGCCAAGTTGACGTGCGCCCCGTGCGCGACGCGGGCCCGCTGATGGGCATGAAGCAGCCGTTCCAGATTCTGAAAATGGACCGTCGCCGTGGCAACATCGTTGTCTCGCGCCGTGCGATCCTTGAAGAATCGCGTGCTGAACAGCGTGCCGAAGTCATCGGGAACCTGACCGAAGGTCAGACCGTGGATGGCGTGGTCAAGAACATCACCGAATATGGTGCGTTCGTTGATTTGGGCGGCGTAGACGGGCTGCTTCACGTCACCGACATGGCATGGCGCCGTGTCAACCACCCGTCGGAAATCCTTGCCATTGGTGAAACTGTCAAAGTGCAGGTCATCAAGATCAACAAGGAAACCCATCGCATCAGCCTGGGCATGAAGCAGCTTCAGGCCGATCCATGGGATGCCGTGGAAAAAGCCTATCCGATCAGCTCGGTCCACAAGGGCCGCGTGACCAACATCACCGATTACGGCGCCTTCGTGGAGCTGGAAGCCGGTGTCGAAGGTCTGGTCCACGTCTCGGAAATGAGCTGGACCAAAAAGAACGTGCACCCCGGCAAGATCGTCTCCACCTCGCAGGAAGTGGACGTCATGGTGCTGGAAATCGACAGTGCCAAGCGCCGCGTGTCGCTGGGTCTGAAGCAGACCATGCGCAACCCGTGGGAAGTCTTTGCCGAGCGTAACCCGGTGGGTTCGACCATCGAGGGCGAAGTCAAGAACATCACCGAATTCGGTCTGTTCATCGGCTTGGAAAACGACATCGACGGCATGGTTCACCTGTCCGACTTGTCGTGGGATCAGCGCGGCGAAGACGCCATTGCGAACTACCGCAAGGGCGACATGGTCAAAGCCTCGGTTACCGAAGTCGACATCGAGAAAGAGCGTATCTCGCTTTCGGTCAAGGCCTTGGGCGACGATACCTTCACCGACGCGGTTGACGGCGTGAAGCGCGGCTCGATCATCACCGTCGAAGTCACCGCCATCGAAGAAGGCGGTGTCGAGGTGGAATACAACGGCGCGAAGTCCTTCATCCGCCGGTCTGACCTGTCGCGTGACCGTGGCGACCAGCGCCCCGAGCGTTTCGCTGTGGGCGACAAGGTGGATGTCCGTGTGACCAACATCGACCCCAAGACCCGTCGTCTGGGTCTGTCGATCAAGGCACGCGAAATCGCCGAAGAAAAGGAAGCCGTGGAACAGTATGGCTCGTCCGACTCGGGCGCCTCGCTGGGCGACATCTTGGGTGCCGCGCTCAAGGGCGGCAACTGATCTGGAACCCTTCGGGACAGGCCAAGCCGGCCGCCCTGAAACACGACCCGAAGGCCCCGCGCGACGCGCGGGGCCTTTTCCATGCGATTCGCGGTATGGTCATTTTGGACCGAAACGAGGCGGACGGCTGGCCTGCACCCGGCATGTGCCGCAGTGCGGCGGGGGTTTTGCCCCGCAGCCGGACCCTATCCCTCCGAGACTCGTGGTGAAATCATTTGTGCAAAGGCTTTTTTTGCATATAGTTTCCGAACAATAACGACGGGCGCCCATGAATGGCTGCCATACGGGGGGACGACGACGGATGATCCGGTCTGAACTGATCCAGAAGATCGCTGACGAAAATCCACATCTCACACAGCGACATGTTGAGCGGATCGTGAACACGGTCTTTGAAGAAATCATCGAAGCATTGGCCAAAGGCGACCGCGTGGAATTGCGCGGCTTTGGCGCGTTTTCGGTGAAAGCCCGCGACGCCCGCGTCGGTCGCAACCCGCGCACCGGTGAGGCTGTGACGGTCGATGACAAGAAGGTGCCGTTCTTCAAGACCGGCAAACTTCTGCGCGACCGGCTGAACGCCAAGGCGTGACCGGGGGTCTTGCGGGGCCTTGCGCCTTGCACGCGGGGGCGCGATAGTCGGGCCTGACCAGATGGGGCCCGGCATGATCCGCATTTTCCGTTATGTTCTGTTGTTGCTTGCGGCCCTGGTGCTGCTGACCGTGGCGCTGGCCAATCGGGACGTCGTCGAGGTTCGGTTGCTTCCGGAAGGGTTGGCCGCTTTGACCGGCGTTTCCTTTGCAATGCAAATCCCGCTCTTTCTTGTGCTGTTCGGTGGCATCGCCCTTGGTGTTCTTGTTGGCTTTGTCTGGGAATGGGCGCGCGAACACAAACACCGCAGCACCGCCACGCGCTCGAGCAAGCAGGTCGCGCGCTTGGAGCGCGAATTGGCGGTGATGCGCGATTCCTCCTCGAGCCCCAAGGATGATGTGCTTGCGCTGTTGGACAAACCGGCGGCCAAGTGATGTCTGACATTCGCGTCAAGATTTGCGGTCTGCGGACTGAGTCCGACATGCTGGCCGTGGCCGCCGCCGGTGCGACCTATGCGGGATTCGTATTCTTTGCCAAATCGCCGCGTCATTTGACGCTGGAGCGTGCGCGCGCATTGGCACTGGTCGCGCCGCCGGGTCTGGCCAAGGTCGCGCTGACCGTCGATGCCGATGACGCGGCCCTTGATGCCCTGATTGAGGCTGTGCCCTTGGACATGTTGCAACTGCATGGCCACGAATCCCCTGACCGTGTGGCCGCGGTGCGCGCGCGCTACGGCCTGCCGGTCATGAAGGCCGTGGGGGTGGCGGATGAGGGTGATTTGTCGGCACTGATGGACTACAGCCTTGCAGCCGACCAAATCCTGATCGACGCCAAACCGCCGAAAGGGGCGGATTTGCCGGGAGGGAATGGTCTGTCCTTTGATTGGCGGTTGGTGGCGCAGAGGCGTTGGCTGCGGCCCTGGATGCTGGCAGGCGGTCTGACCCCTGACAATGTGGCCGAAGCGATCCGCCTGACCAATGCGCGGCAGGTCGATGTCTCCTCTGGCGTCGAATCCGGGCCAGGGATCAAGGACCCTGCCCGTATCGCTGCCTTTGTCGCGGCTGCGGGTGCTGACTGAGCATGGCCTATTTCGCCAATCGCAACGTCAACCGCATCTACATCCATGCGGCTTTGCAGGCCTTTGCCACCTATGGCGGTGAGGCGTTCGCCTTTGTCTACCTGCTGAAAGCCGGAATCCCCGCGCCCATCGTCCTCTTGGCCATCGCGGCGATGTTTGGCAGCCGGATGCTGTTTCGCACGCTGGTCTTGCCCTTGGTGCGGCGGGTCGGTCTTCGGCGCGCCCTGATCTTGGCGATTCTGGCCGAGGCCGCGACCTATCCGATTCTGTCACAGATCACCGGGACGGGGCCGCTTTTGGTGGTCTATCTGGGGCTCTGGGCGTTCAGCAGCAGCTTTTACTGGACCACTTATCACGCCTATGTGGCGCTTTTGGGCGACAATCACGCGCGCGGCGCGCAGACCAGCGCGGTTGAGTTGATCGGGATGGTTATGGGCATCGCCGCCCCGGCGGTGACGGGTCTGCTCTTGACCGCCTTCAGCCCGATTGTCGCCTTTGGCTCCGTTGCCGTGGCGATGGCGTTCTCTGCCTTGCCCGTGCTGACCGGACCGGATCCAAAGATCGAAGATCAGGCCGAGATGCCGCCCGAAACCCGGCGCGCGGCGCGGGTGATCCTGTTTGCCGATGGTTTGCGCAGTGGATCGTTCCATTTCACCTGGCTGATCGCGCTGTTCCTGACGCTCGGCTCCAGCTTTGCGGCCTATGGCGGGGCGATGGCGCTGACGGGGCTTGCGGGTGCGCTTGGCGCGTTGGTGCTGGGGCGCGCGATTGATCTGGGTAGCGGTCTTGTTGCGGTGCGGATCGGCTTTGCCGCACTGACCGTGGCGGCAGTCGCGCGCGTCATCGGCTGGCCCGTTCCGGCCTTGGCAATCGGGGCCAATGTGGCGGTGGCGCTGGCTTGGCCGCTTTATGCCACGGCCTTCAATTCGCGCGTCTATACCTTAGCGCGGCAATCGCCTTGCACCTTGCGCTTTCACATCGTCGCCGAAGGCGGCTGGGACATGGGCACCGCCCTGTCTTGCCTTATTGCGGCGGCGCTGTTGCAAGCGGGCTTTGGCTATTCGCTGCCGCTGTCCATCGGGGTCCTCGCCTGCGGTTTGGGCTATCTGACCATCGCGCGCACCTTCGCGCCTGCGCGCTGACTCTCGCCCATCTCCTTTGGAAAAATTTCCTCGGGGGGTGAGCGCGTCCCGCGCGAGGGGGGCTGAAGGCCCCCCTTTCCCCGCCCGCACAAGGGCGCTACATCAACAGACGCAATACAAGGGGGAGTGGCAGCCATGGCCGAGGACGGAATCAACAGCTTTATGACCGGGCCGGACGAATCCGGTCGTTTCGGCATCTTCGGTGGCCGCTTCGTGTCGGAAACCCTGATGCCGCTGATCCTTGACCTTGAGGCGCGGTATGAATTTGCCAAGACCGACCCGACCTTTTGGGCGGAAATGGATTATCTGTGGAAGCACTACGTCGGTCGTCCCTCGCCGCTCTATCTTGCGCAGCGACTGACCGACCATCTGGGTGGTGCAAAGGTCTATATGAAGCGCGATGAGTTGAACCACACCGGCGCGCATAAAATCAACAACGTCTTGGGTCAGATCATCCTTGCCCGCCGCATGGGCAAGACCCGCATCATCGCCGAAACCGGAGCAGGCCAGCACGGGGTGGCCACGGCAACGGTTTGCGCCAAGTTCGGGCTGCAATGCGTGGTCTATATGGGCGCGCATGACGTGGAACGTCAGGCTCCCAACGTCTTTCGCATGAAGCTGTTGGGCGCAGAGGTGATTCCCGTCACCTCGGGCCGGGGCACGCTGAAGGACGCGATGAACGACGCACTGCGCGATTGGGTCACCAATGTGCGCGACACCTTCTATTGCATCGGCACCGTGGCAGGACCGCATCCCTATCCGGCGATGGTGCGCGACTTTCAGTCGATCATCGGCAAAGAGGTGCGCTGGCAGATGGAAGAGCAGGAAGGTGCGGGCCGTCTGCCCGACACCATCATCGCCGCCATCGGGGGCGGCTCGAACGCCATGGGCCTGTTCTACCCCTTCCTTGACGACCCAAGCGTGAACATCATCGGGGTCGAGGCGGGCGGCAAAGGCGTTGACGACCGCATGCAGCATTGCGCCAGCCTGACTGGCGGGCGTCCGGGCGTGCTGCACGGCAACCGCACCTATCTGCTGCAAGACCCGGATGGGCAGATCCTTGAGGGCTTCTCGATTTCGGCAGGTCTCGATTATCCCGGCATCGGGCCGGAACATGCCTGGTTGCATGACATCGGGCGGGCGCAATATGTGTCGATCACCGACGCCGAGGCTTTGGAGGCCTTCCAGCTGTGCTGCAAGCTTGAGGGAATCATTCCCGCGCTGGAGCCTTCGCACGCGCTGGCGCATGTGATGAAGATCGCGCCGACCCTGCCAAAGGACCACATCATTGTCATGAACATGTGTGGCCGGGGCGACAAGGACATCTTCACCGTCGCCAAGCATCTGGGTCAGGACATGAAGGTCTGATCCGCGGGCACTGACGCGACTTTAGGCCCCGTAGCTCCGAGCTACGGGGCTTTTTCATGCCCTGCGGGACCGCTTCTCCACCCTAAACCCGCCCTTGGCCGAAAGTTTAGGCGCACAAACCCTTGGTTTACCGGGCTGGTGCTAAACCCGTGGCCCATTTCCCGGCAGGGTTGCGACTGGCCTAAAGGGGGCACGCCGAACGGATGGCGCAACAGGGGCATTCACTGATCTGCCCCGCAACCAAGGAGCAAGGACATGAACGCATCCACCCGCACGCTGCTGCTCTGCACCGCCCTGATCGGCGCGGCAGGCATGGCACAGGCGCAGGCGACCGGCCTCACCCGCGCCGCCATTGAGACCGCCTATGCCGAGTTTGAGCGCCTCGAAATCGCCTTCGGCCCGACGCAAGTGAAGGTCGAGGCGATGGACGCCCAGTCGGGGCAGGTGGTCGAGGCGATCTATGACCGCGCCACCGGCGTGATCCTGAAACAGGAAACCAGCACCTTTGCAGGCACCCTCGGCAGCGGGATCGAGATCAAGAACCGGGCCGAGGATTTCCTGCGTGTCCGCGCCGCAGATGGGTCAATCGCAGCGCCTCGGGGAGCGTCCCTTGATGACAGCTTCGACGACGATGATGATGACGGCATCGATGACACGACAGGCAGCGATGACAGCGATGATGATGACCAGCGGTCAGCAGTGATGGCCAATGCGGGCGGTGCCTCTGATGAGGGCAATGGCCGGGGGCGTGGCCGCTCGGGCGATGACGGGTCGGATGATGACCGTGGGTCAGATCGGTCCGGCAACAGCGGATCGGACAATGACGACAGCGACGGCGACGATGACTGATCGTTTCGCCTGACCAATGCGGCCCCGGTGCTTGCCGGGGCCTGCGACTTGGCCGATAACGGACGCAGGGATGCCCGAAAGGGGCAGGGCAGATGAAACGAACACCACTCCATTTGGCAACGATGCTGGCGGTCCTTTTGACGGGCTCGGCGGCCTTTGCCGATTTTGAACAGGACATCGTGCGCCAGTTGCAGGACATGGGGTTCAGTCAGGTCGAGGTGACGCGCACCTTGCTGGGCCGGGTCCGCATCACCGCCGCCGGGGCCGATGGCACCCGAGAGATCATCCTAAATCCGAACACGGGCGAAATCCTGCGCGACCTGTGGCTGCGGCAAGAGGGGGGCAGTTCAGACCGGACGCTGCTGGACGGGGGGGAAGGCCGCCAAGACCGCTCGTCGGGCAGTGGGTCTTCGGGCGGCGATGACGACGACGATGATGATGACTCCTCGGACAACAATTCTGGAGGCTCAGGCAACTCGGGAAGTTCCGGAAACTCTGAGAGTAATTCGGGCAGCAACTCGGGCAGCGGGTCCAGTGGCAAATCCGGCGGCGGATCGGATGGTGATAGCGGCAAGGGCGGCGATGACGATGACGACGATTGATCGCCCGCAAAGGTCAGGTTGACCCCCGTGCTCAGGACCAGTGTGATTGCCGTTGTGTTCTTGGTTCAGGCGCTTTGTGCCCTGTTCTTTGTGTCGGATATTCTATCCTCGCTTTTCGGCATCTACACCCGCCCTTTGGCGTGGGAATTGCGCGAGATGCTCGAGATCGGCGCCGCGGTGGGCCTTGTGCTTGGTCTGATCCTTGGCGGTGTGCTGATCGTGACATCGCTGCGCGCGCGCAATCTGGCGCAGGAACGGCTGCGCCGCGCCTCGGGTGCCTTCATGGACCTGCTGGAAGAACGCTTTACCCTGTGGGGGTTGACGCCTGCCGAACGGGACGTTGCGCTGTTTGCGATCAAGGGCCTCTCCACCGCCGAAATCGCCGCGTTGCGCACCACATCCGAGGGCACGGTCAAGGCGCAGACCAATGCGATTTATCGCAAGGCCGGAGTGACCGGACGGCCGCAATTGCTGTCACTCTTCATCGAAGATTTGATCGACGCCCCTAATGGGATCACCGAAACCGGGCCCAAAAG
>JAIYDR010000207.1 GCA_027487395.1 Rhodobacter sp. | reverse complement strand
GATCGCCTCAAGGTAAGTTCCTTTGAGAATCATTCATTTTGTTATCCCGCGATACGAATTGCTCGCCCTGTCCGTCTCAACCGACTTTGCGCTGACAGTGCCCTTCGACCTATTCCGCTCCTCCAACCGCAAAGCACCGAGACGAGCCATCCTCGGCGGTGGTTTTTTCGATGTTTGGCACAACGCAAAGTCGAAGGTCATGGCCGGCTTCGTCGAGAGAGGTAGAAACTAGGGCAAAAGTGACGGGCCAGCTTTCAGTTCCGCGATTTCGCGACGGAACGCCAGGGCATCGCCATGATCGCGCGCGTCAAGCTCCTCAGCATAGCGCCGACCGGCATAGGTGGCCCAGGCAATGGGACCGGGTGCCGCGGCGTCACCGATCAGCTTAAGCGAGGCGATCCCAGAGCCCTGCCAATCCTGCCCTTTCAGCTGGTGAAAAAGACTGTCGTTAGGGGTGCGTGACGTCACCATGAGAACGGAGTCACAGGTGATCTGGGTGTTGCGCCCGCTCCAGGTACAGGTGAGATCAACCGCGCTTGCGTGGATCGCGTCAGGGGCGTGGGACAGGTTGATGTGAACGCCCATCTCGGCAAGGCGGCGCTGAATGGTGGACTGTTCCAGCGTGTTGTCGGTCTATGCGGCGATCTTTACGGCGGGGGTCACGAAATGGACGGTGCAGCCCCGGGCGACAAGGAGTTCGGCAAGGACGCTGCCCATGTAAAAATGATCGTCATCATAAAGCAGGACCGTGCCGCCCATTGGGCCGGCCCCTGACATCAGGTCGTCGGGGGTAAAGATGGGCATGGCCGGATCGGTCGGGATCGGGTGCAGATGCAACCGCGCCACCGCATCGCGCCGCCACTGGCAGCCGGTGGCAATGGCGACATGCTCGACCCCAAAGCCCAGGATGTCCTCGGCAGTCAGACGGCTGTCGAGATAGGTCTGGACATTGGCCATCGGCGCGATTTGCCCGGCGCGGTAATCGGCCACACGGCCCCATGCAGAAAGACCCGGCAGGGCGCGTTCGCGCGCAACGCGGCCGCCAAGTGTGGTGGTGGCCTCGGCCAGTGTCACCTGATAGCCGCGTTTGCCGAGGATATGCGCCGCCTCCAGCCCGGCTGGACCCGCACCGACGATCAGGACGCTTTCCGACTTGCCCTTGGGGTGCATCCGTTCCGGGTGCCAGCCCTTGCGCCATTCTTCCATGAAGGCGGTGTTCTGGGTGCAGCGGCTGATGCCTTGGGTCATGTCCCCCGACACGCAGATATTGCAGCCAATACACTCGCGGATGTCGTCAAACCGCCCCTCTTCGATCTTTTTCGGTAGGAACGGATCGGCAATCGATGGCCGGGCAGCCCCGATGAAATCAAGGACGCCCGACCGGATCTGCCGCACCATGGCATCGGCGCTGGTGAAGCGGCCCACGCCCACCACGGGTTTTGAGGTCAGCGCCTTGATGCCCTTGACCAAGTCTTCCTGAGCCCCCTCTGGCTTGAACCGCGAGGTCCCTGAACAGGCCTCCCATGTGCCCTGCGCCAGATCCCAGATATCGGGCAACGCGCCGTGCATCTCGATGAAATCGCGCAGTTCGGCATTGGAAAAGCCCATCTCGCCCGCCTCATGCAGCGAAAGGCGCAGCGAAATGGCCAACTCTCCCTTCGTTTCCTCGCGGGCGTCTTCGACAATCTCGCGCAAGAAGCGGGCGCGGTTTTCAAGGCTGCCGCCGTATTCGTCGGTCCGGTGGTTGGTGTTGCGCGAGAGGAAATGCTGCAAGATGCCAAAGCCATGCGCGCCATAGAGGCAGATCAGGTCAAAGCCAGCGGTCTGGCTGCGGCGAAAGGCGTTGCGGAACCAGCGGCGCAGATTGCGGATATCCTCACGGTCCATGGTGCGGGCCTGCACCGGGTCAGAGGTGAAGGTCAGGATCGGACCGCCCGAGACCGCCAGGGGGACTTCGCGCGAGTAAAGGTTGGGGCCGTTGATGCCGGAATAGGCCAGCTGAATGCCTGCAAGTGCCCCATGCGATTTCATCGCCTCTGCCATCCGCGCCAGCGCCGGTATGTCGCGGTCATCCCACAGGTGCTGTTCGATGAAAGGGGTAATCTCCGATGTCGGGTGAATTTCGGTCTGTTCGGTAAAGATGACACCCCAGCCGCCTTCGGCTTTGGTCCGGCGCATCTCCACCACAGCCGAGGGGTCGCGATAGCCGCCGCCATTGCAGTGCGGCACCTGGTAGAACCGGTTCTTGGCCAGCTTTGGCCCGATGCGCAGGGGTTCAAACAGAACATCATAGCGGCTGTCGCGGGTGTCTTTCGGCATGATGGCCTTCTTAAATCGGTCTGTGGTCTTGAAGCTGAGTCTGCATCAGAGCGGGGTCTGGACTGCGGGCGATGTCGGTCACCAAAAGGGTTGGGCCGGGGCCTGCGGCGGCCAGGATGGTGGCATCGGGCGCCGCAACCACCGAGGCGCCGCAATAGGTGATATCGCCCTCTGTCCCGCAGAAATTGGCATAGGCGATGGTCAGCGAATGGTTAATCGCATGGGCCGGCACCACCAGACGGCTGACATGGGTGTTCGGTTCAGGATTGGCGGTGGGCACCAGCACAAGCGCTGCCCCAGCCTCGGCCAGTTTGCGCACCAAGGGTGCGAATTCCACGTCATAGCAGATCAGCATGGCCGTTCGGATGCCGTGCAGATCAAAGGTCGAAACCGCATCACCTGGCGCATAGATCGACTTTTCGCGCGGGCCAAAAAGCTGGACCTTGCGGTAATGGCTGATCTCTTGGCCTTTCCCGTCAAAGGCCACGGCAGAGTTGTAGATCGTCGCGCCATCGCGTTCGGCATAGCCAATGACGATTCCGCAGCCATGCGCCCGCGCCAATGCCGCCAGCCGCTGATGCCAAGGGCCGCCGCGGGCTTGCGCTTTGGCCGGAATGTCGGGCTGGTTATAGCCGGGAAAATAGATCTCGGGGGCCACGAGCGTCACCGCCCCCATGGCCGCCGCAGCGGTCAGCGCGGCGTCAAGGGTGGCAAAGGCGCGGTCGTCGGACCCCTCGGGCGAGGGGCCTTGCCAAAGCGCGATGTTGAGGGACATGAGGCCTCCGATCGGGGGGGGGAAGGGCCAGGGTGTCCCGGCCCTGCCAGTTTACTTTTTCAGATTGGTCCAGATCGCGTCATAGAAGGTCTGGGTCTCTTGGTCGCAGACTTGAATGAAGCTGCCCTTCGGTGCATCCGCCGGTGGGTTGTTCTCTGGGCTCGACTTGATCGCCTCGTCCAGGAACGGCTCCACTCCCGTGACGCCCGATGTATAGGCGGCATAGTTGGTCACCGCGGCGGAGTTTTCTGGGTCCAAGAGGAAGTTCATGAACTTCAGCGCGTTGTCACGGTTGGGCGCATCCTTCAGCAGGACGACGTTGTCCATCCAAACGACGAAGCCTTCCTTGGGATAGGCGTACTCGACATTCGCCCCCTCAGCGCGGGCCTTGGCCGAAAAGCCGTTGTAGATCATCCCGGCCGCTGCATCGCCCGACACCAGCACATCCTTGGCCGTGTCAGACCCAAATGAGGCCCAATGCTGCTTGGCATTGATGAGCATGTCGTTCAGCGCCTTGAGTTGCTCTTTGTCGGTCGAGCATTGCGGGATGCCAAGGTAGATGGACCCCAGCGCCAGCACTTCGCCTTGGCTGTCCAGCACGTTGATCTTGCCCTGCAACTCGGCGGGCGGATCGAAGATCATGGCCAGCGTGTTGATGTCGCCGGTATAGACATCGCGGTTGACCGAAAACGCGGTCGAGCCCCACTGATACGGGATTGACGATTTGCGACCGGAATCAAAGGGCACATCCAGCCATTCCGGGGCGATATTGCCAAAGTTCGGCAGGTCTGCGGGTGCGAAGCTGTCCAGCAGCCCCTCTTTGGCCATGATCTCAACCATATAGTCGCCCGGGACGGCAACGTCATACTGGCCCAGCTTGCCCGCCTTCAGCGCGGCCAGCATGGATTCGTTGCTGTCATAGGTATCGATGGTCACCGCGATGCCGGTTTCGGCGGTGAATTTGTCCACCAACTCTTGCGGGATGTATTCGAACCAGTGGTAAACCGAGAGCGAGCCCTCGGCATAGGCCCCGCCCGCCAAAAGGGCAAAGGCGGTGGCGGTGGAAAGAAGCTTCTTCATGGTAAACTCCCATTGGGTTCAGGATCGGGTTCTTTGCCCGATGCGGTTGACGTAGTAGGACAGCGTGACGAACAGGATCGAGACCGCCAGCATCATGGTCGAAATCGCCATGATGTTGGGTTTGATGCCTTGCTTGACCGAGCCAAAGATCGCGGTGGGCAGAGTCTCCATCCCCGCGCCCTTGACGAAGTTGGTGATGATGAAATCATCCAGCGAGATGATGAAGGCCAGAAGAAAGCCCGACACCACCCCCGGCAGCATCAGCGGCAACAAGACCAGCCGAAACGCCTGCCATTGGGTGGCGTAAAGATCGCGGGCAGCCTGTTCATAGCTGTCCTCAATCCCCTGCAAGCGGGCGGCGATGGGCAGATAGGCAAAGGGAATACAAAACACCACATGGGCGATGAGAATGGTCATATAGCCCGTGGTCAGGGCGATGGTGGAAAAGAAGATCAGCGTCGCAACTGCGGTGACAATCTCGGGCACCATAAGCGGCAGGTTGATCAATGCGAAGGTCGCCGACTTCCCCCGGAACCGCCCGCCCCGGATCATGGCAAGGCTGGCGGCCACCGCAATCGTCGTGGCGGCGGATGCCGCAAGCACCGCGATGGTGATCGAATTCCAAGCCGCCGCCTTGAAGCGGGGCGCCTCAGGGCCGGTAAAGACATCGGCATACCAGCGCCATGAAAACCCACCCCATGTGGTGATCGAGGTGGAATCGTTGAAGCTGTAGACCATCACGACAATCAGCGGGACGTAAAGAATGGCCAGACAGGCCACCGCCATGGCCAGAAACCCCGGATAATGGCGCACACCTTTCATCGGGCCTCCGCCTTATTCTGCGCGCGGGCATAGACCATGAGGACGATCAGCACGAGCGTCATCAAGATCATGGCGGCGGCGGCCCCAAACGGCCAATTGCCTTGAGACCCGCGAAACTGTTCGTCGATCAGCGATCCGATCATGAAGGTCTTGGCGCCGCCCAAAAGATCGGGTGCCAGAAAGGCCCCAAGCGACGGCACAAAGACAAGGATGCACCCCGCGATGATCCCGGGTTTGACCACCGGCAACACGATCTCGCGCAGCGTCACCCAGCGGCTGGCGTAAAGATCGGCTGCGGCCTCGGAGAGGGCGAAGTTATAGCGCTCCACAGCCGCATAGATCGGCAACACCATGAAGGGCAGATAGCTGTAGAACAGGCCCAGTTGCACCGCCAGATTGGTGTTTACCAAAGGCAGCGGATCAGAAATCAGGCCAATCGCCATCAGGCTTTCGTTCAAGGGACCATTGTCGCGGATCAGGAATTTCAGACTGACGGTGCGGATCAACAGGTTCACCCAATAGGGCACCGTGATGAGAAACAGCCAAATCGCGCGGGATTTCGGGGGTCTTGTTGCGATGAACCACGCGGTCGGAAAGCCCACCGCCAGACAAATCAGGGTTGCCACCGCCGCCTGCCAGATCGACCGCCAGAAGATGGTGATATAGGTCCATTCGATAACCGGTGGCTCGTCGCCAAAAAGGCCCCGGTTCAGGAAGAACTGATCATAGGCCGCCAAGGTGAAATCCCAGACCACGCCGCCGCGAAACTCCTTGGTCAAAAAGGAATAGACTGCCATCAGCATTACGGGCAGCACGAGAAAAATCCCGATCATCACCCATGTCGGCACAAGAAGCGGGCCAATCAGCTTGCGATAGCCGAGGCCCGCCTTGCCGCCACCGCCCGTGCCGGATTCTGGGGCCATGCCTGCCATCAGTCCGCCAAAAGGCGCGCCGCGCCTTCCTCGATCTGCAAGGCGACGCGGTCGCCAGGGGCGGGCAGCGCGATCCGGGCCAAATTCTGCATGCGAACGTGAAACGCTTCGCCTGTGGTCAGATGTGTCAGGATTTGCAGGTCCGTGCCCAGATAGACGATGCGCTCCACCACCGCCTCCAGTTCTCCTTCAGCCGCAAGTGAAATGCGCTCGGGTCGGATCGACAGGTGATGCTTGCCCGGCATGACGCCCTGAGCGGCAGGGCAGGTGATCTTTTGCCCACCCGGCAGGGTGACCTTGGCCACCGCGCCGCTGACCGTGTCAACGGTGACCTCCAGAAGGTTCGTCTCGCCAATGAAATCAGCGACAAAGCGGTTGACCGGAGCCTCATAGATGTCGCGCGCACTGCCCACTTGCTGCACCCGGCCCTGTGACATCACGGCGATGCGGTCCGACATCGTCAGGGCCTCTTCCTGATCATGCGTCACAAAGACAAAGGTGATGCCACTCTGCTCTTGCAGCGTTTTCAACTCGACCCGCATCGCTTGGCGCAGCTTCAGATCCAGCGCCGACAGCGGTTCATCCAGCAACAGAACCTTGGGTTCAGGGGCAAGCGCGCGGGCCAGCGCCACGCGTTGCTGTTGGCCGCCTGAGAGCTGGGCGGGCATGCGATTGGCAAAGGCCGACAGATGCACCATCTCCAGCATCTTGCCCGCGCGCGCCGTGCGGTCCGCCAGACCCATCCCCTTCATCTTCAGCCCGAAGGCCACGTTCTCTAGCACCGTCATATGCGGAAACAGCGCATATTGCTGAAACACGGTGTTGACCGGGCGATGGTTGGGATCCAGCCGGGCGATGTCGCGACCAAAAAGGCGAATCTCGCCCTCGTTCAAATCCTCAAACCCTGCGATGCAACGCAAAAGCGTGGTCTTGCCGCAGCCCGACGGGCCAAGCAGGGTAAAAAACTCGTTGTCGGCAATCTCAAGCGAGATGGAATGCAGCGCCGTGGTCGTGCCATAGCGCTTTACCGCAGATCTGATCTCGATCGCCGTTGACATCCTGCGCATACCCCCCAGCATCCTGTCTGACGTTAGTTTTCTGCACCAAGGGGGTATATACCCCCAAAGAGGTATGATGCGCCCGCTGCCCAATGCCGCCGAAGCCCGGTTGGCCGAAGTGATCCGTCGCCTCGGCGGGCCCGAGTTTGAAAGTGTGCTGCATGACTGGCTGCGCCGCTGTCTTGCACCTGACAACTTGATCGTGCTGGCCTACCGCGATTCCGGGCCGCCGCAGGTGCTTTATCGTCAGTCCGACAGCCCACAGGTCTTTTCCCAGCTGGAAAAGACCTACCTTGCCGGAGCCTATCTTCTGGACCCGTACCACGCGCTGCACAGCTCTCGTGTTGCTGCGGGCGTTTACCGGCTGCGCGATGTGGCGCCCGATGCCTTTCAGCGCTCGCAGTATTTCACCGAGTATTATCAGCAAACCACGCTTTTGGACGAGTTGACCTTCATCGCCTATCCAAAGCCGGATGTTTCGCTGAACATCTGCCTTGGGCGCGATGCAAACTCGGCTCGGGCGTTTTCTGCGGCTGATGTTGCTCTGGCACAGCGTCTGGCCCCGATCCTTACCGCCTTGGTCGAACAGCATTGGGTCGGGCTTGCTCCGGGCGGCGGCTCCGATAACATAACGGCCGAGGTGATGAGGGCACTCCGGCAGCGCCATGGGATTCGGCTGAGCCCGCGGCAGGCCGAAGTGGCGCTGATGATCCTACGCGGACATTCAACACCGGCAATTGGACTGCAACTGGGCCTGTCGCCGCAGACCGTCAAAGTGTTCCGCCGCCAGCTTTACTCGAGGTGCACGATCAGCACGCAGGCCGAGCTGTTTGCGCTGATGATGCCGCTCCTGCGGATGTCTGCAGAGCAAGACACAAGCTGAACAGGCGCTGGATACCCCCTTATGAGTGCACCTCACGCGAGATTTGGCTGGTTGGAGCTGAGCTACTCCCTATCGTTTAGACAGTTTCCGGGGTGATTAAAGCCACTGCCTGGACCTGCTGATCGGATTCGATTTCGGTGAAGTAGACCACAGCCGGCGGTTGACTGCCAGCCTTTGGGCAAACCCGTCGTATCAGGACAATAGGCCAACGTCCGCGTTCCGCCCGGTCCGCCGCTTCGCAACGGGGTCTGACATGGCGCAACCGGCTACGCTCAGTCTCAGCCAGCGTTGCCCAACCCGCCGAAACAGGCAAAGCACAGACCCTGAGTCTCGCTCACCACGGATAAAGGTTGGGCAACGTCACTTGAATGCACAATGAGCCTTGTGAGGTACAGTATGTGGTATTCTTCGATGATGGCATTGAGAAAACGAAAACATATCAATGCTTAGAGGAGAAAGTCGAACAGACCACCCAACCCGCGCCTTAGCTCAATCCTTCCGCAGGCGCAGCAGCGTGAAGATACCCAAGGGCGGAAAAGTCGTCTCCTCGATCACCGTCAATCCCGCTGTCCCGACGACCCGAGACCGTTCGAAATCGCTGTGCCAGCCCAACAGATCAGCCATCGGGGCGAGCCTGCGCTCGAACCACGGCAGCCAGCCCTTCTGATCGGGGTCGCGCACGAAATGGCTGATGATCAGGATGGTGCCCCCGGGGCGCAGCACGCGGGCCATCTCGGCCATCACGCGTTCGGGTTCGGGCACGACCGACATGATGTGCATCGCGGCAATATGGTCAAAGGAGCCGTCCGGGAAATCCAAGCTGCGCGCATCCATCACGTTCAGCGCCTTGACATGGGACAACCCCAGTTCGGCCACCTTTTCACGCGCCTTGTCCAGCATCTGGGCCGAAGCGTCGATCCCCGTCACCTCAACCCCGGCGCCGTATTGCGGCAAGGACAGGCCGGTGCCCACCCCCACCTCCAGCACGCGTCCGCCCAAAGCGTTCAAGACCGAGACCGCGCGACGCCGTCCCCGCCCGGTGACCCAACCAAAGGTCTTGTCATAGATGGGGGCCCAACGGGCATAAGAACGACGGACCGCTTGAATATCCATTCAGAGAGACTTTCTGTTACTGATGGCGGAACGCCGCCAAATCACGACGATTGTCACAAGATAACCGAGCGCAAGCGACAGAAGTGTGACCCAAGGATAAGTCAACAGCGCTGCGATCACCGCCATCCCACCAACGAGGATGTAGCGGGCATAGTCGGCATAGACCGTCACCCGTTTCAGCGAGGGCGTGCGGATGCGGCTGATCATCAAGACCCCCATTGCCACCATCCACGCCTCGACCACGAATTTGGGCAGGAACACATCGCCGCCTGTGGCGAAGGTGAAATAGATTGGAACGAGCACCAGCATCGCCCCAGCGGGCGATGGCACGCCAATAAAGCTGGTGCGTTCCGGTGCATCGCCCGTGGGGGCGGATTTGTTGCCGACATTGAACCGCGCCAGCCGCAAGATGCAGCAGACGGCGTAGATCAGCACGGCTATCCAGCCAAGGCTGGCATCCCCCTGTAGCCCCCAGAAATACAGCACCAAGGCAGGCGTCACACCGAAGTTGACGAAATCCGACAGGCTGTCGAGTTCCGCCCCAATCGCGCTTTCGGATTTCAGCATCCGCGCCAAGCGCCCATCCAGCGCATCCAGCGCCGCCGCCAAACCGATCAGCGCCACAGCGGTGGCAAAATGCCCATCCACCGCCATGCGAATCGCCGTCAGCCCGCAACACAGCGCCAGAATCGACACAAGGTTGGGCAAGAGTTGCAGGATGTGCATCTTGCGGCGGGGTCGCTTGCGGCCTTCGGGCAAGTGGGGGGAATCCATTGGGGTCATTCCATCCGCGCCAGACGTTGCGGCATGTCTTGGCCCACCAGCGCGATCACCGTTTCCCCGGCCACACAGGTCTGGCCCAGCGTGACCTGTGGCGCCATCCCCTCGGGCAAGTAGATGTCCAGGCGCGAGCCAAAGCGGATCAGACCAAACCGCTCACCCGTCCGCATCTCTTGGCCCTTGACCGCAAAGCAGACGATCCGCCGCGCCACCAGTCCAGCAATCTGCACCACCGCGATAGACCGGCCATCGGCCATCTCAATCCGCAGCGAATTCCGCTCATTGTCGGTCGAAGCTTTATCCAGCGATGCGTTCAGGAATTTGCCCGGACGATAGGAAATCTCAGTGATTTTGCCCGCGATGGGGGCGCGGTTGACGTGGCAGTTGAACACCGACATGAACACCGACACCCGCATCAGCGGCTCTGGCCCCATGCCCAATTCAGCGGGCGGGGCGACGCGTTCGATCAGGGACACCACGCCATCGGCGGGCGACACCATCAGGCCGGTATTCTGCGGCACAGCGCGCTTGGGGTCGCGGAAGAAGTAATAGCACCAGACCGTCAGGCCGACACCGATCCAGCCCAGTGGTTCCCATATCCAGAACAGAACCAGTGTCGCCACGGCAAAAGCCGCAACGAAGGGGATGCCTTCGCGGTGCATCGGCTTGATGAAGGTTTCCAGCATCGTCATTCGGGCACTCTCCGGGTTTGGGCGTCGTATCGGCTGCAACCGCAAGCGGCAACCGAAAACGACGCTTCATCTTTAGAAAACGTCAGGCCGCCCAAACAACAGGCGGCATCCAACCATTACGCCGGGGTGATACCCCAAACAGACAAAAGCGGCCATCCCTGCCGGGAGGGCCGCTTGATCCGACTTGGGCATCCGCCGCGCAAGACCGTCAGGCGGGGACCGCCATCCCCTTGCCGCGCGCCAGTTCGCGCATCCGTTCTTGCAGCTTTTCAAAGGCCCGCACCTCGATCTGGCGGATGCGTTCGCGGCTGACGCCATAGCTTTCCGACAGTTCCTCCAGCGTCACCGGCGTGTCCGCCAGACGGCGCTGCATCAGGATATGCTTTTCGCGGTCGTTCAGCACCACCAGCGCCTGCGCCAGCAACGCGCGGCGGGCGTCCAACTCGTCGCGTTCGGCATAGGCGCCGGCTTGATCGCTGTCTTCATCCTCAAGCCAGTCCTGCCATTGCGTCGTGCCGTCGCCATCCGACCCGACGGTCGCGTTCAGGGACGCATCCGACCCCGCCAGACGGCGGTTCATGTCGATCACCTCTTCCTCGGTCACCGACAGGTCTTTGGCAATTTGGGCCACGTTTTCGGGGCGCAGGTCGCCTTCTTCCAGCGCGCCAAGTTTCGCCTTGGCTTTGCGCAGGTTGAAGAACAGCTTTTTCTGCGCCGATGTGGTGCCCAGTTTCACAAGGCTCCATGACCGAAGGATGTATTCCTGAATGCTGGCGCGGATCCACCACATCGCATAGGTCGCCAGACGAAAGCCCTTTTCGGGATCAAAGCGCTTGACCGCCTGCATGAGCCCCACATTCGCCTCGGATATCACCTCGGCCTGTGGCAGACCGTAGCCGCGATAGCCCATGGCGATCTTGGCCGCCAGACGCAGGTGTGAGGTCACCATCTTATGCGCCGAAGCCGCATCCTGATGATCGACCCAGCGCTTGGCCAGCATGTATTCCTCTTCAGGTTCCAGCAGCGGGAATTTGCGGATTTCCTGAAGATAGCGGTTCAGCCCCTGTTCCGGGCTGGGTGCGGGAAGGTTCTGATAGGTGCTCATGTCGTGCCCCCTGTTAGCATGCCCGGTCTTCTTTGAAGCCCCGGGAAGCGGTGAAGTGTAGGAATCCTTAGCTCGGCTTTCAAGTTCGACGCCAGATTCCTTTCTTAATCGTTACATGGGCGTGCCTCCGTCGCGGCCCAAGGCGCGTTTCGGTGCGTTCACGCACATGTCAGTATTTGTTTCAACAGGCCCGCGCGCGGCAGGCCCTTTGGCGATCATCCCGCAGCGCGCAAGGCATCCACCAAGGCCGCCATGTCGTCGGGCAAAGGTGCCGCGAATTCCAGCGTCTCACCCGTGCCGGGATGCACAAAACCAAGGGTCGCTGCATGTAGCGCCTGACGCGGGAATGTGTTCCCAAAATCCGCCGCACGCTCCCCCACCAGTTTCGGCGACAGGCGGCGCTTGCCGCCATAGGTCTGGTCGCCCAGCAAGCCATGCCCGGCATGGGACATATGCACCCGGATTTGATGGGTGCGCCCGGTTTCCAGCCAGCATTCGATCAAGCTGGCCGCGCCTTGCCCATAATTCTCCAGCACATGGGCGCGGGTGATGGCGTGCCGCCCCTGCCCGTCCCAGACCACCGCCTGCCGCTGACGGTCGGTCTTGTGCCGCGCCAACCCCGTGGCAATCCGCAAAATCCCGCCCGCCTCGAACGTCACCCCCTTGGTGCCGCGCAAGCGCGGATCGGCAGCGTCGGGGGTGCCGTGGACCAACGCGATGTAATGGCGGTTCACCGTATGTGCCTCAAACTGCTTGGCCAGCCCGTGATGCGCGCGGTCGGTCTTGGCCACCACCAACAACCCCGTCGTATCTTTGTCGATGCGATGCACGATGCCGGGACGCTTTTCGCCACCGATGCCTGACAGCGTCTCACCGCAATGGTGCAAAAGCGCATTGACCAGCGTGCCCGAAGGCGTTCCGGGGGCCGGATGCACCACCATGCCGACGGGTTTGTTGATGACGATCAGATCGTCATCCTCATAGAGAACCTCCAGCGGAATGGCTTCCGGCTGTGCGTCGTAGTCCTCGGCGGGGGGGAGGAGCAGGGTAAACACCTCGCCTTCCGCCACCTTGGTCTTGGGATCGGTCACGGGCTGGCCATCCCGCAACACATCGCCTGCGGCAATCATCTTCATCAGACGGGACCGCGACAACGACGCTTCCTCTGGCACCTCGCGCGTCAAGGCTTTATCCAGACGGTCGGGCGGGTTCTCGCTGATCGTCACAGTCAGGATACCATCGTCCGTGTCGAAAGGGTCTGCCATGGACGATGCCTCTGATCGGCTGGAGCTTCCGCCCAGTCTGCGTTTCTTGAAAGCCTTGGTCATCACCTTGATGCTTGTGATGATCGGCGGTGTCATAGCCATCGTTGCCCTGCTTGTCACGCGCCTGCCTGCGCTGCAATCCGCCCCTGCCCTGCCCGCCGCGATTTCCTTGCCTGCCGGAGAGGTGGCGGATGCCGTCACCGTGGCAAAGGGGATGGTGATTGTGGTCACCGAAGCAGGCCGCGTCTTGGTCTTTGCGCCGGACGGGACGCTGCGGCAAGAGATCGCGCTCGACTAAGCGTCAGGACTTGACCCCGGCTGCCGGGCGGGAAACCTTGCGGCAAAGCCAAGGGGTGATCCGATGACTGACTATCCGCTGACCGATGCCGAACTGGACCGCATGGCCGAGGTTGCTGTGCGTGTAGGCCTGAACCTGCAACCCGGCCAAGACCTGATCCTGACCGCAGCCGTCGAAGCCCTGCCCTTGGTCCGCCGTGTCGTCGCTGCAGCCTATCGCGCGGGCGCCGGACTGGTGACGCCGCTTCTATCGGATGAGGGCGTGACCTTGGCCCGCTACGACAACGCCAGCGACGACAGTTTCGACCGCGCCCCCGGCTGGCTTTATGGCGGGATGGCGCAGGCGTTCAGCCAGAACGCCGCGCGGATGGCGATTGTCGGCGATGACCCGATGCTGCTGGCCCATGCCGATCCGGCAAAGGTGGCCCGCGCCGCCAAAGCGAATGCGATGGCCTATAAACCGGCCTTGGAGAAAATCTCAAACTTCGATGTCAACTGGACCATCATCGCCCATCCCGGGCGCGGCTGGGCACGGCAGGTGTTTCCAGACCTGACGCCGGATGAGGCACAGGCACAGCTGGCGCGGGCGATCTTCTCGGCTTCTCGACTCGAAGGCGACGACCCGGTTGCGAATTGGGCCGCGCATAACGCTGCGTTAAAGACCCGGACCAAATGGCTGAACGGCCAGCGCTTTTCAGCCCTGCACTTTTCCGGGCCGGGGACGGATCTGACCGTGGGTCTGGCCGATGGCCACGAATGGCACGGCGGGGCGTCGACCGCCAAGAACGGCATCACCTGCAACCCCAACCTGCCGACCGAGGAGTGTTTCACCACCCCGCACGCCACCCGCGTCGAAGGCTATGTCCGCGCCACCAAACCGCTCGCACATCAGGGATCGGTGATCGAAGGCATCGAAGTCCGCTTCTCTGAAGGCCGCATCACAGAGGCCCGCGCGCAAAAGGGCGAAGCGGCCTTCCTGAAGCTGATCGACAGCGACGAAGGCGCGCGGCGCTTGGGCGAAGTGGCCTTGGTGCCCCATGCCTCGCCCATCTCGGACTCGGGGTTGTTGTTCTACAACACGCTTTTCGACGAAAACGCCGCCTGCCACATCGCGCTTGGGCAGTGCTATTCCAAATGCTTCCTTGATGGCGCGTCACTGACCAAAGACCAGATCGCCGCACAGGGCGGGAACGCCTCGATCATCCACGTCGATTGGATGATCGGATCGGGAGAGGTGGACATCGACGGCATCACCGATGACGGGTCCAAAACCCCGGTGTTCCGCAAGGGCGGCTGGTGCTGAGCGGAATGAAAAATGCCGCGCAAGCGATTGCGCGGCATCATTATTCCTGACGCGAAGGTCAGAGGATTTCGGTCAACTTCACCGTGCGCCCTTCGGACACCGATTTTAGCGCCGCCTCGGCCAAAGCCAGACCCAACAGCCCATCCTCACCCGAGGGCGTGGCCGGCGCCTTGCCTGCGATGGCGTTGATAAAGGTTGCAATCTCGGCGGCATAAGCCTCGGTATAGCGGGTCATGAAGAAATCATGCAGCGGCGGACGGGTGTAGCCCGTGGCGCTTGCCACTTCGATCGACACCGGGCGCTGGTTTTCGGCGGCGACGGCCCCCAAAGACCCATGCACCTCAATCCGCTGATCATAGCCATAGGTCGCCCGGCGCGAGTTTGAAATCACCGCCATCTTGCCCGTTGCCGTGCGCAGCATCACCTGCACCGAGTCAAAATCCCCCGCCTTGCCAATCGCCGGATCGACCAGAACCGAGGCTTGCGCCGACACTTCAGCCACTTCCTCGCCCAACAGGAAACGCGCCATGTCAAAGTCATGGATCGTCATGTCGCGGAAAATGCCGCCCGAGCGCGCGATATATTCCACCGGCGGGGCACCCGGATCACGGCTGGTGATGGTGACCATTTCCACATCGCCAATCGTGCCCTTGGTCACCTCTGCCTTCACCGCCACGAAATGCGGATCAAAGCGGCGGTTGAAGCCCACCATCAGAATGGCCTTCGTCTCGCGCACAACCTTGAGGCAGGCCTTCACGCGGTCGATGTTCAGATCAATCGGCTTTTCGCAGAAGATCGCTTTACCCGCCTTGGCAAAGGCCTCGATCAGGTCGGCATGCGTGTCTGTGGGGGTGCAGATCACCACGGCGTCGATGTCGGCAGAGGCCAGGATCGTGTCGATGCTGCGGATGTCGCAGCCGTATTGATCGGCAATCGCCTGCGCCGCGGCGGGCATGGCATCAGCCACCGCCACCAGTTTGGCATTGGCGTCGCCGGTGATCGCCTTGGCATGCACCTTGCCGATGCGGCCAGCGCCCAAAAGCCCGAATCTGATCGTCATCTGTTCATCTCCTTCGCCCGTTGGGGCCTGCTTCACGCCGGGGGTTACTCTCCGTAAGCCCCGGTCACATTCTGATCGAAATCCACCATCGCCCCGGTCATCACGCCCGAATCTGCCGAGAGCATATAGGACACCAACCCCGCCACATGCGCGGGCTTGACCAACATGCCCATCGGTTGCGCGGCCTCGGCCTTTGCCAGCCAATCATCGGCGGCGGCGTGGACGGTTTTCTGGATCAGGTCCTCGCCGGGGGTATCCATCCAGCCAACGTTGATACCATTCACGCGCACAGCTTTAGTCCGCAGCGCATTGGCAGAGTTCTTGGTGATATTGGCCAAAGCCGCCTTCGACGCCGCATAACCGGCCAAGAAGGATTGGCCACAATGGCTGCTCATGGTGACGATATTCACTGCCGTTGCCGGATGGCCTGCCGCCGTGGCCGCTTGGGCAAAGCGTTGCAGCGCAAAGAACGGCCCCCGCGCGTTGGTGTTCATCAACTGGTCCCAGCCTTCGGGCGTGGTATCAAGGATCGACCCGCGCGAGGTATCGGCGGCGCAATTCACCAAGGATGTGACTCGGCCAAAGCGGCTGAGGGTGCGATCCACCAATTCCTGCGCCTCGGTCACATTGCCCATATCGGCCGGCAGAAAGCGCACATCCGCCCCGCCTTCGCGCAACCGCGCCGCCGCCGCTTCGCCCTTGGTCACATTGCGGCCCGAGATCACCAATTGACGGCAGCCATCTGCCAACAATGCCTGCGCGATGGCAAGGCCAAGGCCCTGCGCCCCGCCTGTGACGATGGCGATGGTCTGGCTGTGATCTGGCATGGCGTCCCCCCTGTGGATGCGCAGCATCCTGCGCGAGCCCTCCAAAGCCCGCGTTCCGCTTGGAATTAATATTCCATTTCGCGGCACGGGCAATGGTGAAATTCCACCGCCCGTGACGATCTGGCGACGACATCCCATCAGTCTGACGGGAAATCATCAGTCCTGCGCGCGTAAGACCTGTGCCGGTTTCGCCGCCAAGGGGCGCAGCGCAAAGGCCAATCCGGCGAGCAAGGTTGCCAAGACGCCGCCCACCACGATCAGCAGGGCAGAGACGGGTTCGAAGCTATACGTCGCCTCCATCACAAAGCGCATGATCGCCCAACCGGCCAGCCCCCCGGCCAAGATCGCCACCCCGCCCGCCGCAGCCCCGGTCAGCGCGGATCGCAGCGCGAAACTGGCAAGGATGCGCGCCCGTGTGGCCCCCAGCGTTTTCAGCACGGCGGATTCGTAAACCCGCGCGCGTTCGCCTGCCGCCGCCGCCCCGATCAACACGACAAAGCCGGTCAGCAGCGTGACCGACGCCGCCCAGCGCGTGGCGGTGCCGATCGCCTCTAACGCCTCTGTCACGCGGTCGATGGCGTCACGAATGCGGATGGCGGTGATGTTGGGGTAAGCCTTGGACAGATCGCGCAGGATCGCGGCCTCTCCGCTTTCTTCGGCATAGACGGTAGCGATGAAGGTATGCGGCGCGCCTTCAAGGGCGGATGGGTTGAAGGTCATCACGAACCCCATCCCGGCGCTGGAAAAATCCACCTGCCGGAAACTGCTGATCGTCGCCGCGATGTCACGGCCAAGCACATTGACCACCAAGGCATCGCCGAGTTTCAACCCGATCTCCTCGGCCTCTTCCGCCGCGAAAGACACCTGCGCCGGGCCGGTGTAATCCTTGGGCCACCATTCCCCCGCCACAACCTTGGCATTCGCCTGCGGTTCGGCGGCATAGGTCAGACCCCGGTCGCCGCGCACCACCCAATGTTCGCCCGCCACCTCTTTGGCCGGGCGGCCGTTGATCTGGGTGATGACCCCGCGCAGCATCGGTGCGTCCTCGACCTTGGACACAGCCGGGTCGCCGGTCACGCGGGCAAGGAAACCGTCGATCTGGTTGGGCTGGATGTCCACGAAGAAATAGGACGGCGCGCGGGTCGGCAGATCCCGGTCAATCGCGGTGCGCAAATTGGCGTCGATCTGCCCCACGGCGGCCAGAACCGACAGGCCAAGCCCCAAGGACAGGATGACGGACGCCGCCTCATCCCGTGGCCCGCCAATCGCCGCTAGTGCCAGACGCAGCGCGGGACGGCCCTGCACTGCGGCAGAGCGCGCGGCACGTCGGGCCAGCTTGCGCGTGCCCCAGGCCGCAACCGCCAGTACCGCCAGCGCGGCAATGACGCCGCCCGCCGAGCCGAGCGTGAGTTGCCACGTCCCCGAAAACCACACTGCGCCCCCGACCAGCAGCACGGTCAGTGCGGCAATCGCGACCAGACGCGACGGGCGCACCGGGCCTGCGGCCCCCGCGCCACGATAGAGCGCCGCCGCCCGCACCCCTTCGCTGCGCGCCAAAGGCCAGAGGGTAAAGAGAAACGCCGTCGTCACACCGTAGAAGGCGGCCTCAATCAGCGGAAGCGGATGCAAGGCCACCTCAGCGGGAAAGGGGAGTGAGGCTTCGATCACGCCACCAAAGGCCACAGGGATCCCCGCGCCCAAGGCCAAACCGATCACCACGCCAAAGCCGGACAAAACCGCGATCTGCCACAGGTAGATGCGGAAGATCAGCCCCGACTCCGCGCCCAAGGTTTTCAACGTCGCAATGGTCGCTGTCTTGCTGTCGAGGTAGGCCCGCACCGCCGCCTGCACACCGACCCCGCCCACCGCCAGACCCGCCAACCCGACGAGAATCAGGAAAGACCCCATGCGGTCCACGAACCGTTCCACCCCCGGAGCGGCACGGCGGCTGTCTGACCAACGCATGCCCTTGTCGGTGAAGGCGGCCTCGGCCCTGGCCTCCAGCGCGGCAAGGTCGGTATTTGGCGGCAGGGTCAGGCGGTACTGGGTTTCAAACAGCGATCCCGGCACCAAAAGGCCCGAGTTTGCCAGTGCAGCCGTCCGCACGATGGTGCGCGGACCAAGGGCAAAGCCCCCGGCGGCGGAGTCAGGCTCGCGCAGCAAGACCGCGCCAAGGCGGAATTCCTGCGTGCCCATGCGGAAGGTCTGGCCCACCACCAGACCCAGACGGTCCACCAGCACCTTATCCATCACCGCACCGGGGATGCCGTCTTGATCGGCCAGAGCCTCAGGCAATGTTCCGGCTTCCAACGTCACCTGCCCGACCACGGGATAAGCGTCATCAACCGCCTTGACCTGTGTCAGTGCAGACTCGTCGCCCAAAAGCACCATTGACCGGAAATCGACGATCTCAGACACCTTCAGCGCGTTTTCCTCCATCCACGCCCGCTCGGCTTCTTCGGCAAAACGATAGGTGAATTCCATCTGGGCATCCCCGCCCAAAAGGACCGCGCCCTGATCCGTCAACCCCGCTTGGATCGAAGCCCGCACGGTGCCCACAGCGGCAATTGCAGCCACCCCCAGCGCCAAACAGGCAAGAAACACCCGAAACCCCTGCAACCCGCCCCGAAGTTCGCGCCGGGCGATGCGCCAAGACAGACTCATGCTGCAACACCCGCAGTTTCACCCGCAATGCGGCCATCGGCCAAACGGATCACCCGATCACAACGCGCGGCAAGATCAGGGGCATGGGTGACAAGCACCAAAGTCGCGCCATGCCGGTCACGCAGGCCGAACAAAAGGTCCATGATTGCCGCGCCATTCACGCCATCCAAATTGCCGGTGGGTTCATCCGCCAGCAAAAGCGCCGGACGCGGGGCGGCGGCACGGGCCAAGGCGACACGCTGTTGCTCGCCGCCGGACAGCTGGCTGGGGTAATGGTCCAGACGGCTGCCCAGACCCACGGCGGTCAACTCCTCTCGCGCGCGGTCAAAGGCATCGGACAGGCCCATCAGCTCCATCGGCACGGCCACATTCTCAAGCGCGGTCATCGTCGGGATCAGGTGAAAGGATTGGAAGACGACCCCCATCCGGCCCCGGCGAAAGCGGGCAAGTTGGTCCTCATCCATCGATGTGATATCTTCGCCCAAGGCCAGCACAGACCCGCCGGTTGCCCGCTCCAACCCGCCCATCAGCATCAGAAGCGAGGATTTGCCAGACCCGGACGGCCCCACCAATCCCACCGTTTGCCCGCGTTCAATGCTCAGTGAGATGCCCTTGAGGATCTCGACCGGGCCCGCATTTCCCGCCAGAGTAAGCCGCGCATCCTGCAGCGCCAGAACCGTATCGGAACCCGTCTTGACCATGAAATCTTTCCGTCACCTTGTTTTGTCTGTCACATATGGCGCGATCTTGCGCCTGCGCAATGTCACGCTTGCGTGGGTTTTGCTGTTCTTGCCCTTGGCGGGGGTGGCGCGTGCCGAACCGATCACGCTTTTGGCGCTGGGGGACAGCCTGACCGCAGGCTATGGATTGGCCGAGGGCGAAGGTCTGGTGCCGCAGTTGCAGACGTGGTTGCAGGCGCAGGGCGCTGATGTCGTGGTGGTCAACGCCGGGGTTTCGGGCGATACCACGGCAGGGGGCCTGTCGCGGCTGGATTGGTCGCTGACGCCGGATGTCGATGCGGTGATGGTGCTTTTGGGCGGCAATGACCTGTTGCGCGGCCTGCCCCCGTCTGAGGCGCGCAAGAACCTTGACGCCATCCTGTCCGGCATTACCGCGAAGGGCCTGCCGGTGCTCTTGATCCCGATGCAGGCGTCGATGAACTTCGGGCCAGAGTATAAGGCGGCTTTCGATGCGGCCTACCCAGAGCTTGCCGCGCAATACGGCGTTTTGCTGGCCGAGCCTTATTTCGCGGCCTTGGGGACGGACCTTTCCGCCTTGGGCGATTTGATGCAGGGCGATGGCATCCACCCCAGTAAGGCCGGTGTGGCCAAGATCGTCCCGGTTCTGGGGCCGAAGGTGCAGGAAATGCTTAAGTCGGTGAAGTAATCCCCCACAGCGCCGCCACAATCGCATCCAGCCCATCGGTCAGGGCGGCGGGGCCGGGTTGCAGGATCAGCGGGGATTTAATTTCAAACACCCGGCCATTGCGGATGG